>JBKJSE010000418.1:0-13247 GCA_046595925.1 Archangium sp. | reverse complement strand
CGAGGGGTGACCTGCCGCGCGAGGCAGAAGTACTCCCTCGACTCCGCTCGGGAGGACCGGTGTGTTCCTTCGGTCGAAATCGCCAGCGAAGCTGGTTCCTTGCTCGGGAGGACCGGTGTTCCTTCGGTTGAGATCGCCAGCGAAGCGGGTCCCCTGCTCGGCATGAACGGGGGGCACTCTCAATTTCGTTCCGGAAAACCCTCATGAGAGCCACCTCACGAGCTGAGCGCCGATGTCATCGAGCGGCAGCACCAGCTCGGCTGCGCCGATCGCGACCGCTTCCCCGGGCATGCCGAACACCACGCTCGAAGCACGGTCCTGCGCGATGGTGTGACCACCCGCCTTCCGAATCTCGTCGAGCCCTCGCGCGCCATCGCGCCCCATGCCGGTGAGTACGACCCCGATCGCCTTCTTGGAGAAACTCTGCGCCACGCTGCGCAGCAAGAGGTCGCACGACGGCTTGAAGCCACCGATCGGCGCGTTGTCATCGAGCCGCATCACCCCGCTCGGGTTGACGATCAGGTGCAGATGCGACGGCGCGATGAAGAACTCTGACTTGATCAACCGCTGCCCGTCCGCGGCTTCATGCACGCGATGACCGGTCTCCGAGGCCAGCCAACGCGCGAGATCGTTCGAGAAGCCCGGGGTGATGTGCTGGCAGATCACCACCGGCGCGGGAAAGTCAGTCGGCAGATCGGCGAGCACCTCGGCCAGCGCTTTGGGGCCCCCTAAGGACGCCGCGATCGCCACCACCGAATACTCGGGCCGAACCATCGGCAGCCCCGCCGACGTGCGGCGCTTGCGCCCCCGCGGGTGCCGCACCACCGAGATCGACGAGAGCAGCACGAGGTGTTTGCGAAGCTCTGACTCTGCCTTCGCGTCGAGCGTGGCGGGAATCGAGACGACCTCGAGCGCGCCGGCATCGAGCAGCGCGAACGCCGCCTGCCTCGCCGCGGGGGAAGCCACCAACAACACGATCGGCCGAGGCGCGTCAGACATCACGCGCTCGACCAGGCGGAGCACCTCGCTCGAGGCGTCGACCACTTCAATCAACAGCAGCTTCGGGTTGACCCGTCGAATGAGCTCGAGGGCCAGGCTGGGGGGCGTCGCGTCTCCGGCCCGCGTGAGCTCGCCGGAAAACACCCAGGCAAACCGCGCCGCCGCGGTGCCACTGGTGTCTACGAGGAGCGTCGGGCAACTCACGTGAGCCGATCAATGGTGAGCGCGAGGCTCTCGACCCCCAGCTCGCCCTTGATGAGGTACGCGTCTGCGCCAGCGTCGAGACCGCGCCGCTTGTCTTCCGGCGAAGCGAGCGACGAGAGGATGACCACGGGAACCTTCGCCAGCTCGGCCGACTGCTTGATGCGGCGGGTCAAGCTGAACCCATCGAGCCGCGGCATCTGCACGTCGGTGAGGATGAGATCGAACACCGCGCTCTGAAGCTTGCTCCAGCCGTCTTCGCCGTCTTGCGCTTCTTCGACGGTGTGACCGAGCGCACGCACCAACGCGCTCTCGGTGGCACGGGCGATGGGCGAGTCGTCGACCAGCAGCACCTTGAGCCTTCGCGTCTGAGACGCCTCGGTGACCGGCCGCGCCATCTTGCGCACCTCGGCCATGATGTCCGGCACGTGCAGCAGCACCGCGATGCGCCCGTCTTCCAGCGCCGCCGAGCCCGCGACGAACGGAGCACCCTTGAGGAAGTCGCCGCCCACCGGCTTGACCGCGACCTCGCGCTCGTCGACGAACCCATCGACCACCAGCGCCGCGAGATCTTCGCCGTAGCGCACCACCACGCAGGGGGGCCGCTCGAACCTGGGCCCGCCGTTGAGGCCGAGCAACGGGCCGAGCGCCACCATGGTGACGGGCCGGCCGCGGTGCATCACGGCCACCGTGCCCATGATCTCCAAACGATCTTCAGGACGGAACCGCGCGACCGCTTCGACGTCTGCCGCGGGCATGCCGTACACGTCATCGCCCATGCGAATGAGCAGCACGCGCATGAGCGCGAGCGACTGAGGCAGGCGAAGCGAGACGGTGGTGCTGCGGCCGATTCGGCTGGTGACGGCGACCGAGCCGCCCAGCGACTCGACCTTCTTCTTGACCACGTCCATGCCGACGCCGCGGCCTGACAGCTCGCTGACCTCTTCGCGCGTAGAGAACCCGGCGCGGAAGATGAGCTCCATCGCTTCGCGCTCGGACAACGAAGCGGCCTGCGACTCGGTGAGCAGCCGCCGGTTCACGGCGACCTGGCGCAGCCGATCGGGGTCGATGCCGCGCCCGTCGTCTTCGACTTCCACGTGCAGCATGTCGCCGTCGGCGCGAGCGCGCAGGTGAATGCGGCCCATCTCGGGCTTGCCGAGGGTGCTGCGCGTGTCCGGGCCTTCGATGCCGTGATCGACGCTGTTGCGCAGCAGGTGAACGAGCGCGTCGCGCAGATCGGCGACGAGGCTGCGATCGACACCCGCGTTGGTGTTGTCGACCACCATCTCGATGTGCTTGTTCTGCGCGTGCGCGAGATCGCGGGCCGCGCGAGGGAACGCTTCGAAGACCGACGCCAGGGGGATCAGGCGGGCTTCCGCCACGTGATCGGCCATCATCGTCAGGTTGCCGTGCAGGGTGTTGAAGCCGTCGGCGTGGCTGCGCACGAAGCGGAAGGCGTCGTCGCGCAGCAGGTGGAGATCGCTCTCCAGCTGGGCCACGCGCTCACGCTCCTTCTCGTCGAGGTCCTGCGTCTCAGAGAGGCGCAGCAGGTTGTCGCCCAGGCGCGAGAAGCGCTCGAACAACCCCTGAATCTCGGCGCCCCGAAGGCCCGATCGCGCGCTTTCGACGAGCAGGTCGCCTGCGAGCAGCCCCAGCGCGTCGAGGATCTCGACGTTGACGCGAATGCTGCGATCGATGGGCGTGGCGCGTTCGGCCCGCTCTTCAGGGGCCTTCGGCGCAGGGCTGCTCGCGCGAGGCACCGCCGCGACTCCAGAAGGAGCGGTGGGCGCAGGCATGGGCACGGCGCCTTCGGGCTTCTTCGGCAGCGCCAGCTTCGGCTTGGCCCCCGGGCGCACCGGCTTGAGCGGCGGCAACGGCGTTCCCGCCATCTGCGACATCTTGGCGGCCATCTCGTTCGACTCGTCGGAGCCTTCTTTGGCCGCCTCGAGATCGTCGAGCAGGTCTGACAACGCATCGCACGCGTGCAGGAGAAGATCGGTGGCCGTGCGGGTCTCGACCTTCTTCTCGCGCTCGACCTTGAGCAGATCCTCACAGCAGTGCGCGAGCTGACCGATGGCGGCCAGGCCCAGCATGCGGGCCTCGCCCTTCATCGTGTGGAGCTCGCGCGCGACTCCTTCGGCGGCGGCGTTCGACTCGGGCTTCTCGAGATCGAGAACCCCCAGTTGAATGGCCTGGAGCCGGTCTTGCGTCACCTCCACGAACTTGACGAGGAGGGACTTCTTGAGGGCCTCGGTATCCACCTTGGCGTCAGTCCGCCTTGAAGCGCTTGATCAGATCCGAGAGCCGGCTGGCGAGCTGCGTGAGCTCGGCGGCGGCCGAGGTGGCCTGCTTGCTGGCCTGCGTCGTCTGGCGCGTCACGTCTTCGATCTCTGCCATCGAGGCCACCACCTGCTCGGTGGCCGTGCGCTGCTGCTGCGTGGCCAGGTTGATCACGCGGGCGGCGTCGCTGGTTTCCTGCACACCGGCCAGAATGCCTTCGACGGCGCTCGCGGCGACCGAGCCCAGGCGTTCGCCCGTCTCGGTGGCGGTGCGCGAGGCGTCGGCGGCGGACGCAGCGGCCGCGGTGGCTTCACGGATCTCGGTGATGAGGTTCTTGATCTCCTTGGTCGAGTCCAGGACGTTCTCTGCGAGGCGGCGCATCTCGGCGGCCACGATGGAGAACCCCTTACCCGCTTCACCGGCCCGCGACCCTTCGAGGGCGGCGTTGAGGGCGAGCAGGTCGGAACGATCGGCGATCTCGTCGATGACCTCGACGACCGTGCCGATGCGCTCGACCCGGCGCAGCAGCTTGGTGATCGACTCGGACACCGCGATGCCGTCGGCACGAATCTGCTGCATCGCCTCGATGAATTCACCGATGGCGCCGCGGCCTGAACGCGCTGAGTTGAGCGTCTCTTCTGCCACGCGCGCGACGGCGCCGGCGTTCTCGGCGATCTGCGCCGAGGCGTGTTTGAGCTCTTCCATCGTCGCGGTCGTCTCGTGAATCGCCGCGGCCTGCTCGGTGGAAGACGACTCGTGCTGCGTTGACGCGGCGAGCACTTCGTTGGCCGACGACGAGAGCCTGAGCGCCGCTTCGTTGATCTCACGCACGAAGGTGCGCAGCGTGTCGATCACCTTGGAGAAGCCGTCGAGCAGCGGGTCGATGACCGGATCGTCGATGGGCGTCCACTGGAAGGTGGTCAGGTCGCCGTGGCTCACCAGCGCAGAGAGCGCAGACTGGGCCGACTCGAGCAGGTGCTGCATCTCTTCCCGGCGAGAGACCGCGGTCTTCTGCTCAGAGCCGACGCGAATGAGGAGATCGTTGAGGAGCGTGGCGAGCTCTTTCTGCTCGCCGGTCAGGCCCTTCACGTCGACGCGAGCCACGTAGTTGCCTGCGGCCGCGCCGCGGAGCACTCCGATGAAGGGCGAGCCGGCAGTGCTGGCGGCTGCGGCAGAAGACTTCTTCTTCTTGGGAGGCTCGTTCGTTTCAGTGGCCATGGGGGGGTTCCTTGGGGTCGCTGGGGACCGTTGCGAGGAGATCGATGAGGAGCACGGTGGCGTCGCCGTCGAGCCATGCTCCAATGGAGAAGCGGGCCGCGTTGACGGCGGGCGGCATGCGGCGAAGAGAAGTGAGGGGCACGCGCGAGACGCCCATCACCTGATCGACGGTGAGGCGGCGTTCCTGACCACGGCCGCTCTCGAAGACCAACGATCGGCTTCCGACGGCGGGCGGACCCAGCGGCTGGCCGACGCTCTCGGTCGGCTCGTGAATGTCGATGCGGCGCACCTGGGTGAGATCGGCGCCATAGCGAATGCCGGCCACGTCGAAGATCACCAGATCGATCATCTCGGGGACGTTCACCTTGCCACCGACTTCTGCCGGGCCGACTGCACCACGCGCGGCAGGTGAAGCAGGCTCAACGAGCCCAGCTCGCGCGACTGCACCACGCCTTCGAGGAATTCCTGAGAGGTGCCCGAGCCTGCGGGGGCGGGCATTTTGTCGGCCACGAAGATGCGGCGCAGGCCGATCACGTGGTCCGCGAGGAAGCCGACGACCTGCCCCCCGGCCTCGCTGATGAAGAGCCGGGTGCGGTTGGTGGGCTTGCTTTCGCCCTGCCCGATGAAGCGCAGCAGGTCGATCAGCGGCAGCACTTCGCCTCGATGGCCGACCACGCCGAGGAGAAAAGAGGGTGAACGCGGCAGCGGCGTGAGCAGCCCCATGCGCGTGACTTCGCGCACGTGTTCCGAGCGAACTCCGAGCGTGAGGTCTCCACAACGGAAGACAAAAAACTCTTCATCGGGGCGCGCGATCGTCGCCGAAGCACGATCGGGAGCAGCGGCAAGAGCACGTTGAAGCAGAGAAGGTTCCAAGGCGAAGGACACAGCGTAGCGAAATGCGCTCACAGACCGTGGGGAAAAGTCTGATAGAAGTGATCGCAATGGCCGCGCGAGTGCTCGTCATCGACGACAGCCCCATGATGGTGCA
Organism: Archangium sp.; assembly: GCA_046595925.1. Taxonomy (GTDB): domain Bacteria; phylum Myxococcota; class Myxococcia; order Myxococcales; family Myxococcaceae; genus Archangium_A. The sequence goes on along the minus strand of JBKJSE010000418.1, from coordinate 7,561 downwards.
GCTGATTACCCAGGCCCTGGTGGGGGTGGGTTTGGCGGCTGACTCGGCGTCTGACCTCGCCGAACTGGGCCGCCAGCTCGATGCACACATCTATGATCTGGTGCTGGTCGACGTGAACATGCCCGAGATGTACGGGGATGACGTCGTGGAGTTCCTCAAGGTTCAGCGGCAGATCAAGGCCAAGCTGTACCTCTATTCCGACATCTCCGAGGAAGAGCTGACCGCGAAGGCCCAGGCCGTCGGCGCCGACGGGTACATCACCAAGTCGAGCGGCCTCGAGCAGGCCGTCGAGACCATTCGCCTGGCGCTCGCCTCCCACACGGGGCCGGTGAAGCGAAAAGTGCTCGTGGTCGACGACAGCGAAGCCACCGCCCGCCTGTTGAACGCCGAGCTGACCGCGCAGGGCCACGAGGTGATGTCCGCCCTCTCGGCCGACGCGGCCACGAAGATCATCTTGAAGAAGAAGACGCGGCCCGATCTGGTGCTGCTCGACGTGCACATGCCCGGCGTCAACGGCGAGGAGTTCTGCCGCTTCATCAAGGGCAACTCGTTGTTCGCGGGCATTCAGGTGGTGCTGTGCTCTGCCGAAGAAGAGGTCGAGCTGCAGCGGATCACCAAGGCGGCCGGCGCTGACGGCTACGTCCGCAAAGACTCGCTGATCGCCAAAGAGATCCTCGAGCTGTTGACCTGAGACTTCGGGGCGCGGGCGTCTGATTTTCGGACGAGTGCGCCAAGTCTTCAGAACCGCTCAGCATTTCCACGAAAGTGGAGCATCCGGGCGCATCGTGTCAATCGGTCTGGCTCGTAAGTGGTTGATCGCTCTGCCGTTCTACGGCTGGAAGGGTTGGCCCGCCTATTGGATAGAGGTCCTGTCAGATGACCTCGGTTCGCCTCGCACCTCGAACGGCCGCCCCTGCACAAGCGCAGGCTCATCATTCGCCTCGCCCTTCGGCCCCTGCGTTGAAGAAGCAGGTCGACGGGTTCGAGCGGAAGTCGGTCACGGCCCCTCGACTGGGCTCGGGACAGGCGCAGCTGCTCCAGCGAGGGATGACGGGCGCGGCGGTGACGCAGCTTCAGCAGAAGCTGGTGACGGCGAAGTTCATGTCGCTCAACGATCTCAAGTCGGGGCCTGGGGTGTACGGGCCGCGCACGGAAGCGGCGGTCAAGCGGCTGCAGGCGCATATCGGCCTCCCGGCGACGGGCATCGCAGCGCCGAGCACGCTGGCGGCGCTCGCGAGTGGCGCTCGGTACGAGCCGGTGCGTGAACCCGAGCTGACGACTCCGATCTCGCTCTCGCTGGTGCACGCGCGACTCTCTGAGACTTTCACTGACGAAGTAACGCAGCCCATGGGACGCCCGATGGGGCTCTGAGCGGCGAATTCAAAAATCAACAGAGGCTGGCATTGTGCTGTCCTCGAACGGGTCCGTGGCTTTCCCCCTTTGGCCATGGACCCGTACTTTTTTGCAGTGCCTCTGTCTCCTGGCGACGCGCAGGAGAGGGCTGGGGTGAGGGGCCGTGTTAACTCTCCGCTGTCATGAGAGTCCTCTCCGTCATCCCCCCGATGACGCAGCTCAACACGCCCTACCCGTCGACCGCCTACCTGACGGGGTTTCTGCGGCAGCAGGGCGTTGACGCCGTTCAAGAAGACCTCGCGCTGGCGCTGATCCTCCGGCTGCTCACGCCCGAAGGACTCCAGTCGGTCCGCGAGACCATCAAGCTGGGCCACGAAACGCTGCGAGTCCGACGCTTCCACGATCAGTTCGATCGCTACCGAGCGACGATCGCCCCGACGATCGCCTTCCTCCAGGGCCGCGACGCGACGTTGATGCACCGCATCTGCAGCCGCGAGTTCCTGCCCGAAGGCCCGCGGTTCCAGTCACTCGACGCGTACGTGGACACCGACGGGGGCGACCCGATGGCCTGGGCCTTCGGAGCCCTGGGCACGCACGATCGCGCCCGGCACCTGGCCACGCTGTACCTGAACGATCTCGCCGACGTGCTGCGAGACGCGGTCGATCCCCGCTTCGAGTTCGTTCGCTACGCCGAGTCGCTCTCGCAGAGCCAGGCCACCTTCGAGCCGCTCGCTGAGGCGTTGGCCGCGCCGCTCAACCTGGTCGACCTCACGCTTCGTGAGCTCACGCTCGAGGCGCTCAAGCGCCACGCCCCGAAGGTGGTGCTGCTCTCAGTGCCCTTCCCCGGGGCGGTCTACGCCGCGTTCCGGATCGCGCAGACGATCAAGGCGCACGATCCGACCATCGTGACCGCGCTCGGTGGCGGCTTCGTGAACACCGAACTGCGTGAGCTCACCGAGCCGCGCGTCTTCGACTACTTCGACTTCATCACGCTCGACGCCGGTGAGCGCCCCTTGCTCGCGCTGCTGGAACACCTCGAAGGCAAGCGCCCCGCTGAAAAACTGGTGCGCACCTTCAGCCGCCAGCTCGGCGCCGTGCGCTACACGAACTTCGCCGAGCCCGACGTGCCGTTCGGCGAGGTGGGAACGCCGACGTGGGACGGGCTGCCGCTCAACCGCTACCTCTCGTTGCTCGACATGCTCAACCCGATGCACCGGCTCTGGTCGGACGGGCGTTGGAACAAGCTGACGGTCGCGCACGGCTGCTACTGGAAGAAGTGCAGCTTCTGTGACGTCTCGCTCGACTACATCTCGCGCTACGACGCGGCGACGGCGACGACGCTGGTGGATCGCATCGAGACCATCGTGAAGGAGACCGGGCAGACCGGCTTCCACTTCGTCGATGAGGCCGCGCCGCCGAAGTCGCTCAAGGCGTTGGCGGCAGAGCTCAAGCGGCGTCAGGTACCGGTGACCTGGTGGGGCAACATTCGCTTCGAGAAGTCCTTCACGCCGGCGCTCTGCAAGGAGCTGGCGGAGAGCGGCTGCATCGCGATCTCCGGCGGCCTCGAGGTCGCCTCCGATCGCCTGCTGACCTTGATGAAGAAGGGCGTGTCGGTCGATCAAGTGGCCCGCGTCACCCGCGCGTTCACGGACGCGGGGATCCTGGTGCACGCGTACCTGATGTACGGCTTCCCGACCCAGACCGTGCAGGACACGGTGGATGCGCTCGAATACGTGCGGCAGCTGTTCGCGGCCGGGTGCATTCAGTCGGGCTTCTTTCACCGCTTCGCCTGCACGGTGCACTCGCCGGTCGGCCGCAACCCGGAAGAGTTCGGAGTGACGCTCGCGCCGATGCCGAAGGTCTCGTTCGCGAAGAACGACATCGGCTTCATCGACCCGACGGGCGTGGATCACGACGAGCTCGGGGTGGCGTTGAAGAAGGCCATCTACAACTACATGCACGGCATCGGGCTCGACGAAGACGTGCGGAGCTGGTTCGAGTCGAACGTGCCGAAGACCAAGGTCGCCAAACACCGCATCGAGCGCGCGCTGAGCGGGTGACGGAACGCCACGACCTGCGGCAATGTCTGACTCCCATGTCTCTGGTCCTGCTGACGATGCTGCTCGCCGCGAAGCCCACCCTCGAGCTGCAGGGCGCGGTAGGTGACGCGAAGCCGAAGCGTGAGTGGGTTTACGCGAAGCAGGGTCAGCCGGTGATGCTGCACGCGATTCTGCGCGGGGCCGAGGCGAAGGAGGTGCACTGGTTCAAGGTCGAGCCGACCATCGGGGCGATCGACAACACCACGCCTTCGTTTCACTTCGAGCCGGTGACGTACGCGGAGACCGCCCTGCCCGCTTGTGACGGCAAGCTGACCTGCGCGGCCGACATCACGCCGACCAAGCTGGCCACCGTTCCGCAATTACCGGGCGTGGGCACGATGGCGTTCCGGGTCGAGGTGATCTCGAAAGACGGCGTCACGTTGACCACGCCGGGCATGACCAGCACGAAGTACGGCGGCCTGACCCCTGACGTGTTCCGCGTGACGCTGCGGCGCGATGACTCGTTGATTGGCTACGCGAGCGAGCTGCTGAACACGCCGTACATCTTCGGCAGCGCGGGGCCGGATGGAAGGAATCAGAGTGATCTGTTGATCGGCTCGGACTGCGCTGATCTGATCATCTACGCGCGGCGGCGGAGCGGAAAGAAGGCGACGTACACCTCGTCGTACGAGATCGATCGTCAGGCGCCGCTGCTCAAGGCGGGCAAGGCGCCGCGCGCTGGCGACCTCGTGCACTTCCCCGCGTCACGGCACGTGGCGATCTTGTTCGAGGATCGCGAGCCGGTGGGTCAGGTCGACGAGAACGATCTGATCCTGCATACCTGCTGGGCGCCGCCGACCGTTCAGCGCATGGGCGACATCGACTGCGTCAGCCGGCCGTACCGGGTGCTCCGCTTCCCTGAGTAGCGGAGCGACGCGCTTTCATGGCTTGGCGATCTTCTCGGGGATCTTGAAGCCCAGATAGGTGGCGTTGCTGATGCCCATCAGGAGCAGCAGTGACTCCGGGAACTCAGGCATCGAGAGCACCTGCGCCACGGAGTTGAGAAAGACGCCGCCGAGCAAGAGCGTCCACAACACCACCTGCACGCGGTGGAAGCTGGCCCCGTTGCCGTCGTCGCAGATGTCCCTGACAAAATTTCGCGGCGTGAGCAGCGCCTTGATTTCCTTGAGGCGGGCGTTCTCGAGATCGGTCCGATTCTTCGTCGCCTTGAGCGCGACGAACTCGAGGCGGAGCTTGCGGATGCCGCTGCCTGAGCCTGCGCCGCCGATGATGATCGCGCCCAGGCCGGTGACCCCGCTGATGCCCAGCAGTCCGAGCGTCTGCGTCGGTATGCGCTCGAGCGTTCCGGTCACGAGGAGCACCGCCACCACGCTCACGAAGACGAGCACGCCCCAGAAGGCCATCTGGCTCTTGCCCAGTGAATAGAACGTGGTGTCCGCGTCGCGGAGCATGTCGCTGAGCACCAGCAGGCCGAACAACAGCATCATCAGGATCATCGAGCAGAACGCGACGGAGCGAATGAACAGCACGCCGTTGATCGAGAAGCCCACCTGCTCTGCGCCTGAGTCGACGCGCTGGGGAATGTCGCCGCCGACCTTCAGGTAGACCGCCGGTTTGATCTCGTAGTCGAGCTGCTTGGCGAGCAGGTCGTTCCACGCGCGGCGGTTCGCGTCGTTCGTCGAGTCGCGCGAGAGCGAGAAGGTCACCATGAGTTCACTTGCGCCCGCGTCTTGAGTGAACTCGTACGGGAGCGAGTTCAGCGCGATGCCGTCGAGGACCAGCGTGACGACCTGCCCCGGGGGCGTGGTGCCGTACGCAGCGCGGATCTTCGTCGCGACGTCGCCGGACGCCTGGATCGTCATCAGGTCGTGGAGCTCGAAGTGGAACGAGTGCGTGGCGGGGTTGGCCAGCAGCCTGAGCGGATAGGCGACGACTGCAGGCTTCGGAGCCGGTTGCGGCTCGACGACGACAGGCTGCGGCGGTCTCTCGATCGAGGCCACCACCCCCGCGTCTTGCGCCCATGCGAAGTACGGCACCATGACGGCTGCGAACACCAACTGCCGTCCCCACGACCCAGCTGAGCGAGCGATCACGGCACGAGGCTAGATGAATCGATTCGGGCTCGAACGTTTTTCGCGCCTCCCACGCGTCGGCAAAGAGCTGAATGGCGCGACTGCATGCGGGAACAGTCACCGCTCGATGCGGACGCGCCCTAAGATGACACCGTCGTGAAGAACGCTGACTTTCTCCTTCGTGAACTCGGGCTCGCCCCTGAGCCCGGCCTCGTCGAGTGCGTGTCGTCGGCGCTCGTGGAAGCGGCCTCGCTGGGCGTGGTGGATCCGCAGAGTCTGCTGCGCGGGGTTCTCCCCTCGCCCTGCACGGCCGATGCGTTGCGTGAGGTGCAGCTTGCCGAGCTGCTCCTTCTGGCTGCCTGTGCGGCAGGCCAGCGCGTTGCCCTCGAGACGTTCGACGCGCGCTACGTGCGCCCTGCTGCGACCCGGGTGTGCCGCCAGTACTCGCACCTGGAGCCCGGCGAGCTCGCACAGTCGATTCGGGAGCGGCTGCTGGTCGGCGATGGGATCAAGCGGCTCGGCTCGTGGCGAGGGCGCGGGCCCTTGAGCGCCTGGCTTCGCAGCATCGCGACGCGAATCGCGCTCAACGCCCTGCCCCGCGACGCCGCGATCTCACTCGACGATCAAGAGTGGAAGGACGCCGTCGATCAGCTCACCAGTCCGTCGAACCCTGAGCTGGCCTTGTTGGAGAAGAGCCGACAGACCGAGCTGCGGGCTGCGCTTCGGGAAGCGCTTCGACGCCTGCCTCGCCGCGAGAAGATGGTGCTGCGGCTCCATGTGTTTCAGTCGCTCTCGACCGAGCAGCTCGCCCGCATGTTCAACGTCAATGGAGCCACCGTTCGCCGCTGGATTCAGGGCGCTCGGACGATCGTGCTCGAGAATGTTCGCTCGATGCTCGCCCAGACGGCGCACTGGTCTTCGTCCCAGGTCGACAGCGCGCTCGCTGGGATTTCCCGATTGGATCTCGGGCTTTCTGCGCTCGGTTCGGCCGAGAGCTCGAGCGGCTGAAATTTCTCTGCGCGCTGTGACGAGTGGGCCTGTCTTCTGGGTATGCCCCGTCGAGTCAACACCACGCCAATCGCGGCACCTCGTGCTGCTCCTCTCCACGCTGCTCCCGCTTCGACGCCCGCCCCTGCGGCCAGGGCCTGGGCACCTCGTGCTGCGGCGCTCACTCCCGCCGATCTGCGCTTGATCTCGAGCCTCGTCACCAGCGTCAGCGCGAAGCCGGATCAGGTTCAGTTGTTCAGGCTCAAGGCTGCGATCGGTTCGTTGTCCCCTGCGGCTCGCAGAGCGGGGCTTCAGGCGGCGTTCACTGAGCTCGAGAAGAAGTTGCCCTGCAGCGATGACGCTTCGCGGGCGAACGTCGGCGCGACGCTCTTCTTTCTTTCGCGGGAGAACCTCGGTGCGCAGGGCGGTCAGCGCGTTGCTCGTGCGCTCCTCGGCGATGCGATCAAGGCGGGCGATGTGGAGACCGCTCTCGAGTCGATCGCCCGGTATGAGCTTCCGCTTTCCGCTTCGCAGGCGAAGGCTCTTTGCCGTCAGGTGCAGGTCGTTGCGGCGGGCGGGGATGCACAGTCGCTGCTCGCGAGTCGGGATGCCTTGATGTTGCTTTCGCGGACTTTGGTTCGCGTGCTCGCCAGCGAGCCGGGGGCTCTGGCGAAGTTTGCTCGGGGTCTTCCGCAGCCAGAGGTCCTTGCGCTCGATGTGCTCGCGAATGACGACCGCGCGATGGAGAAGCCGCTGCTCGAGTTGGTGAGCGTGTTCAGTCCGAAGCAGGCTCGAGATCTGGCACGGCACCCGGCTTCTCGCGCTCATTTTCCTGCGCTGTTTCGAGCTCTCGAAGCTCGTGGTGCTTTGCCCTCACCCTGACCCTTTCCCGAAAGAGGGTGTTGAAATAGGGCAGCCACCGGTCCCCCCGAGCGGAGTCGAGGGGTCACCTGCAGCGCGAAGCGGAGGCAATCCCTCGACTGCGCTCCTAAGGAACAGCACCGTTCCCCCCGAGCGAAGTCGAGGGGTCACCTGCCGCGCGGCGCAGAGGTGGCATCTCGACTGCGCTCGATGCGAACGGTGGGTCTG
>JBKJSE010000383.1:0-4783 GCA_046595925.1 Archangium sp. | reverse complement strand
GGCGGGAAAGAGCTCGTGCTGCTCGACCCGGGTGATGTGGCGCCTGGTACCGAGGTCAAATGAGGGGACTGACTGCCCTCTCCCCAACCCTCTCCCCCTCGGGGAGAGGGAGCTCTTGGTTGTCATGGTTGTCATGAATCGGGATCTTCGGGCCGATCGCGATCTGGCGTTGATGACGCTCGAACGAGAAGTGCGCGCTGACATTCGTGCCGAAGCGGCCGATGCGCTGTGCGAGCTCGCGTTCGATGCACCGGCAGAACTTCGCGCTGAATTCGAGCCGGCGGTGGTGAGGTTGCTGGCTGACAAGCAGGACGAAGTGCGCTGCGCCGGGCTCGCCCTCGCTTCAGAGGTCATCGCGCCGGCCGAAGCCAAAGACATCCTCATCCGTCACCTGCGCGACAAGGTGACTCGCGTTCGCGTCGAAGCCGCTGGCCGTCTTGCTGATCTCGCGCTGCCCGATACGCGCGGTGCACTCGCGGCCGCGCTGCAGGACCCCGCGCTCACCGTTCGGTTCGAAGCCGCTCGCGGCATGGTCGCGCTCGAACACACCGCCGGTCTCGAGGTGCTGCTCGAGGCGCTCGAAGACACCGACCTGCGTTTCCGCGCAGCCTCCGCGCTCGCGCAGTTGGGGAACAAGGAAGCCGTTCCTGCGCTCAAGCGCGCCTTCTCGAGCTGGTTCGTTCCTGCCTTCGACAAGACGCAGCTCGCCGGTGCGCTCGCGGCACTCGGTGAAGCCGACGGTGTCGCGCATCTCTTCAAACGCGCAGGTCGGAAGTGGACGATGGACAGGCCGATGGCGATCGAGCTGCTCGGGGCCGTGAAGGCGCCCGGTGCACTGCCGCGCCTCCTCGAAATTCTGAACGACGCCAACGATGCCGCCCGCGGCACGGCGGCGCGTTCACTGGGCAGGCTCGGTGATCCCGCGGCAGAAAGCCCGCTCGCCGAGCTGCTCGCTTCTTCGGCCAGTGACGATCTGAAGCTCGATGGGGCAGAAGGGTTGCTGCTCCTCGGGACTGCCTCGGCGCGCGCACGGGTTGAGTCTTTGAAGCTGCAAGATCAAGAGGCAGCAGACGAGCTCGTGCTGCTCCTCGCGGACTACGGAGCCAGGCCATGAAGCTGATCGATTCTCACTGCCACCTCGAGACGAAAGACTTCCCCGTCGCAGGTGAGGTGATCGCGCGCGCCAGGCTCGCCGGCGTGGTGCACGCAGTCGTGGTGGGGTTGCTCCAGAAGCCCGGTGACTTCGGTCACGCGCTGGCGGCCGCGAGGGAGCACCCTGACTTCCTCACTCCGACCATCGGCGTGCATCCGCACGACGCGGCCCAGGCCACGAAGGAAGATTGGGACACGCTCGCGAAGCTCGCCGCGTTGCCTGAGGTGAAGGCCGTCGGTGAGACGGGCCTCGATTACTACTACGACCACTCACCGCGCGACGTGCAGGCCGCGATGTTCAGGCTGCAGTGCCAGCTCGCGAAGCAGGTCGGGAAGCCCATCGTGATTCACGTTCGCGATGCGCATGAAGAGTGCGCGCAGATCCTCGAGAGCGAGGGCGTTCGCCACGGCATGATTCACTGCTTCACGGGCGATACCGTCGCGGCTCGCAAGTACCTGGACCTCGGGTTCTTCCTGAGCATCTCGGGCGTCGTCACCTACAAGAAGACCGAGCCGCTCCAGGAAGCGGTGAAGTTTGCTCCGTTGGATCGGTTGATGGTCGAGACCGACAGCCCATATCTGTCGCCCATGCCGTATCGCGGCAAGTGGCCCAATGAGCCGAGCCGCGTGGCCGAGACTGCGAAGAAGGTTGCTGAGCTGCATGGCCGCGATCCGGAAGAGGTCGCGTTGATCTGCGCTCGGAATACGGCGCGCCTGCTTGGGATTCGGGTGGATCTCTAGGCCCTCACCCTGACCCTCTCCCGAAGGGAGAGGGGACTCTTCGACTAACCGGCCAGCTGGCGCGCCACGATGTCGAAGTCCTTTTCGACGTTCGGGTTCTCGGTCAGCAGCGCCTCGGGATCGAACGAGAAGTCGGCCTGCGGAAACGAGAGCAACGGCTGAATCGCAGCATCACCCTTCTTGTCCGCGAACAGCGCGAAGATGATGCAGCCGCGCTCGAACTGGAGATACCCCTCCTGCGGCCCGTTTCGCACCGTCAGCCGGCCCGACTTCCTCGTGGCGCCCAAGACCTTCGCCAGCTCGAGTGACGCGAGCTCATCGAAGCTGCCGCGCACCACGTGACCCAGCCCGCCGTGCTCCAGGCGATCGAGGTACGCCGTGTGAATCGTCTTCGCCGCTTCGTCCGGGACCAGCGGTAGAGGAATGAACCCGGTCACGCCCGCCTGCACCAGTCGCTCGCGGCTCGCGGGATCCGTGGGGTCGCCCAGCAACAACACTGGCAACGCCGCGCTCTCTGGCCGCGCCCGAACGAACTGAACCAGCGCCACGATGTCGCCGACGCCGTACCCGAGCCCGACCACCAGCGTGTCTGCCTCATTCGCCAGCACCGCGTCGATGAGGCTGTCGAGCTTGATGACCGACTGCACCACCAGGCCATTCTTCGCCAGCGAGTCCATCAGGTCGGTGCGCACCGCTTCGTCCGGGTCGGCGACGAAGACCTGTCGGCCGTCCTGCTCCACGCGCTGCTTGAGGATGTCGCCGCTCTGCAACACGTCGAGCATGTCGACCACCACGGGGTCGAACAACGTGCCGGCCTGCTCACGCATCGAGGCGATGGCCTCACCCTTCGTCATCACGCGGCCGTGCAGGTTGAACGGGTTGCGGGTCAACTCGAAGAACGCGTCGACCGCCGCGATGATGCGGGCGCCAGCGCTGATGTCTTCGCCCTTCGCGCCGTGAGGCACACCCGAGCCATCGAACGCTTCGTACAGCTGCGCGAGCACGGCGTTGACGCCGCCGGGCAGGTGCACCGTCTCGAACAGCTTGATGGGTGCGCGCGCGTACCGCTTGGCTTCAGCGCGCGCTTCGGGTGACGAGGCGAGCAGGGGCAGGGTGAAGTGTTTGTCGGGCTTCTTGCCGAGGTCGTGCAGGTAGGCCGCGACCGAAGTGTTGGCCACGTCACGCGGCTGCAGGCCGATGCGCCGCGCGATCAGCTGTGACTGACGCGCCACCTGCGCGGAGTGCCCGCGGAACTCCTTGCGAGGCATCTCGAGCAGCCCGACCAGGATGTTCAGCGTCTCGACGAAGTCGTTCTCGCCGACCGTGCCGCGCACCGCCCCGAGGGCTTCGCGCAGCTGCGTCGGGTTCACCCGGCTCGAGGTCTTGCCCGAGCCGCTGCTGCTGACGCCGGTTCGCTCGATGCGCTCGGAACCTTCGTAAGCCCCGGCCAGCTTGCGAGCGTCTTGCTGCATCGACGCGCCGCTCTGCATCGACGCGAAGGCGGTGGGATCGCCGTAGTAGTGCTTCTTGATCGCCGCCTGAATGGCGCTGCGAATACCGACGTAGGCGAACACCTCCGTCATGTCGGTGATGATGGCGATCTCCTTCACGAGCGCCTCGTTCTGAGGCTCTGCCATCACGATCGAGAGAATGCGGCGCTCGGCATCGAAGGCGATGGGCAGGAAGTCCTGCTTCTCGGCCATGCGCACCGGGACCTTCTCGAGCACCTCGGGGGCGATCTTCGCCTGGGCGAGCTTCTCGGCAGAGACGAAGCGCGTCTTGAACTCGGCCGCGAGGAAGCGGAGCAGGGCGCCTTCCTGCATGAGCCCCAGCTCGACCAGGCAATCACCGAGCCGGTGGCTGGTGATCTTCTGGTGGCTGAGGGCCTGCTCCACTGCTTCCGCCGAGACGAGTCCCGCCTCGATGAGCTTCTCGCCCAGTCGCTTCGCCATGATTCAAAGCCCCCTGGGGCGACGACGTTGGGTGGCCACTCAGCCGTTGTTCGACTCGGGCTTGCTCTCAGCAGGCTTCTCGCCGTCGCTGACCAACGCGTTGAAGGGCTTGAACGCGAGCCCTTCAGGCAACGAAGGATCACGCCTGGGCTCGTGCTTGGCGGCGGGCGCTTCCGCTTCGGCGCGCGGCTTGTGTTCCACGCGGGGACCCCGCGGCTTGCGCTCACGGGGGGGACGCTCGGTGCGCACGGGCGCGGGCAGGCCGGCCTTGGCGTGAATGCGCTCCTCGATGGTCTTCTCGAGCTGGGCGACCAGCACGTCGAGCGCCTGCGCGACCTGCGGGTTCTCGAGCAGCTTGGCGAGGCGACGGCTCAAGTGCACCTTGGGCGCGCCTTCGGCAGCCGCTTCACGGGTGTGCGCCACCGCCACGGGGGCCGACTTCTCGACCTTCTCGACGGCAGGAGCGGGCGGCGCAGGCGTGAAGGCGAACTCGGCCGCGTCGATGGGGCCCGAGTCGAGGCGCTCGAGGCGATCGATCACCACCTGCGACTTGCCGTGGAACTGGCCGATCTTCCCCTTCACCAGCAGGTAGTCGTCAGCGGAGAACGCTCCGTCAGCGGCGTCGACGTTGTCGAACACGCGCCCGTCGATTTCGCCCGTGCGGTCCACGAGGGTGAGGGCGAGGAAAGACTTCCCGCCGCGGCTGGTGTGCTTCTCTTTGCGAGCTGCCCGGAAGACCGTGTGGATGCCCTCGCCCAACTTGAGGTCCTTCACGTAGATCTTGCGGATGCGCTCGTCTGAATTCGTTTCTGGGTTTTCAGTCTGGCTCAAGGCCGTGTCACACTACCCCGCGCCACCCCAAGTTTCGACAGGATGTGCATGATGATCAGCCTCGCCCTCGTTCCGCTCCTGCTGCTCTCCGAGACCCCCCGCTGGGA
>JBKJSE010000066.1:0-4443 GCA_046595925.1 Archangium sp. | reverse complement strand
AGAAGGCGAAAGCGGCGGCGGCGAAAAAGAAGAAGCCGGCTGCTGCGAAAAAGAAGAAGTGAGGCCCTACCCTGCCCGTCTTCCGAAGAGCGTGTTGAAGAAGCGTCGGGGAAGGTTCCCCCCGAGCGAGGGATCCGAGGTCTACGTCGTCGTCTGGTGGGCGACGCGAAAAAATTTCGCCGCCGAGGTCAGTTCGTTCAAGACGCCTTGAGGAAGGCGGGCCTTTGTGTCGCCGAGCGCTCGTTTCGAAAATGAGCTGGTCCCTCGGCGCTCGCTTTCGTTTCAGGCGCTGAACGAAGCGTTGAGCAAGTGGCCCCGGGGAAGAGGACCTGCGGCTCATGGATTTTGTTGACTCTTCGTGAGTTGGCTCCGAGCTAACTCGCCGTTTGTAAACAAAATCACTGAGCTCGACCCTCTCTCTGGTGGACTCGTGGTGATCGGGCCCGAGGGGCAAGCTCGGTTCGAGCTGTGGCGCTGGCCTCTTTCAGACCCACCTTCGTCGAGGCCTACCAGGGAGGACCAATGTGTTCCTTCGGATGAAATCGCCAGCGAAGTTGGGCCCGAGCGGAGTCGAGGGAGTACCTCTGCTTCGAGCGGGCAGTGACCCCTCGACTGCGCTCGGGGGGACCGGTGGGTTCTCAATTCCTCTTTCAGTCAACCCTCTCGGGGGGACCGGTGGGTTCTCAATTTCTTCGGCCAACCCTCAGGAGGACCGGGGAGAACGCTGGTCTTATTTCCATCCCTCCAGTGCGCTAGACAAGGCGTGCATGCCGTCAACCGCCCGACTCGCCGCTGTCGCTTTCGTCCTCGCGCTCAGCTCCTGCGTCACCCAACCGACCGCGAAGTGCACGCCCAGCAACTGCGCGGGCTGCTGCGACTCGACTGATCAGTGCCAACTCGGAGGCTCGCAGGTCAGCTGCGGCTCGGGCGGCAATGCCTGCGACGTCTGTGTGTCTCCGCAAATGTGCCAGCTGGGACGCTGCCAGGTCACGTCAACGGGAACCGGCGGAGGCGGAGGCGGGAGCACGACCACTTCCTGCAACACCACCGGAGTCGCTGCAGGCTGCACCGCGACCTCTGCGTTCTCCTGCGCGGCGGCGAGCACGTGTTTCGCGACGCTCACCGCGTGTCAGGCGTCGGCCATGTGCGGCGGCACCAGCACCGGCGGCGGAGCAGGTGGTGGCACCGGCGGTGGCGGCACGACGACGGGCGGTGGAGCAGGGGGCGGCGGTGGCACGGGAATCGTTTGCAACACCTCAGGCACCGCGGCCGGCTGCATGGCAGGCGCGCCGTTCTCCTGTGACGCTGCGACGAGCTGCTTCACCACCTTCTCCGACTGCGTGAGCTCGACCCAGTGCGGCGGAACCGGCACGGGCGGAGGCGCTGGCGGTGGAACAGGCGGGGGGACCGGAGGCGGCGTGAGCGGTGGCGGTGCGGGCGGAGGCACGGCAGGCCCGCACACCCTCACGGGCCGCGTGACCTACGACTTCGTGCCCGCGCGTTACGTGCCGGGCTCGGGCGGCACGCTCTACTTCAACCAGACCATCCCCAAACCCGTGCGCAACGGCGTGGTGCGCGTGGTCGAAGGCACCACCGTGCTCGCCAGCACCACCACCGCAGCCGACGGCACGTACGCGCTCGCGTTCACCGCGGGCACCGGCGCGTTGCAGGTGCAGGCGCTCGCGAGAACTGGAACGCCGGTGATCCAGGTCGAAGACAACACGGCCTCGAACGTCACCTGGGCCATCGGCGGCGCGCTCACCGCGGGCGTCAACACGCTCGATCTCCACGCAGGCAGCGGGTGGACGGGCACGACCTTCGGGCCCAATCGGCGCGCGGCACCGTTCGCGATCCTCGACTCGATGTACACGGCGGCGCGTGCGTTCATCGCGGTGCGGCCTTCAGTCAACTTCCCCACGCTCAAGGTGAACTGGAGCCCCAACAACGCCCCGCAGAGCGGCAACCCGGCGCTGGGCCAGATCAGCACCTCGCACTTCAACTCGCAGGAGAACGAGATCTACGTGCTCGGCCTGGTCGGCGCAGACATCGACGAGTTCGACTCGCACGTGATCGTTCACGAGTGGGGTCACTACTTCGAAGAGAACGTGTCGCGCTCGGACAGCCCCGGTGGGCCACACGGTCGCGGCGACGTGCTCGATCCGCGCATCGCGTTCGGTGAAGCGTGGGGCACGGCCGTGGCGGCGATGGTGTTGCCCGAGACGATGTACACCGACAGCCTCTGGAGCAACGGCACCCTCTTCGCGTGGGGCTACGACGCCGAGACCATTCCCAACCCCACGGACGATCCGACGCCCAACGGCTTCTCGGAGAACGCGGTGTTGCGCGCGCTCTACGATCTCTACGACACCACCGCTGACGGCACGCACGATCAAGTCGGCGTGGGTCTGGGCGTCGTCTACGACGTGCTGACCGGCCCGCAGAAGACGACCGACGCGCTCACCACGTTGGCGTCCTTCGTGACCGGCCTCAAGGCGCAGCCCGGAGCGAACGCCGCCGGTATCAACGCGGTGCTGGCGAAGTACATGGTGGGCCCGGTGACCTCTGACTTCGGGGCAGGGGACAGCAACCTGACCGGCATGTTCACGCCCGCGGCGATCCCCTTCAACGGGAGCATCGGTCTGGGCGGCGGCTTCCCAGCGAACTCGTACCAGCAGAACCAGTACTACGTGTTCACCGGCACGGGCCGCACCGTCATCGTCCGCTCCAATTCCACGCAAGACGTGTGGATCGCCGCCTTCCGGCGCGGCGTGTATGCCGGCTGGGCCGATGACACGACCACTGGCTTCGAGACCATCAGCTTCCCGACCACCGCAGGCGCGATCTACGTGGTCGCGCTGCAGGGCTACGGGCAGGTGAGCGGCAACTACAACGTGTCCATTTCGATCACGAGCCCATGAAAACTCTTCTCTTCTCGACGCTGCTTTTCCTGTCCTGTTCCACGCCGAAGAAGGTGGCCGAACCGCAGCAGGTCACCATCAAGCCGGGCGCGCCGACCTCGCTCGAGGCTGAAGTGGGTCCCAACGCGGCGGTGCTGCGGCTGCGCTTCGATGGTCCGGGCGAGAACGTGGGCGTCATCGTCTCAGGCATCGAGGGAGTGACCGTCACCACGCCTGCTGAAGCCGTCTCGGGCGCAGCAGTGAAGTCCGGTGAAGTGCGAGTGCTGCAGGTCGGCTTCACGCGCGCTGCGGGGCGAGGTCACCTGGTGGTGAGCGTGCAGGGCACCTTCAACGGCGCGAACCAGTCGCGAGTGCACACGGTGGCGATCGGCGAAGGGCTCAAAGACGACGGAGCGAAGACCCAGCTCACGACCGACGGGGATGCCGTCAAATTGATCCCCTGAACTCCCTCTCCCCGCGGGGGGGAGGGTTGGGGAGAGGGCAGACACAACCATGGCCGAAACAACGCAAGACCTCAGCGCGCTCCCCAAGGCCGAAGCCTGGCGCCAGCTGACCCAACAAATCGACGCGATCCTCGAAGGCATCACCGACGACATCTGCGCGATGTCGACCATCAGTTGCCTGGTGCACCACGCCTTCAACCACCTGTGGACGGGCTTCTACCGGGTGGTGACCCCGGGGAAGCTCCTTCGGGTCGGACCCTACCAGGGCACCCTGGGCTGCCTCGAAATCCCCTTCGGTAAAGGGGTTTGCGGCACCGCGGCGTCCACCGGCCAGTCCCAGCTCGTCCCCGACGTGCACGCTTTCCCGGGCCACATCACCTGTGATTCCCGCTCTGCCTCGGAAATCGTGGTGCCCGTTTTCAACCGTCAGGGAGCCCTGATCGCGGTCTTCGACATCGACTCTGCCCGTCCGGCGGCCTTCGACCCGGTCGATCAGGCGCACCTGGAGCGGCTGATGGAGCGGTTCCGGGGTACCTGAGGGCTGGTTTCGAGCCCGTTGATCCGATAGGACGCGCCCGGTTCGGCGGGGAACCGCTCAAGAAGTATCGAAATTTCAGAGGAATCATGACTGACCAGAAGAAGCCGCTGCCCACGTTTGGGGACGTAATGTCGGGCCGTGCCACTGCCAAGCCGGGTGAGCGCGGAGACCGCAAGAACAACGATCGCGAAGAGCGAAAGCCGCGCGAAGAGAAGCGTCCGGGGCCGATGGTGGTGGTGAAGCGCTCTGGCGTGGTGGTGGAGACCAGGGCAACGGTCACCCCCTCTGCCAATGGCGAGACCGAGCCCAAGGCCGACGCTGCGCCGCGCCCGGTGGTGCCGACGCACTCCGTGGCCGACGAGGTCACCGAGTCCGAGTCGTTCGAGTCGATGTTCGAGAAGCACGCCCGTGATGGCGGCGTGCCGACGCGCAAGCAGCTGCCGCGCGTGGGTGAGAAGGTCACCGCGAAGATCTTCCAGCTCGGCGCCGAGGTGGTCTTCGCGACCATCGGCAAGCACGAGGCGATGATCGACCTCGACGAGCT
>JBKJSE010000269.1:0-6656 GCA_046595925.1 Archangium sp. | reverse complement strand
ACGTCATGCGCGTGTCCGCGGGGTCGATGATGCCGTCGTCCCACAGCCGCGCGGTCGCGTAATACGGGTGACCTTGCGTCTCGTACTGGCTGCGGATGGGGCTCTTGAACGCGGCCTCTTCCTCAGCGCTCCACTTGCCGCCTTTGAGCTCGATGCCGTCGCGCTTCACCGTCGCCAGCACGCTGGCCGCCTGCTCGCCGCCCATCACGCTGATGCGCGCGTTGGGCCACATCCACAAGAAGCGGGGCCCGTAGGCGCGGCCGCACATGCCGTAGTTTCCAGCGCCGAAGCTGCCGCCGATGATCATGGTCAGCTTGGGCACGGCCGCGGTCGAGACGGCGGTCACCATCTTCGCGCCGTTCTTCGCGATGCCTTCGTTCTCGTACTTCCGGCCGACCATGAAGCCCGTGATGTTCTGCAGGAACACCAGCGGCACCTTGCGCTGACAGCACAGCTCGATGAAGTGCGCGCCCTTGAGCGCCGACTCGCTGAACAGAATGCCGTTGTTCGCGATGATGCCCACCGGCATGCCGTGAATGTACGAAAAGCCCGTCACCAACGTGCTGCCGTAGCGCGCCTTGAACTCGTCCAGCTCGGAGCCGTCGACGATGCGCGCGATGATCTCCCGCACGTCGTAGGGCTTCTTGGTGTCGGTCGGCACGATGCCGTACAGCTCTTCCGCGGCGTACTTCGGGGGCCGCGGCTCACGCAGCGGGATGTTCGGCTGCTTGGCCACGTTGAACGTGCTCACCGTGCGGCGCGCGATGGCCAGCGCGTGGAGATCGTTCTGCGCGAGGTGATCGACCACGCCTGACAACCGCGTGTGCACGTCACCGCCGCCTAAGTCTTCTGCCGTCACCACTTCACCGGTCGCCGCCTTCACCAGCGGAGGCCCGCCCAGGAAGATGGTGCCCTGGTTCTTCACGATGATGCTCTCGTCGCTCATCGCCGGCACGTACGCGCCACCGGCGGTGCAGCTGCCCATCACCACGGCGATCTGCGGAATGCCTTCGGCCGAGAGGTTCGCCTGGTTGAAGAAGATGCGCCCGAAGTGCTCCTTGTCGGGGAACACGTCATCTTGCATCGGCAGGTTCGCGCCGCCGGAGTCGACCAGGTAGATGCAGGGGAGCCGGTTCTCCTTGGCGATCTCTTGAGCGCGCAGGTGCTTCTTGACGGTCATCGGGTAGTACGTGCCGCCCTTCACCGTGGCGTCGTTGCAGACGATGACGCACTCGCGGCCCGACACGCGGCCGATGCCGGTGATCAACCCCGCGCCCGGTGCGTCGTCCTTGTACATTCCGAAAGCCGCCAACTGGCTGAACTCGAGGAACGGCGTGCCGGGGTCGAGCAGCTGGTTGACGCGCTCGCGGGGGAGCAGCTTGCCGCGCGAGGTGTGCTTCTTGCGCGCTTCTTCACCGCCGCCTTCGGCAATCTTCGCCACCTTCGCCTTCAGGTCGTCGACGATCGCCTGCATCGCCGTCGCGTTGGCCTGGAAGTCGGCACTGCGGACATTCAATTGACTGTCGAGGGTCGCCATATCGCGGCGCGGTCATACCGGAGCCGCGCCGCGGCGACATGACCGATTTCGAGCCGTACTGCGGCAATTGGAAACAGCCGAGCGGTTCGTTGGCCACGTGCGGCTGCGATGCCTCGTGGTCCTCACCCGGACCCTCTCCCGAAGGGAGAGCGAGCGACCGTTCAGAGTCGATTGCGACCGTTCAGGTACGGGCCGACCGATTGCACACGGAACCGCGCCATGACTCCTTCCATGACGCCATCGCTCGCGCTGCCTGCCCGGGTTTCGTTCTCCGATCGCCTCCGTCCCCACCGCAGCCAGGTGCTGCTCGGGCTCGGCCTGGGGCTGGCCACCGAGCTGCTGCTCGACGGCGCTGACTTTGGCCTGGGCCACGCGATCTTCGGCCTGCTCGTCGCGGGCTTCATCGTGTTCAGCGCAGGCAAAGAAGCGTGGCAATCGGCGGGTGGGCATCGATGGCTGCTGCTCGCCGCTGTGCTGCTGCTCGGCTCCACCATGCTGCACGACGCCACGTGGCTCTCGGTGATGAGCACGCTGTCTTCAGGCCTGCTCTTCGCGCTCGCGATTCAAGGGTGGAACGGTGAACGCAAGCTGTCCGCCCTGCGCACCGGTCAGCTCTTCGGCGCGCCCTTCAAGACCGCCGGCCAATCGCTCTACGCAGGCGCGGTCGTCGCCAGCCGCCAGTTGGAGGACACCAACGTCGCCGGCACCGTCGCCAAGTACGGCCCGGGGTTGTTGCGGCTGATGGTCATCGTGCTCCCCCCGGTGGGCGTGCTCACGCTGCTGCTCTCGTCGGGTGACGTGGTCTTCCGCGCGCGGCTCGACGCCATCGAACAGTTGATCTTCGGCATTCCGCTCGGCGGCTTCATGCGGGGCACGCTCGTCACGCTCACCGCGGGAATGGTGCTCACCGGCGTGCTCGCGCTGGCCTCTCGCCGGAAGGACGACGTGGCCGTCAGCGTGCCGGGCCGCCCGCTGCGCGCCTTCGAGAGCTTCGCGCTGCTGGGCACGCTCACCGCACTGCTGTTCTTCTACGGCCTCACCTCCACCCCGTGCGCACTGGCCCCCGCGGCGTGTGCACTGCCCGAAGGCGTGACGTACGCCGACGCCGCGCACGAAGGCTTCTTTCAGCTGCTCTTTGCCGCCATCGGCATCTTGATGTTGTTGATGGCCCTGCCCGCGCGCACGCAGCTCGAATCGAAGAAGGCGCAGCTGACTTTCACCACGCTCTCCACCGCGCTCGTCCTGGCCACCATGCCGATGATGATCTCCGGTGCGGCACGGCTGTGGCGCTACGAATCGATCTACGGCCTGACCGTGCTGCGCCTGCTCGCCTACGCGGGACTGTTGCTGGTCGGCGCGGTGCTCGCCTGGCGTGCGCTCACCCTGTGGACGCTCCAGCAGTCCTTCGTCGGCGGTGCGATCGGCCTGTTCACCACCACGCTGCTGGGCCTCGCCGTGCTCTCACCCGAGCGCTACATCGCCGAGCGAAACGTGGCGCGCCCCACGCTCGACTTCGAGTACCTCACCACCCTGTCGGCGGACGTGGTGCCCTCCTTCGTCGCGCTGAACCTGAACCCCCGAGACCCCACGTTGGAGCGCCGGAACGAACAGCTGGGACAATCCGAATCGCTGCTGACCTGGAACCTCGGCCGCGCGAGGGCCCGCGCCGCGCTGCATGGGTACTTCGTCGACCCAAGCCCCTGAGAACAGGCAGGATTCTTTCACGGAGAATCAGGTGGCGGAAACCTCGGCAGGCCGCCATTCGTATGGTCCGCATGACCAGATGGCACCTCGCAATCGCCTTCCTCACCGCGGTCCTCGCCTTCGCCTTTACGGCCTGGGCGCAGACGCCACCGAAGTCCAAGGAGAGCAATCCCGTGAAGTCTCAGAAGCCCCCGACCGATGAGCTCAAGAAGAAGCTCTCCGCGGAGCAGTTCCACGTCACCCAGGAGTGCGGCACCGAGCCGCCGTTCAAGAACGCGTACTGGAACAACCACGATGACGGCATCTACGTCGACGTCGTCTCCGGTGAGCCGCTGTTCTCCAGCAAAGACAAGTTCGACTCGGGCACGGGTTGGCCGAGCTTCACCAAGCCGCTCGAGGCCAACGTCGCCGAGAAGAAAGACGTCACCTTCGGCATGACGCGCATCGAGGTGCGCTCGAAGACCGCCGACTCGCACCTGGGCCACCTGTTCGACGACGGCCCGAGCGACAAGGGTGGCCTGCGGTACTGCATCAACTCGGCCTCGCTTCGCTTCGTGCCCGCCGTGCGTTTGGAAGCGGAAGGCTACGGCAAGTTCTCCTCGCTCTTCCCGCTCGCGAAGCAGGAAGGCGTGGCGAACGTCGCCGCTGGTGAAGAGACCGTCTACCTGGCCGGTGGCTGCTTCTGGGGCATGGAAGATCTGATCCGGAAGATCCCCGGCGTCACCGCCACCGAGGCTGGCTACACCGGCGGCTGGCTCAAGAACCCGAAGTACGACGACACCCACGACAGCAAGTCGGGCCACGCCGAATCGGTCAAGGTCGTCTACGACCCGAAGAAGCTGAAGTTCGAAGACCTGCTCGAGAAGTGGTTCTTCAAGATGCACGACCCCACCACGCTCAACCGCCAGGGCAACGACGTCGGCACGCAGTACCGCTCGGCGATCTTCTTCACGAACCCGGGGCAGAAGACCGCCGCCGAAGCCGTGAAGGCGCGGGTCGACAAGGCCGGCACCTGGAACAAGCCCGTCGTCACCGAGATCGTCGAGGCCACGCAGTGGTACCCCGCCGAGGACTACCACCAGGATTACCTGCAGAAGCACCCCAACGGGTACACCTGTCACTTCATGCGGCCGTGATGGGCCAGCGGGAGTGAAACGTTGCGAAGCTCGAGCCGCTTCAACGCGCGCTTGAGCATCGCGACGTGGTTCGAATCGAGCGGCAGCACCGAGGTGATCAACACCTCGTCGAAGGCGTCGGGGGCAAGCGACCTGAGCATCGCGTCGAGCCCCACCACCCCCGAGAGCGCCTCGAGCTCCACCATCAACGAGCGGAACCTGTCCTCGCGCTTGACGCGCACCTTCATGCTCGACGCGTGAAAGATGAGACTCGCTGGTGCGAGCTCGGCGTTCCGAACGCGCGACACCATCGACTCCAGCGGCACGCCGCGAAACGAGCCGAGGAACTCGAGTGACTTGATCCGCTCCAGCACCGGCATGCGCCACACCCAGTCGGCGCTGGCAAAGGTCGGCGTCTGACAAAGCAGCGTGAGCCGGGTCAACGAAGGCAGCGAGCGAGCGTGGCTGATGAGCTCCACCTCAGCCGCAGGCCAGCTCTCGAGATCCGGCGGGCCCTGCAGCGCCACCGCCTCGAGGCCCAGCGCGCGCTCGGCCGCGAAGAGCACGGGCACCGCCTCGAGGGGCGCCAGGGAGATCTCTTTGAGGGAGCGGAAGTGCGGTGAAGCGAGCTCGACGGGCGGCGTACCCGCGAAGAGCACCTCCAACTTGCGCAGCGTGGCCCAGTCAGGCGCGTCGACGAGATCGCCGTGCAGCACCACCGAGGCCTCGGTGAGAAAGCCGCGCTCCCAACGCTGGTTGCCGTCGGGCATCACGGCCGACTGAAGACGCCGGAGGAACTGGCTGCGATGCCGCTCGAGCAGCTTCTGCATGCGGCGATCGCTGCGCTGCGAACGCGGCGTCTGGAGCTGCAGCGAGATGAATTCCCCGCGTGGATCGCCCTGCTCCTGGAGCGCGTCCGCCAACACGAGCCTCGGCCCGTCGTCAGCAGGTGCAGCGAAGACAGCGCGGTAGAGCGCCTCGATGTCGCTTCCGTCCATGAGAAGTCAGTGAGAGCCCGAGTAGCTCGGCTCGAACTTGAGCACCTCGGCTTTGATCGCCGGATCGTCGTCGACCTGCGGCCCGAGCATCACCCAGTCGAGCTTCACGGTGCGCGCGTTGGGCCCCACCTTCCTGGCGATGCCCGCGCTCACTTCTTTCTGGCGCTTCTTCAAGTCGGCGAGCGTCTTCTTGAGATCGCCAGTCGCTGACTTGTCCTTCACCGAGGCGAGGCGGTCTTCGAGCGTCTTGACCTGCGTGGCCAGGAACTCGAGCTGCTGTTGATCACGCTCGGCCACGGTCACGTCGAAGAAAGGTCCTTTCCCGCTGCCCAGCATCAACTGCACCTTGGCGAGCGCCTGGCCCTTCTGCGCGGAAGCGAAGAGCAGCGCTGAGGTCTCGTCCATACGCTGCGCAGGCTGCGTGCCCCGGAACTCACCGGACTGGATGACGAAGTCGACGTCGTTTTTCAGCTCGGTGGAGAGCTGCATACCGTCGGCGTACGTGGTGGCCGCCAGCACGATGGTGACGTCACGCGGGCCGAGCGCCTTGAGCGCCGCGCGCGCTGCGTCGAGCGTCGCCGCCGACATCACGTTCTTGTCGGGAGCGACCGCGCCCACCGCGGTCAGACCGATGAGGCCCACCTTCACCCCGCCTGCGGTGATCACCACGCCTGCGTCGAAGACGGGCTTGCCGTCGCGCTGCAGGTTGGCCGAGAGCATCTTGACCTTCGAGGTCTTCGCCAGCTCGAGCAGGAAGGGCAGGCCCGCCGACAGATCGCGTTGCCCGACCGCCATCACCCTGGTGCCCAGCTGCTCCATCACGCCGAGGATGAACTTGGCGCGCGCCTTCTCAGGCTCGGTGGCCACGCCCGCGTTCGCGAACAAGGCATTACCCGAGTCGAGCACCAGCACGTTTGCCGGGGCCAACTTGTCCAACACCGTCTTGCGCCTGGCCAGACCGCCAGTGGGGTTGGCGCGTCAACCACAGGGGGCGACTTCGCCCCCGTTGTCTCCCTGGAAAATGAGCGTGAGCTGTTTGCCCCCGGCGAACGAAGGCAACGCGAGCATCGCCAGCACGAGCGTCAGCGCCTTCACTTCTTCTTCCGCAGCTCAGCCAGGCGCGTCTTCGCCGTCTTGGCCGCGTCGCTCTTGGGGTGGCTCTTCACCAGCTCCTCGAGGGCCAGCCGCGCTTCGTCGGTCATCTTGAGCTGCTTGAAGCAGTCCGAGCTGCGCAGGTACGAGACCGGCGCCGACTTCGTCTTGGCGTAGTCCTGGATCACCTTGCCGAACTCGTAGAGCGCC
>JBKJSE010000044.1:0-22451 GCA_046595925.1 Archangium sp. | reverse complement strand
AGTGCGCGCGCAGCTCGTCACGCTGGTTGGTGGCCAGGCGCAGCTCGACCACCGAGTTGTAGCGGACCTCGTTGGCCACCAGCGCCAACACGGCGATGCCCACCAACCAGCGCGATGAGCTTCGCGCGCACTACATGGCGAAGTCGGGCATCGCGATCTCGCGGCTGGTGCTGCGCTTCCAGAAGCAGCTCGACGCGATCCAGATCCCGAACCTCGGGGGAATGCTCAAGGGCATGTTGGGCAACCTTCCGCCCGGCATCTCGGAGATGCTCGGGCTTCCTCCTCAACCTCCGCCCGGTGCTCCCGGTGCTCCGGGTGCTCCTCCAGGAGGAGCGCCGGCTGCCGGCGGCGGGAGCATGTCGATTCAGCTGTGGAAGATGGCGAAGGTCGACTGCCACATGCTCGCGCAGATGGTGCCCGAGTACGACGAGAAGGACGCGCCCCTGAAGACCTCGTCGCTGAGCAAGAAGTTCGACTTCGACGAGGAGATGCCCGAGCTGGGAAAAGCCCAGGCCAACCGCCGCTTCGGCAGCTTCACCGGCTGCTTCGACACGGTGATCACCGACGAAGAGCAGCGCATCAACTTGAACCAGCTCGACGCGCCCCAGGGCACCTCGATGGCGATGTTGATCGAGCTCATCGCCACCATCGGCGACAAGAAGTACGAGTTCCTCTTCGAGAAGGAAGACTCGAACCGCGTGAAGCTGACCCCGGTCGAGGTGATCACCAATTTCCGCGACTGGGTCGACGAAGACGAGACCGGCTCGACCTTGAACCTGTCGGGCGCGGGTGACCCGTTCTTGAAGGGCTTCTCTGACGAGAACGGCGGCTACGTGAAGTACGACCCTTCGTACCGCGCGAAGAACGCCCGCTTCGACAGCCTCGACGAGCTCTTCATGGTGCACGGCGTGAACGACCGCTTCATGGCGGCCTTCAAGGACAAGCTCACCGTCTACCCGAACGTGAACTCGCGCCTGAACATCAACACCGACGATCCGATCCTGCTCGAGGTCGCGATTCGCTCGGTGGCCGACCCGCTGCGCCCCGACCCGCGCATGGCCGACCCCATCTTCATGGACACGCTCATCAAGAAGATCCGCGCAGCGCGGGTCTTCGCGTTGTTCGGCATGAGCGTGAACGACTTCGTGATGATCGTCGCCGCGGCCGGCATTCCGGTGAACGCGGCCATTCAGAACAACGTGCAGGGCAACCGTTTCATCGGCGACAAGAGCACCACGTACCGGGTCCGCGTGACCGGCAGCGCGGGTGACGTCACGCGCACCATCACTGCGGTGGTGCGGCTGGACGACACGCTCGGTCGTCTCGTTTATTGGAGAGAGGAATAACCCATGGCTCGCGTACTCGGGCTCGACTTAGGCAGCCACACGCTCAAGGGCGTCATCGTCGAGACGACCTATCGCGGGGCGACCGTGAAGAGTTACTTCACCGCCCCCGTTCCACCCGATGGTGAACGTCTCGACCGGCTCAAGGCCGCGTTGCCCCTGCTCGTCGAGCAAGGCGCCGCGCTGGTCGACTCGGTCGTCATCTCGTTGCCCGGCACCACGCTGGCCACGCACCCCATCGCGTTGCCCTTCACCGACCCCAAGAAGATCGAGTCGACGCTCGCTTTCGAGGTCGAGAGCCAGCTCCCCTACGATCTCGACGACGCGATCTACGACCACCAGGTCGGCACGTCCGACGACAAGGGCGCGCAGTTGCTCGTGGGCGTCGCGCGCAAGACCGAGCTCAAGCCCATTCTCTACGCGCTGAAAGAAGCGAAGCTCGACCCGCGCATCGTCACGCACGCGGGCCTCGTCTATCAAAACCTGATCGCCACCCTGCCCAGCACCACCGTCGAAGGTGACGCCGCGGTGGCCGTGCTCGATCTCGGTCACGAACGGTGCAGCCTCGCCATCGGGAAGCCCGGCGGCGCGGTCGAGTTCGCGCGCACGTTCGCGGGTGGCGGCTGGTCGCTCACCAAGGCGCTGTCGAACGAGTTCAAGATCGGCCTCACCGACGCGCAGGCATGGAAGGAAGAACACGGCGCGGTCGGCACTGAAGTGGTCGGCGCCGAAGCCGAGCGCGCGTCGGGCGCCTTCATGCGCGCGCTGCAGCCGGTGCTGCGCGACCTGCGCTCGTCGCTCAAGTCGTACAACGCGCGATCGAATCACCGGTCCATCGGCGTGCTGCTGCTGTGTGGTGGCACCTCGAAGCTCAGGGGCCTCTCGGCGCAGCTGGGAGCGGATCTCAACCTGCCCACGCAGCTGCTCGAGATGCCCAGCGAGACGCGCGACATCGTCGGCGTCGGCAAACAAGAGGCAGCTCAAGCCTACGCGCTGGCGCTCCGTGGAACGGCGACTGGCGCGAAGGCGCCCCGCTTCAACCTGCGGCGCGGTGAGTTCACCTTCAAGAGCGACTTCGACTTCGCGTCCGACAAGCTGGGGCAGATCGCGGCCTTCGCCGTGGTTTTGTTCGTCTTGCTGATCGCCAGCGGCATCGTGCGGAACTCGGTGCTGGAGCGCCGGGAGAAGCAGGTCGACGCGGTGCTCTGCGACGTCACCCAGCGCATCCTGGGCAAGTGCGAGAAGGACTTCACCATCGCGCTGTCGTTGCTCAAGGGTCAGGAGAGCCCGGCGGCCGGCATTCCCCCGCGCACCGCCGCGACGTTGCTGGCCGAGCTCACCTCGCACGTGCCCCCCGACATGAAGGTCACCTTCGACAAGGTGGTCATCGATCTCGATCGCATCTCGTTGAGCTCCGAGACGGAGAACTCCAAGTCGTTGGATGAGCTCATCGGCGCGCTCAAGACGTACAAGTGCTTCAAGGAAGTGAACGTGGGCCGCGTCGAGAAGAGCAAAGACGGCACCAAGGTCACCACCCGCCTCGACATTCAGGTCGAGTGCCCGACCGACGCGGAGCCCCAGGGATGAGCGCCATCACCGATCTGCAGGCGACGATTCAGACTTCCTTCGCGGCGCTCTCTGCGCGCGAGAAGCGCATGGTGGGCGGCGCTGGCCTGGCCGTGACCGTGTTCGTGGTGTTCATGGTGATCTTCTCTTTCAACAGCAAGGCCGACGCGATCCGCCGGCGCACGGCTGAGAAGATCGTCAAGCTCGACGAGGTGCAGACCCTGGCCTCTGGCTACCGCGACGCCAAGGCCAGGCAGGACATGCTCGAGGGGCAGCTGCGGGCGTCCAACGTGCGCCTGGTCAGCTACCTGGAAGAGAAGGCGAAGCCCGCGGGCATCGAGCTGCCGTCGATCAACCCCAAGGCCGACGTGCCGCTCGAAGGCTCGAAGATCGTGGAGAGCGCCGTCGAGCTCACCCTCACCGACGTCAAGCTGAACCGTCTCGTCGACTTCCTCACCACGATCGAGGCGGGGCCCGGCATCGTGAAAGTGAAGTACCTGAACCTGGAGCCCCGGCCCAACGCGGTCCCCGAGAACGGCACCGTCACCGCGCGGCTGACCGTCGCCACCTACAAGTTGAAGTGAGCTGACCACCATGGCCGAGAAGAAGCCCAGCCTCTGGAAACGCATCGTCGGCTACACGGCGTTCGCGATCTTCGCGCTCGTCGCGACGTTCTTCCTGACGTTCCCCTACGACACCATGCGCGAGGCGTTGCGCGGCCAGGCGCTGGCGCAGGGCTATGCGCTGAAGATCGGCTCGCTGGGCCCCGGCTTCTTCGCGGTGCGCGCGGGCAACGTCGAGATGTCGAAGCTGCAGAACCTCGCCGAGGTGAACGAGAACACGCCGACGCCGGTGCCGATGATGGTCGACTCGATCTCCATCGGGCCTGCGCTGTTTCCGCCCGGGCTCTCGGTGAACATGAAGCTGCTGGGCGGCAGCATCAGCGGCCGCGTCACCGGGCTGACGGGCACGCGCCGGGTGCGGGTCGACATCGAAGACCTCGATCTCGCCAAGGGCAACCTGAAGGCCTCGTCGGGCATCGACCTGTCGGGCGAAATCGAAGGCCACCTCGACGTGACCATTCCGTTCATCGCAGGCGCGCCGAACACGCCGGCCGAGCCGGACCTCGCGCAGGCCTCGGGCACGCTGAACCTCATCACCAAGGGCCTGGCCATCAACGGCGGCACCGCGAACATCACCATCGCGCAGTTCGGCCCTGACCCGACGCCGGTCGATCTGCCGAAGATTCAGCTCGGCGAGATCAGCGGCAAGGTGAAGATCGAAAAGGGCGCTGCGACCATCGAGGAGTTCAAGTCGAAGAGCGCCGATCTCGAGATCAACATCGGCGGCACCCTCAAGCTCGCCAAGCGCCTGGAGTACTCGGAGCCCGCGATGGAAGTGCGCGTGAAGCCCGACCCCGAGTTCCAGAAGCGGCTCGGCCTGCTGGGCAGCGCGCTGTCGATGATCGGCGCCGACCCGAAAGATCCCACCTGGCGCATGGGCCGGCTGACCGGCTACCTCGGACGTCCGCAGTTCCGCTGATGATGATGTCTGCGTTCGTTGCGCTGGCCATTCTCGCGGCAGCCCTACCGGTCGAGATGCGGCGGGAAGCAGAGCTCGAGTTCGCCGTCGACGAGGCGTTTCAGAACGACGGCGGCGTGCAGTATTTCTACGAGCTCGCTGAGCCTGCTCCCAAAGCCTCGCCTGCGCTCACCCGCTTCCGCGCGATGGATCGCGAGTCGAGCATCGACGACCCGTACGTCGTGGTGATGAGCCGCCTCGTGTACACCGTCGAGCGCGACAGCTCGTTCTTCAACGAAACGCGCGCCCGCGACGTGCACTACCTCAAGCAGGTGGCGCCCGAGATGGGCGTGCGCCTCGAGCCCGATGGAACCTTCAGGGTCTCCAGAATGCCCAGCAATCGTTTCGAGCTGACCTGGCTCGAGGCACCCGTTGCCGTAGAGGATCCCGCGTTGGCTGCGTTCTTCACGCTGCTCCCGCCCGGTGAGCGCCCCGTGTCGATCGTGATGCAGAAGAACTTCGAGTTCGCGCGGGTGCTGGGTTGGCGCACGGCCGAGCGGGCGATCACCTTCACCGCGCACTACGCGATCGCTCCGGGGCGCACGCGCGTGGTCGTTTGCACCATGAGCCTGCTGCATCACCTGCCGCCCTTCTTCCTCGGAGGGCGGGGGCGCGTCTTTCGCGAATCGGTGGATGGTGCGGCGAAGTTGATCGGCCAGCTCCGCGAGTGGACGGGCGAGTGAGGCTCGACTGCGGTGGCGGTCTGTCCGCCACCATGCCTGAGTCCGCTTGCATTCGCGGCGGCCTCACGATTGGAGGGCCCATGCGCTTTGGGTTGCTCGTGCTCGCGTCAGTGGCTGTTCTCGCAGGCTCTGGCTGCGGGCGTCGGAGGCCCGCTCCGCTCCTCCTCGCAGCTCCGCTGGGCATCATCTCTCCCAACGACGGCACAGGCCGTTGTGTCGAGCGGTTGCTCGCCCGATCCCGGTACACCGGGTACATCGAGCAGACCGTCGACAAAGAGATGGGCTTCTTCCGGGTGATGGCGCGCAACACGTACGCGGTGGTCGAGCGCAACAAGCGCGGTCCGATCGTGCCCAGGGGCAAGTTGCCCGCCGACGTGAAGTTCTACAACGTGCAGTGCACCAGCGACGAGCAGGCGGTCATCACGCCGATGAACGAGACCGGCGCGCTCGACGAACGTTTCGTGATGGACACCCAGCAGCACGACGAGCTGCTCAGATACGGCGGCGCGATCGGCGTCATCCCTGCGGGCCTGCCCGCGGTGCGCTGACTACGGGGCTGGCATCGGCCCTTCGTCTGACTGCTCCAGCACGACGACGGACAGCTCGGTGCTCAGCTTCTGTTTCTTCGCGAGCACGCGGACCACCCGGCCCTCCTTCACGAAGGTGCCCGGCTCACGCTCCTTCCAGCCGCCCGAGGGCAGCACCGAGCGATAGAAGTCGATCACCTCTTCCTGGGTGGCCTTCGCGGTGAACGACACGGCCGTGGCCAGCTCGACGTTGAAGGTGGTGGGCGACTTCGCCCCGGGGAAGACCGGCAGCACCCCGCCTTGCGCCTGCTTGCGATTCTTCAAGTCAGCCGCGCCCAGCACCAGCGTGGTGGTGCCGTCGGCTTCGGGCCAGCCGTAGACCAGGAAGCTCACCATGCGCACGTCATCGAGCGCGACCACGCGGGGCAGCTTGAGCCCCTTGATGCGGCCCATCTTCGGAGGAATGAAGTAGCCGGCCTCGGCGAACCGCGCGGCGTAGTGGAGCAGCAGTCGATCGAGCTCCCACGTCGACTTCGCGAGGAAGACCGCCATCGGCAAGCCGCCGCCTTCGAGCTGCTTGCCCACCGGCACCAGCTGCACCTGGCCGGGCACGTCCCACGAGAAGGGAGCGGACCCTGCGTCAGGCGCAGCGCTCAACAACGCGGCCGCGACCACCGCGAACATCACGGACAATTCTTACCCAGGAAACACTTGGGCCGCGTCATGCGCGGCACCATGCCAGCGCCTGCGCCGCCGGTGATGAACGTCGGGGTGCCTTCACCGCCGACGAAGTCCATCATTCCCGACTCGACGCCGGAGTAACTGAAGTGGAACTCGCTCGCGTTGGTGGGCGCGCCACCGGCGAACCGGGTCGCGAAGGCGGCGCCTGCTCCGCCACCACCGCCCCACATGCGGCTCACCATGCCGCGATACGGAGAAGCGCCGCAGGACAGCTTGCACTCCTCGGTCTCGTCATTCGCGAGGCCCCAGTCGTTGGTGAGAATGGCCAGCGAGCCCCGGCACGCGCCGTTGACGGGCAACCCCATGCCGCAGACCGGAATGGGCGTGGTGCGAACGATCTTGTGCTCGAAGAAGCCGCCGTTGTCGTTCTGAAGGAAGCGGCGCGGAATGTTGATCGCCTTCACCTTGGCGGACGCCGTGCAGTTGAGGCCGCCTTCAGGGCGCATCACGACCGCGGCCGTCGTCGAAGGGAGAAACCGCAACGAGTCTTCCTGCTCGCAGCGCACATCGACGCCGCTGCCTTCGGTCAGGGCGCGACCGATCACCGCGCCGCCGTTGGTGTTGCTCAGCCCGTTGAAGTCGGCGAACCGGCTCTGCGCCATCGGCCCCACACCCGTGACGGCATCGAGCGTTCGGCGGAAGGGAATGATGTTGGTGCCGCCGTTGATCTCGCGCGACTGCACGCGACGACCCGAGGCATCCCAGATGGCGAAGGTCTGCGCGTCTTGCACCTTGAGCGCGAGCTGCGCGTACTCAGCCATGTGAATGCCGATGAGCAGCACGCCCACGAAGACGATGCTGCCGAGCGCCAACTCGACGGTGGCCTGGCCTGTCTTGCTGGTCGCTCCGCCTCGGCCAGTCCTCCGCTGCGCTCTGGGCGTACGCATCAGTGAAGCCCCTCGAAGCCGACGTTGCGAAGCGCTTGATACGCGTCGCGTTGAAAGCGGAACTCGGTAGCCGAGAGCGCGCGGTTCATGTCGCGCGGTGAGTCATCGACGTCGATGGGTGCCAGCGTCGCGCGCCAGAACGGGTTGAGCAGGTTGGGGAACTCGTCCCAGTGATCTCGCCGGTGGTAATACGCGATGCCCGTCGCCATCGCCCCCTGCGTGGAGATGTTCAGGCCGTTGCCCGCTCTGGTGTGCAGCTCGCGGCCGCGCCCGTCCCACTCGCTGGCGGGGCCGGTGGCGCTGAAAGGGAACTTGAAGTGCAGCTCCCAGGGGAACTTCTTCATCGTGAGATCACGCTGGAGCGCCACCACCACTTTGGGCTGACCCCACGCATCGGCCTCCGAGTTGCTCGGCTGAAAACCAATCGTGCGCACCCAGACCGAGGGGCACAACGGCGTGCAGTCACCCATCGTGTGATGCACTTCAGGGTCTGGCTCCATCGAGTCACCGCTCTGGCCGTACTCGTGCTGATCGCCTTGATCGATCAAGTGGGTCGACCGCACGTGCGCCAACACATCTTGCGTGCGCGTGCAGGACCCCGCGTTGATCGTCATCGTTCCGTGATCATCTCCCCACGCCTCGGTGCCCGCGGGCGCGTTGCCGTGCGTCTGGCTGGCGGCCCAATAGGCGCTGCCCGATTTGCCGCCGAAGATGATCGACAGCTCGCTGTAGTTCGAGGCGATCTGCGTGATCCCCGCGAGCGTCTTGCCGGGCATCTGCGAGCGACCCGTGACGAAGGCATTGCCGCGCGAGCCCATCGCCGCAAGCAACATGTTCTCGTTCCAGGTGGCGCGCAGGCACAGCCCCGAGCCGCCCGGCGCTTCACCGGTGAGCTGACCGGTGGTGTCGCCACCCGAATCGCAATCGAGCTCGGCCATGGTGACGCCCGCGGGCGTGTTCGGCTGGGCGCCGCGGCCCGTGTCGACCACCGAGATGTCGTCTTGCCGCGAGAGCGCGACGATCTGCCGGGTCAGCTGCTGGGTGGTGATCTGCCGGTAGAACTCACCGCGCAGGTTGCCGGGGTTGGTGCTGAACATGCTGTCTGACAGCTCGGCGCGCAGCCCAGCGATCATCCCCTGAATGGCCTTGCTCTCTTCACCTGCCGCCTGGTCCATCGACTTCCATTCGGCCGGGGTGAACTCGGTGCCCATGTACGTGCCGACCTCGTCACGAAAGTCGGCCAACTGTCGACGGGCCCTGAGGTTCTGCGGCCGGCGCAAGCAGGCATCGTTGGCGATCATCTCGGCTGCGCCCTTGCGGCTGTTGTGGCCCAGCGCGCGCGCGTAACCCGTCCACGAGATGAGCGATTGATCAGCGGCCTGGGCCACCCAGTACGAGACCTCGAGCCGGTTCACCGCGGCCATGTTGTTGAACGTGCGCGCCGTCATCACCGCGTTGGAGAACGCCGCGGCGTCAGCGAGGTTCTGCAGCTCGTGCTTCTGGCGAATGCGCAGCCCCAGGCCGATGGTCATCGTCACCATCAGCGCGAGGAACAACATGGTCAGCGAGAGCAGAACGAGGTTCTGACCGCGAGGGTGACGTGGGGAGGATGAAGGGGAGCCGCCAGCAGCCGAAGGCTGCGCGAGACAGGCGGGAGAGAAGCGGACGGTTGGCCGAGGCGAAGCGACCCTGATCATGGCGTGGGCTCACAGTTCTGGCGGCGGAAGAGCGCGCGCCGCGGAGGCGTCATCATGCGCATCGCCGCGGTGCCCACGACGGGGAACACGTATTCTTCGTCGTTGAAGCGCCGCAGAAACTCAGCGCGAAAGCCGTTGAGCGAGTTCGCGCCCGCCTGCGTCCAGCGCGCCTGCTGCGTGGGGATGAGCGGGTTGGTCTTCGTGTAGTCGCCCATGCCGAAGTACGCGCGGTACATGGTGGCCATCACCCAGTTCGCGAAGGGGATGCGCAGCGGGTACCAGTACACGACGCGCAGCTCGAGCCGGTAGCCCTGCGTGTCGGGATCATCGAAGTCATCTTCAGAGCGCGCTCGCACCTGCCCCACCCGAGGCGAGGGCCGGAAGATCCACACCACCGCGCCCTTGTGCGGATCGTCGGCGATGGCGTCGTACTGATTGTCGAAGGGCTTGTTGCGGGTGCGCAGCGCGAAGGCGGTGGCGAGCTTTTCAGAAGGTGTGTTGCCCGCCGTCGCTTCGCCCAAGTACGAGGTGAAGCTCGGCAGCAAGGCTGCGATCGCCGCGTGCGTCATCGCCGTGCAGTCACCGTGGCGCACCACACCCACGCGCACCGCCGAGTAGGCCGCGTGTTCGGCGAAGAGCCGACCCTGCATCAACATGAAGAGCTGGAGCGTGCCCAACACCATGAAGAGCGCGAGCGGCATCGTCAGCGCCGTCTCGACGGCGGCCTGACCTGACTCGCGATGCGACCGGGGGCGCTGCACAGCGCGAAGTGTCGGCTTTCCGCCCTCAGAGCTCCATCGGTCAGCATGCCGGTGCCCCTCTTGTGTGGGCCTTGGTACGCCGTCGTGCGGCATGGTAGGTCGCCGCGCATGGCTGAGCTCGTGTTCTTCCGGCGTGGGGAAGAGGTCCTGAGGCTGTCGTTGGGGGATGAACGGGTGGTGCTCGGCCGTGGCGAGCGCTGCGACGTCGTCATTCCCGATCCTGAGGTCTCGCGTCAGCATGTCGCGCTCCACCTCGAAGACGGTCGCTGCGTGCTGCAGGACCTCTCGGGCAAGGGCACCGTCGTCGCGGGCCAGAAGGTGACCGAGGGCGAGGTGAAGGACGGCGCCGACATCGCGCTGGGCCAGTGGCGCGCCATCTTCCGCAAGACGTCTTCAGTGAGCGACGGCGACGCGACCGAAATGGGTCCGCGCACCGAGCTGCTCGAACGCGCCGAAGCGACCGACTCCCCTGCCATTCCCGCACAGGTGCGTTTGCGCGCCGGTTCGCAGGAGACGACCCACAAGCTGCAGACCGATGCGTTCACTGCCGGTAAGGATGCCGGAAATGACCTCGTGCTGAACCAGCGCTTCGTTTCGGGGCGTCACCTCAAGGTGACGCGTCAGCACAACCGGTTCACGGTGAGCGACCAGCGATCGACCAACGGCACGTGGTTGGGCAACGTGCGGCTGTTCGAAGCCGAGGTGCCTTTCTTCACCACGCTGCGCGTCGGCGAAGGCGAGCTGGTCATCGAGCCCGCCTTCCAGGGCGCGACGAAAGCACCGACCGGCACGTACGGGCTCATCGGCACGGACTCTTCGATGAAGAGCCTGGTCGAGCTGATCGATCGCGTCGCGCCCTCCACCGCCGCAGTCGCCGTGTTCGGTGAGTCAGGCACCGGCAAAGAGCTCGTCGCGCGCGCGATTCATTCGCAGTCGAACCGCTCGGCCGCCGCCTTCATCCCCGTGAACTGCGCGGCCATCTCGCGTGAGCTCATCGAGAGCGAGCTGTTTGGTCACGAGAAGGGCGCGTTCACCGGCGCGCTCAACGCACGCAAGGGCGCCTTCGAGGAAGCCGATGGCGGCACCATCTTCCTCGATGAGATCGGCGAGCTGCCGCTCGAGCTGCAGGCCAAGCTGCTGCGCGCGCTCGAGTCAGGCGAGATCAAACGGGTCGGCGCCCCCCGCCCCATCAACGTCGACGTGCGCGTGGTGGCCGCGACCAACCGTGACCTGCTGGCGATGTCGCGCGAGGGCAAGTTCCGCGAAGACCTCTATTACCGGCTCTGCGTCATTCCCCTGAACCTGCCGCCGCTGCGCGCGCGCCTGGGCGATCTGAAGCTGCTCACCGAACACTTCCTCAAGCAGCACGCGCCGCGAGGAGCGCGGGTGATCATGACGCCCGCCGCGATGAAGGCGATCGAAGAGCACACCTGGCCCGGCAACGTGCGTGAGCTGCGCAACGTGATCTTCCGCTCGTTGCTCTTGCGCAAGGGCGCCAACATCGACGCGGCC
Organism: Archangium sp.; assembly: GCA_046595925.1. Taxonomy (GTDB): domain Bacteria; phylum Myxococcota; class Myxococcia; order Myxococcales; family Myxococcaceae; genus Archangium_A. Next base: position 11,153 of record JBKJSE010000044.1, on the reverse strand, counting down.
GATCTCACCTTCGACGCGAAGCCCGATGCGCCGCGTGGCGTGGCCGAGCTCGAGTGCATTCCCGGCATGTCGTTGGAAGCGCAGCTGGCCCGCTGCGAGCGGTTGATCATCGAGAGCGCGCTCAAGCGGTTCCCCAGCCGGGAAAGAGCCGCGCGCGAGCTGGATATCGGGCGGTCCACCCTCTTCAAGCGCCTCAAGGAGTGGGGCCTGCAGGTCGACGAGCAGTCGTAGAGCCCTGATTTCACGACGGTGCGCGCGCCAATAGATCGGCGGGGCGGGTGGGTCGTTTCCATCGCCCATGACCGCGCTGCCCCCGATGACCGAGCTGTACGCCCAGCACCGCCGCAGGGCCCTGGCGATCGCCCGACGTATCCTGAGGGACGCTGACGAAGCCGAAGACGTGGTGCAGGAGGTGTTCACGCGCCTCTTCAGCCAGAACGTGCGCTTCGACGGCAAGGCGGCGTACACCACCTGGCTTCACCGCATTCTGGTGAACTCGTCGATCAACTCGTTGCGCGCGAAGAAGCGCCGCGGCCGGTTGGAGAGCCCCGTGGGCCAGGCGATCGACCCCGAAGAAGCGGCGGTGGGCAACGAGCGCCACGCCCTGTTCCTCGAGGGGCTCGAGCACCTGTCCGAGCAGCACCGGCTCGTGGTGACGCTGCGTGATCTGCGCGGCTACTCATACCCGGAGATCGCTCGCATGCTGCAGCTGCCGGAAGGCACCGTGAAGAGCGCGCTCAACCGGGGCCGCACCCGCTTGATGGCGCACATGGCGTCGGTCGCCAGCGATGAAGAACCGGCGCCCGCCTGATCAAACTCAGCCCGCCTGACTGCGCCGGATAAGCTTCGCCGAATGGATTTCACCGCGAAAGAACGTGACGCCCTCGCTCAGGCGCAGCTCTCCGTATTTCGCGACCGCGTGATCTTGAAGGCGCAGCCGCCGATCGAAAAAGCCGCGCTCACCAAGATTGAAAAGATCTGTGGTGGCGCCCTTCCTCCTGAGCTCGCCAGCCTCTGGCAAACCGCGTTTGGAGGGGAACTCAACTACGACCTGCGAGCCACGTTCGGAGAACATCAGGCGTCGCTCTCCTTCAGCGAGCTCTTCTACCCAAAGAGCCGCGGCTACCGTGACCTTTGGGGCTGGATCGAATTCGAGCTCGAGCGCGCCGAGGACGAGGCCGGTGAAAAGTGGAACGGGCTGTTGCCGTTCCTGCCCTTCGGCGGCTTCGAGTACCTCGAGCGGTTGTACGTGCGGACCGAAGTGGGGCCGCGCTTTGGGAACGTGATCGTGTGGGGAAAAGGAATTCCCCCCGCCTGGACCTTCAGGCTTCACGAGGACTCGCAGGCGAGCCTTGCCCCTGACGTATGCGCACTGTTCGATTCTCTTCGGCTCGAGTGCGACCCCTGGACTGCAGACCCGGAGAAGTTTCCGAGCGGCATGGCCATGCTCGAGGCGATCGCTGCGCTCAAGACCGGGGGCAGTGGGGGAAGGACGGCGGCGGCGAAGCTCGAAGAATTGGTCAGAAGCGCCATTCTCGATTGGCGCAGTGCAGTGACCGCGGGGACGATCACCGACGACGTGCGTCTTCGAGGGCTTGCGCTCGAGTCTGCCGCGGACACCGACGACGTCGAGCTCATCGAGCGCTTGAAGTCGCTGGGCTGCGACCTCGACCAATCACTCCGGGGTGGCGCTTCCGCGCTCGACCACGCACTTGCGTGCAAGGCCTTTGGGGTTGTGCGCGTGCTCCTCGATGCGGGCGTGTCGGTGAAGAACGCGTTGCGAACCGGGGCCGACAGCATCGATCTCGAGTTGGCGCGTGAGCTGATCGCCAGGGGAGGCCAGGTTGACCAACACGCAGTTCTGAGCGCGGCCAATCGGGGTCAAGAGGGCGTGGCCGAACTCCTGCTCGCGGCCAGGTCGCTCGACGTCAGTCCACGGCAGATCGCCGAGCGAGCGCGATCACTGGCGGAAGATGCAGAGCAAACCGCTCAGCGCATCGAATCGGGTTCCCTCTCGAGCAACATGACTCCTGCTGACGAACGGGCGAGGGCTGCCCGGCTGAGGAAGCTCGCGAGTGCCGCAGACCCTTGAGGGTGCCGGTCAGTCTTCCTTCTGCCCGACGAACTGATCAGCCTTCTCTTTGAACAACACGTTGAAGGTCGTCAGTGAGCCGTAGCAGCGCGTCACGTACTGCTGCATGTCGACCTTGTCCGTGTCGGTGAGCTTGGGGTGGGTGTTGATCTTCTGCTCCAGCGTGCGGAGCCGATCGCGCACCATGACCACCTTGTGAAACAGCGCGTCGATGGGCAGGTCCTTCGCCTGCAGCTTCTCATCGGCGGGAATGAGGCGCACCGTGCCGCCCTCCCACTTACCGGCGAGGGGAACGTCGGCGAGACCCGAGGCCTCGAGAAAGAGCTCCATCAATTCTTGTCGCGTCATGCGGTCTCCTTCGAAGTCGATCTGCTGCCCTGGATCGTGGGCCGACACGCGGGACGGGACCGCGTGGACCTGCTCGGTCCCATCTGCCCGGCGCACCAGGGGGCCGATTGGCTTGAGCGCTTTGGCCCTCTGGAGCTGAGGCACGGCCGAAACCGTGGCCGTGACATTTTCGCCCCGGGCCACGAAGGCGTCACACAAGGGTGCGGAAGGCTTGAAGAGACCGCGATTGGGCTGAACGCGGCAGCTGCCGACCCAGCCTTTCACGTCGTCCAGCGAGTGCGCGCGCCACAGCTTGCAGTTGCCGCAGACCCGCTCGTGCGGCTCGAAGGTGGGCAGAGACGGGCCAGCGCTGGAAGCCTCGTCAGTCATGCAGGTCGCCTCTAGGCGCGCAGCCCTTGTGTTTCAAGCAGGCTTTCGGTACGCGGGCCGCCGCTATGGCTCTCATCCCTCTCGAACGAATCCGCAACATCGGCATCTCCGCTCACATCGACTCGGGCAAGACCACGCTCACCGAGCGCATCCTGTTCTACACGGGCAAGATTCGTGAAATCCACGAAGTGCGCGGCAAGGACGGCGTCGGCGCCACGATGGACTCGATGGATCTCGAGCGCGAGAAGGGCATCACCATTCAGTCTGCCGCGACGTACGCCATCTGGTCCGGCGCGCTCGGCAAGACCGAAGAGCACAACATCAACATCATCGACACCCCCGGCCACGTGGACTTCACCATCGAGGTCGAGCGTTCCTTGCGCGTGCTCGACGGCGCGATCCTCGTGCTCGACTCGGTGGCCGGCGTGCAGAGCCAGTCGATCACGGTCGACCGCCAGATGAAGCGCTACGGCGTTCCCCGCATCTGCTTCGTGAACAAGATGGACCGCGCCGGCGCGAACTACCTGCGCTGCGTCGACATGCTCAAAGAGAAGCTCGGCCACCACGCCGTGCCGATCCAGGTGAACATGGGCGCCGAAGACAAGTTCATGGGCGTCATCGACCCCGTCGACTTCAAGGCCTACTTCTTCGACGGCGAGAAGGGCGAGAAGGTTCGCTGCGAGGACGTGCCCGCCGAGTACCTCGAGGAGACCAAGAAGCGCCGCCTCACCATGATCGAGCAGGTCGCCGACGTCGACGACAAGCTCGCCGAGAAGTTCATCGGCGGCGAAGAGGTCTCTGCCGACGACCTGCGCCAGGCCATTCGCCGCGCGACCATCTCGCTGAAGATGACGCCCGTGATGTGCGGCTCGGCCTACAAGAACAAGGGCGTGCAGGTGCTGCTCGACCAGGTGTGCGCGCTGCTGCCCTCGCCCCCGGAAGTCGAGAACGTCGCGCTCGACCAGCGCAACTCCGAAGCGAAGGTCATCCTCCAGTCCGACTTCAACCTGCCGTTCGTGGGCCTGGCGTTCAAGCTCCAGCAGGATCAGTACGGGCAGCTGACCTACTTCCGCATCTACCAGGGCACCGTGAAGATGGGCGACACCATCATCAACAACAGCCGTGGCCAGCGCAAAGAGCGCGTGCCCCGCATGTTCCGCATGCACTCCGATCGCCGCGAAGAGCTCAACGAGGCGAAGGCCGGCGACATCGTGGCCTTCTACGGCGTCGAAGCGACGTCAGGCGACAGCTTCACCAGCCCCGACCTCTATTACACGCTGACCTCGATGCACGTGCCGGACGCCGTGATCTCGCTGGCCGTCTCGCCCAAGGACCGCACGGGCGAAGCGAACTTCAGCAAGGCGCTCAGCCGCTTCACGCGTGAAGACCCCACGTTCCGCGTGCGCCGCGACGAAGAGTCGGCGCAGACCATCATCAGCGGCATGGGCGAGCTCCACCTCGACATCTACATGGAGCGCATGCGCCGCGAGTACGACTGCGAAGTCGTCTCGGGCAAGCCCCAGGTCGCCTACCGCGAGACCATCACCCAGCGTGGTGAGTTCGCGTACACGCACAAGAAGCAGACGGGTGGCTCAGGCCAGTTCGCCCGCGTGTGCGGCTTCATGGAGCCGCTGCCCAGCGACGCCGTCGAGCAGTACGAGTTCGTCAACGAGACCGTCGGCGGCACGATCCCCAAGGAATACATTCCCGGTATCGAGAAGGGCTTCCTCGAGGCCATCAAGAAGGGCTCGTTGATCGGCTTCCCCGTCGTCGGCATTCGCTGCGTCGTGAACGACGGCGCCTACCACGACGTCGACTCGTCCGAGCAGGCGTTCAAGATGGCCGCCATCATGGCGTTCCGCGAAGGCTACGCGCAGGCCAAGCCGGTCGTCATGGAGCCCATCATGAAGGTCGAAGTCCGCGCCCCCTCCGAGTTCCAGGGCTCGGTCGTCGGTCAGGTCAACCAGCGCCGCGGCATGATCCTCGAGACCGGCACGGCCGAAGGTCACGTCACCGTGATCGCCGAAGTGCCGCTCAACACGATGTTCGGTTACTCGACCGACCTTCGCTCGGGCACGCAGGGCAAGGCCGAGTTCTCCATGGAGTTCGCCAAGTACGCGGCGGTGCCCAAGGGTGAGCAGGAGACGATGATGAAGAACTTCAAGGACCGGAACGCCGCCGAAGCGGCAGCGCGCAAGTAAGCGTTCAGCTCTGTTCGTTGAACCGAGGCCGGTCTCCTTCGCAGGGGGCCGGCTTCGTCGTTTTCAGGCATTGCGCGGTTGAGGCCGGCCCTTAAAGTGCGCCTTCGATCAACCGTTTTGCTCTGGAGCCGCACCCCCATGGCCTCGAATTTCAAGACTGTTCCCGAGATGTTGCTTCACCGCCTCGCCGCCACGCCCGACAACACGGCCTTCAGCTACCCGGTCGGCTCTGGTTGGAAGCAGGTGAGCTGGAAGCAGTTCGGTGAGCAGGTGCGGCACGTGTCGATGGGCTTGCGCGCGATCGGCCTGCAGAACGAAGAGCGCGTCGCGATTCTCTGCCACACCCGCTACGAGTGGATCGTCGCCGACATCGCCATTCTCGGGGCGGCGGGCGCGACCACCACCATCTACCCGAGCAACCTCGCCGAAGAGTGCGAGTACATCATCAACGACTCGAACACGCGCTACGTCATCGCCGAGAACGACGAGCAGGTGGCCAAGCTCACCTCGGTGCGCGCCAAGCTCACCAACGTGAAGAACGTGATCACCATCGACGGCAAGACCAGCGGCGACGGTTGGGTGATCAGCCTCAACGACCTGATGGACAAGGGAAAGCAGTACACCCAGGCCGACTGGGAGACCGTGTGCAAGTCGGTGAAGGGCCAGGACATCGCGACCCTCATCTACACCTCGGGCACCACCGGCAAGCCCAAGGGCGTGATCCTCACCCAGGACTGCTGGGTCTACGAGGCCGAAGCCATCGACGAGATGAAGCTGCTGGTGCCCGATGACGTGCAGTTCTTCTGGCTGCCGCTGGCGCACTCGTTCGGGAAGGTGCTCGAGGTCGCGCAGCTGAAGATCGGCTTCCACACCGCCATCGACGGCCGGGTGGACAAGATCGTCGAGAACCTCGGCCACGTGAAGCCCACCTTCGTGGCGGCCGTGCCCCGCATCTTCGAGAAGGTCTACAACAAGGTCATCGAAGGGGCGAAGAAGAGCGGCGGCGCGAAGTACGCCATCTTCAAGTGGGCGGTGGGCATCGGCGCCGAGGTCTCGCGCCTGCGCCAGAAGCGCCAGGAGCCCAGCGGGCTGCTCGCGGTGAAATACTCCATCGCCACCAAGCTGGTGTTCTCCAAGCTGCAGCAGCGCTTCGGCGGGCGGCTGCGCTACTTCGTCTCGGGCTCGGCAGCGCTCTCGCGCGACATGGCTGAGTTCTTCCACGGCGCCGGCATCTTGATTCTCGAGGGCTACGGCCTGACCGAGACGAGCGCGGCCTCGTTCGTCAACCGGCCCACCAACTTCAAGTTCGGCACCGTGGGCCCGGCGCTGCCCGGCACCGAAGTGAAGATCGCCGAAGATGGCGAGATCCTCATCAGGGGCCGCGGCGTGATGCGCGGGTATCACAACCTTCCTGAGCAGACCGCCGAGACCATCAAGGACGGCTGGCTCTCCACGGGCGACATCGGTGAGGTCGACGCAGAAGGGCTGTTGAAGATCACCGACCGCAAGAAGGACCTGATCAAGACGTCGGGCGGCAAATACGTCGCGCCGCAGAACATCGAAGGCAAGTTCAAGATGCTCTGCTCGTACGTCAGCCAGTCATTGGTGCACGGCAACAACCGCAACTTCTGCACCATGCTGGTCGCGCTGGACAACGAGACGATCGCAGCGTGGGCGACCGCGAACGGCGTCACCGGCACCTACGATCAGATCGTCAAAGACCCTCGCACCCACGCGTTGATCAAGCCGTTCGTGCAGGAGCTCAACAAGGGCCTGGCCAGCTACGAGTCGATCAAGAACTTCGCGATTTTGCCGAAGGACATGACCGAAAAAGACGGCGATCTCACGCCCAGCTTGAAGCTCAAGCGCAAGGTCGTCGAGACCAAATACAAAGAGCTGATCGACGGCTTCTACACGGGCAACCTCGCCGAGCTGTGAGCCTGCGTCGCTTCCGGCACCACGTGGCGATGGGCGACCCTCAGGCGCCCTTTGCCACCGTGCTCGCGACCCTCGATCGGCATGGCTTGTTGGGCCCGCATGGCCGGCTGCACGACGACGTGCAGCTCGTCTCGATGGGCGATCACTTCGACTGGGGTCACGCTTCCGAGCGGAAGAAGGCGACCGAAGATGCGATCGCCCTGCTCGCGTGGCTCAGCGCGCACCCGCCCGAGCAGGTGACCATCATCGCGGGCAACCACGATCTCGCGCGGGTCTGCGAGCTGGCGCCGTTCACGGATGACGCGGCGTTCGAGACGGCGTGGGCGATGGCCAGCGCGGCGTATCGCGCGGGCACGCCTGACGAAGAAGCGTCTGCCCAGTTCCTCGAGCGGTATCCCCACGTGCCCGATGCCGAGTGCCTCGCGCGCGACTTCTCGTGCTACTCGTCGGAGCAGCAGCGGCTGGTGATCGAACTGCTGCGCACGCGCAGGTTGCGACTGGCGCACGCGCACGCAGGGCTGTTGCTGGTGCACGCGGGCGTGACGGAAGAAGACTTCGCGCTGATGGGTCAGCAGCCGGCCACTGCGGAAGAGGCGGCGGCGAACCTGAACGCGTTTCTCGATGCGCGGGTCGCCCCGTGGACGGGTGGTGCGCTCGATCTCACCCCGCTCCACCTGCCGGGCTCAGCCAAAGGCGTCGCGCGCGGCGTGCTCTTTCACCGGCCGGCCGTGCCCACCGGTGACTGGCAGTTCTCCGGCCCGCCGCGGCGCCGGTATGATCCCCGTCGACTGCCCGCCGCGTTTCCCCAGGCCATCGGCCACATCCGCGACAAGAAGTGCCGCGAGCTGATGGGGGCGTGGGCTGATGAACTGCCCCCCGTCGACGGCGTGCTGCGGTCGCTGCGCATCGAGGGTGAGACCGTGAAGTATTCGCGGGGTACCTCTCCCGACGCGCGGCTCTACTTTCTCGATGCGGGCATGAACTACCCCGCGGCCACCAGCTACGAGCTGTTCGATCTCGATCGGCGCAAGCCCCTTCAGCCCAGGTCGAAGTGGGCGATCAGCGGAACGTGATCCGACAGGCCGCTGAAGGGGCTCGAGCGATCGCCGAAGGTGCAGGTGCCCTTCAGATCGGTGAAGCCCAGGTCTCCTGAAGCGAACAGGTGATCGAGGTGCATGCGCAGGTGCATGAAGCCCGCGGTCGCGAACGACTTCGAGCCTGAGGCGTCGATCTGCTTGAGCTGCTCCTGTGCGCCGCGCAGCTTCGCGTCTTCCGTGAGGTACCGGTACACGGGCGTCATCGGCGCGGTGTTGAAGTCGCCCACCACCAGGTACGGCTCGCCGTGCGCGGTGGTCTGGGCGTAGTGCGCCACGGCGCGTGCTTCGGCGAGCTGGTTCTGCCCGAAGCCCATCTTGCCGGGCTGGCTCCAGAACTCTTTGGCCCAGGGCGTGGGCAACGACAGGTGCGTGTTGAAGAGGTGAAACCTGCGGCCCTTGAGATCTTCGAGGCGCAGGTGCGCGGCGATGCGCGTCTGCTTCACCTTCTTGAGGCTCTCGTTGCGGTGGTGCGTGATGGGGTGAGGGCGATGGCCGTTGTCGGCGATCACCTCGAGCTTCTGGGAGTTCACCAGCATCGCCAGGCCCGTCGTGTAGAGCTTGATCGGGCCCAGTTGGTAGACGTGCGCGGGGAAGTACCAGGCGCGGTAGGGCATCACCTGGCCCCGGCGCTTGAAGTCGTCACCGAGGTGCCGAAGGAACGCTTCCAACTGCGTCTCGGCCGGGTGGGCGCCGCGGTGAGCGAGGCCCGCGCGGAGTGACCGGGTCTCGACTTCCTGGAGCGCGACCAGGTCAGGCAGCGGGTCGAGGTCACAGATCGCGTTGGCGATGCGGCTCTTCGAGGCAGCCGTGCTCGCCAGGCCCTTGAGGCCGTGACCGAAGTAGCGAACGTTGTAGCTGACGATTCGCACGGGCGAGCTGAGCATACCCACCGTCGCGGGGAAGCGCTGTACGCAGATCGTGCGTCATCACCTTCGCTGATGGAGCGCTGACTGAAGTGCTGCTCCTTCGAGGTGCGAAGGGCCGTCGGCGACGAACTGTTCTGGGGCGCTGAGCACCACTTCTTCGAGCGCGAGGGCCTCTGCCCAGGCGGCCAGCTGGTCCTCGGCGAAGGGGCCGGAGAGCTTCTTGCGCCAGCGGGCGACGTGCTCAGGGTCGGGTTCGATTCCGGCCTGGCGGGCGAAGTCGGCCAGCAGGAGCGTCTTGACGCCTTCGTTGGCCGGGGTCGTCTTGATGCGGCCGGTGAGCCGGGTGCGGCGCACGAAGGAGGAGAGCTGGAGTGGCGCGGGGGACCGATGGGCGGGCGGGAGCTGCGCCGCGGCCTCGAGGCAGGCGCGCGCGTCGTCGGCTTTGAGATCGACGGCGTGGGCGAGGACCTGCTCGCGCAACGCGGCGGGCCAACCGAGGGCCTGGAAGACGGAGCTCCACGTTCGCGATTGGTAGAACTGCGCTTCGGCGGCGGTGTGGAGCGTGCGGGCTTTCGCGGCGGTCAGGACGCCGGCGCGTTGCGCGGCTCGGGCGGTCGCGAAGACGTTCACCCATGGCACGGTGAGCGCGCGGTAGCCCTGCGTGGCGTCGGCGTGGAGGAGCGCGACCGCGGCGTCGTCGTTCCATTCTCCGGTGACGAAGTGTCGGGCGATTTCGCCGATGGGGGTGATGACTCCGGGGAGCTCGGCGGCGCGCAGTGCGCCCATGCTGCTGGCGCCCAGGAGCGTCACTCCTGAGGCGTGGGCGGCGAGGAGTTCGTGGTGCCAGATGGACGGGGCTGACTCGAAGACGCCGTCGATCAGCACGATGACGTCGGGGCGGGTCTCGAGGGCTCGGAAGACGTCGCCTTGTCTTGCGGGTGGGCGGTAGTCGGCTTGGAGGTGCTTCTTTGCGTCACGCAGCGGGAGGCTGGGGCCCAGGAAGACGACCACTTTCGATTTCTTCACAGCAACTCCGAGACGAGGAGATCGGGGCTGACTGCCTTCACCACGAACGGTGATGCGCGCAGCTGCACGAGGGCGACTTCGCCCTTCACCAACTGCGACAGCGGCCTGCGCTCGGTGCGACGCGGTGCCTTGCGCGGCGTCACGCCTTGCAACGTCCTGAGCAGCGCCCCACCCTCTTCTCTGACGCCCACCAGCACGTCTTCACGCGCGCCGTGGATCTCGGTCAGTCGCGATTGTGCGGCTTCGAGCCAGGCCGCTTCGGCGGCGGCGCCCCAGGTGCGACGGCACGCGTAACCGGCGGTCAGAGGAACAGGTCCCTCTTCGAGATCGAAGATCAGCGCGCCCGCGACGGAGAGCTTCGTTCCGGGCGGCGTGAGATCGAAGACGAAGCAGGCGAAGCCGCGCGCTTCGAGGGCCTGCGCCGCCGCCGGGGATTTCACCAGCCGGCGCAGCGCCTCGTGCGGAGTCCACCCTCGTGGGAGCACGCGGGCCAGCGCGTCTCGCTCCACCAGCTCGAGCACGGCGTGCTCTTTCGCAGCCGCGAGTGAAGTCGGGTGCGCGCCGAGCCCGTTCGATCGCCAGGTGGTGATGGAAGGGCCCATCCAACATCGGCCGGCGGGCGGGCAGTACACGGCCTGCGCTGGAACGAGGCAGGGCTCTTCGTCGCGCAGTCGCAGCGCGGGGACCCACGCGATGGTCAGGCCATCGACGTCCCACGGGGAGCCTTCGGGACCGGTGCCGAACTCGAAGGAGCTGACGTCGGGATCTTCGGCCGCGGCGAGCTCGATCGCTTCGCCCAGCGCGCTCCATTGCGCGTGCTCGAGGGTGAGCCCTTTGCCCTGAGAGACTTGCAGCACGTGACCTCGCGGACGCACGGCACCAACCACTTCAATGCCGAGCCGGTCGAGCCCGGTGAGTCGCGCGAGTCGGGTGACGCCGAAGTGTCGAGCGAGTCGGCGAAGCGAAGGGTCGGTGCTCACGGAGCGGGTGATCTAGAGGGTTGGTGGAGGGAAGAGAAGCCACACAGGCGGGAGGCGGTGACTTCATTGCCTGTTGCGGTGCCGAACGAAGAGGGTTGGCCGAAATAGGAATTGAGCCCCCCCCGTTCCCCCCGAGCGAAGTCGAGGGGTCACCTGCCGCGCGGCGCAGAGGTGGCATCTCGACTGCGCTCGATGCGAACGGTGGGTCTGTTCCTTCGGACGAAATCGCCGGCGAA
>JBKJSE010000012.1:0-7873 GCA_046595925.1 Archangium sp. | reverse complement strand
CAGCCGCTCCTGGTCCACCAGGCTGGTGGGCGGCACCGAGGTGAGCGCGCTGCCGACCCGCTCGACGAAGCTGTATTCAAGCTCGTATTGCAGCGCGAGCGAGATCTTCGGGCGCATCCAGTCGAGGCCGGGAATGCGGAACGTGGTCGACCAGTCGAGCGGGTCGGCAGCGCGCTCACCTCGGTGCCGCCCACCAGCCTGGTGGACCAGGAGCGGCTGCGCTTCAATTTCGGCGAGTTCGCGCTGCACGGCGTTCGGCTGAACCCCACCATCGATCTGCGCGACAGTGCGTTGACGCCGACCCGGGGTTTGTTGCTGCAGGCTTCAGGCGAACTGACCGGCGACATCTTCGCGCGAGACGAAGAGCTCAAGCCCGTGGTGGTGAACTTCCTCAAAGTGAGCGGGCTCGCCACCGGTTACGTGCCGTTCGCCAATCGTTTCGTGCTGGCGGTCTCCGCGCGTGGTGGGCGCATCTTCCCGCTGACCCGCGGCTCGGCCACGCCGCCGGTGCGCAGGTTCTTCCTCGGCGGTGCGACCTCGGTGCGCGGCTTCAACGAAGATCAGCTGGTGGCCGACGACCTGCGCGCGCAGTACCGCAAGGAGGTCAACGACTGCCAGGTGCTGGCCTCGAAGGATGGCTGTTCGTCGGCAGCGAAGACCATCCTGGGTGGGCGGCAGGTGCCTTCGCAGGGCGGCGAGCTCTTCGCGGTCTTCAAGGCCGAGCTGCGTTTCCCCGCGTTCAGCGTGCTCGACCTCGGCGTGTTCTTCGAAGCGGGCAACTTGTGGCTGACCGTGCCCAACTCGGTGGGCCCGTTTCGCCCGGTGGTGGGGGTGGGCGTGCGCTACGTCACGGTGATCGGCGCGCTGGCGCTGGACCTCGGCGTCAACCTCGCGCCAGATCTCGTCATCAACGAGCCGCAGTTCGTGGTCCACTTCAACATCGGCGTCTTTTAAGGGGGCTCGACCGCGATGTTCTATCGGCTGGTACGAACGATCGTCTCGATGGCGCTGGGGCTCTTCTACAGAGTCGAGGTGGTACGCCGGGTCGACGACTTCTCCGGCCCGGTGATGTTCGTGGGCAACCACCCCAATAGCCTGCTCGACCCTGCGATGGTGTTCATGATCACCGATCGCCAGGTCACCTTTCTCGCGCGTGAGCCGCTCTTCCGCGCGCCGGTGCTCGGTTGGATCTTGCGCGGGGTGGGCGCGCTGCCGGTGTACCGAAAGCAAGATCACCCGGGCCTGATGGAGAAGAACGAAGGCACCCTCGACGCCGCGGCCAACGCGCTGATCACCCAGAAGGCGATCACCATCTTCCCCGAGGGAAAGTCGCACTCCGCGCCGCAGCTGTCCGACATCAAGACCGGTTGCGCGCGCATCGCGCTCAAGGCGGTGCGAGGTGGGCAGGCGCTGCGCATCATCCCCATCGGGTTGACCTACGCGCAGAAACATCTCTTCCGCAGCAAGGTGCACGTGGAAGTCGGCGAGCCGATCCTCGTTCAGGCCGTGGGCGACGGGCTGACCGGTGAGGCCGAACAGGAGTGGGTGCGTTCGCTCACGAACAAGGTCGGCGAGGCGATGCGCACGGTCACCCTCAACCTGGAGAGCTGGGAAGATCTCGATCTCATTCACACCGCCGATCGGCTCTTCGCGCTGCGCAACGGCTACCGCGAGAAGGACACGGATCGCCTTCGCCTGTTCGCCCGCGGTGCGTCGATGTTGCGCTCGGTGGATCCCGAACGCTTCGATGATCTCAAGGAAGACGTGTTGTCGTTCCACGCCCGGCTCGAGGTGGTCAGCGCCAACCCTGGCGATCTCGCGGTGAGCTTCGAAGAGAAGCCGGTGCGTACCTTCGTGCTGCGCAACCTGGCGGCGATCACCTTCGGCTTCCCGCTGTTCGCCGTCGGCATGGTGCTCTATTTCGTGCCGTACCTGTTCTTGAAGGCGCTGGCGCTGGCGGTACCGGTCTCGCGCGATCGGGTCGGCACCCTCAAGTTCATCTCGGCGGTGATCATGGTGCCGTTGTGGTGGTCACTGTTGACGGTCTCGGCCTGGTGGTTCTTCGGCCTGCTGGGCATGGTGATCGTGCTGTTGGGTGCCTTCCCCCTGGCCGTCTTCACGCTCTATTTCGTCGAGCGCCGCCGCGCCGCGTTCAACGACGTGGTGGCCTTCTTCAAGCTGGGCGATCGCAGCCGCTTGCGCACGCATCTGCTGGCCGAAGGAGAGCGCCTGCAGGAAGAGATTCAGCGCATCGCTGAAGAGCTCAAGCCGAAGCTCGAAGCGGAGCTTCGGCAGCCGGGGTGACCCGGTCGTCGGGCAGCGTTCTCCAACCGACCAGCCAGATGAGCCCACCTGCCGCCACGGCGATGGGCACCATGATCAGCGCGGTCTCGAGGCTGCCAGTGGCGTCTGACACCGCGCCGATGAGCGGGGGTGACAGCACGTCGCCGAACAGGTGAATGCAGAGAATCGAAAGCCCGAACGCGCGCGCGCGCAGCCCGGGCTCGACGCTGTTCACCAGCAGGGTGTTGACGGGCGAGTTGTAGGCCCAGAGGAAGAACTGCGCGAAGAGCACGCAGCCGACGATCACGGCCGGTTGGCGCGCGACGAAGATGGCCACCACGGTCAGCACGACCGCGGGGATCATCGCCAGCCCGGAGACCGCGAGGTACGGCTGACGGGTGCGCCGACCGATGCGATCCGCGAGGAAGCCGCCGGTGGAGGTACCCAGCAGCCCGCCCACGACCGCAGAGGCGCCGATCGCCAGATCTGCTTCGGACAGCGTCATGCCTCGCGCGCGGGAGAGGAACTCAGCGAACCAGTCGGCGATGCCGCCCGTGGCGAAGGTGACCAGCGTGTAGCCGCCCACGGTGAAGAGGAAGATCTTGTTCTTCGCGAGGCGCTTGAGCGCCTGTGGCCACGAGATGACCTCGGCGGGCTTCTCATCGAAGGCCCCGCGCACGGGATCTTTCATCAGCAGGGCGAGCGCCGCGACGAGCAGGCCCGGGAGGCCGACGGCGAGGAACGCGGTGCGCCAGCCGAAGTGTTCCCCGAGCACGCCGCCGAGCACGAAGCCCATCGCGGAGCCCACGGGGATGGCCACGTAGAAGAGAGTGAAGACGCGGTTGCGCTTCTCGGGCGGGTAGAAGTCGGCCAGCAACGAAGGCGCGAGGGTGGCGTAGGCCGCTTCACCGATACCCACGGCCGCGCGGGCGAGCATGAAGGTCAAGAAGCTGTCGGCCAGCGCAGCGGCGGCGGTGGCGAGTGACCAGGCGGCGACTCCGAAGGCGATGAGCAGGCGGCGATTTCCGCGCTCGGCGAGCGTGCCGAAGATGGGGCTGGCGATCATGTAGACGATGATGAACGCGGTCAGCGGCAGCGACGTCTGCGTGTCGGTGAGGTCCAGGTCTTTCTTGAAGAGGCCCTTCACGGCCGACGGCACGTAGCGGTCGACGTAGTTGAGCATGTTCATCAGCGTCAGAATGAGGAGCGCGAACATCGCTCCGGGCGCCGCGGCTCGAGGGGTCGTCACATCTTCTTTCCGAAACGATCCGAGAGCAGGCCCCAGCGAAGGCCGCGATCGCTCACGATCACCTCTGTGACGCCGAGCGCGCGCATGGCCGCGCGGAAGATGAGGCCGCCGGCGACGATGACGTCAGCGCGTTTCGGCTGCAGTCCCGGCACCGTCTTGCGCAACGAGGTCGGCAGCGAGGCGAGGCGGCCCAACGCCGCGTTCACTTCATCGAAGGGCAGCGAGGCGCCGTGAATCAGGGTGGGATCGTAGGGCTCGACGCGGCGGGCCACTGCGCACAGCGTGGTCACCGTGCCGGCGACGCCCACCATCTTGAAACCGGCGGGGGGCCTGGGCAGCGTCGAGAACGTCTTGTCGAGCATCGCGTCGATCGCGTCGAGCTCGGGCTGGCTGGGTGGGTCGGTCTTCACGTGACGTTCGGTCAGTCGCACCGAGCCCACGTCGAAGCTGTGGCGGAAGGTCACTTCACCTTCGGGGCTTCCGTAGATGAACTCGGTCGAGCCGCCACCGATGTCGAGCACCACGAGTGGCGACTTGCCGCCGAAGTCGGAGAAGGCCGAGGCGAAGGACAGCCGGGCCTCTTCCTCGCCCGAGATGATCTCGACGTCGAGGCCTGCGCGGGTCTTCGCGCCGTCGAGAAAGACCTTGCCGTTGCTCGCGTCGCGCGCGGCAGAGGTGGCGCTGGCCACGATGCCTCGGGCGCCGAGGTCGCGGGCTTCTTGCGCGAAGCGCTCGAGCACCTTGAGGGTGGTCTCGAGCGCGTCGGGTGAGAGCGTCTTCGTCTGGTCGACACCCTTGCCGAGGCGGGTGATCTCAGAGCGCTCTTCGACCGCGGTGAAGCGGCCGTCAGGTTGACGTTCAGCCACCAGCAACAACACCGAATTCGTCCCCACATCGATTGCGGCGTAACGGTTCACGGAGCGAACGTTAGTACGACATCAGGGCGGTGGTGAGCGCGGTGAGATCGGCGGGCCGAACGTGCCGCTGCATCGAGAGGCGCAGCAGGGTCTTCCCCTCGAAGGGCATCACCGGCACCTCGATGTGGAACTGCTCGAAGAGTCGATCGCCGGGGTCGAAGGGCAGCACGATGGTGGCCATCGAACCGAGCAGCGCCTCAGGGCAGGGCAGGGGTTGCGGTATGGCTTCGAGGAGCGTGGCGCGCGCGGCGACGAGCTCAGCGTGATTGAGGGCCATCAGGGCTGGCCAGCCGCCGGGCAACAGCGAGCCCATGAAGTCGAGCGCTTTGGGGATGCAGAGAATCGCCGTGGGGTCCTGCGTGCCCACCCAGTCGAACTCGAGCTGGAAGCGGGATCGATCGGTGCGCTTCGAGTTGGCCCCATGGCTGATGACCGTGGGGCGGATCTTCGGCTGCCAGTCCTTGCGCACGTGAAGGAAGGCGGCGCCTTTCGGAGCGCAGACCCACTTGTGCAGGTTGCCGGTCGTGAAGCTGGCTCCAGTGGCGTCGAGGGAAAGGGGGATCTGGCCCGGTGCGTGGGCGGCGTCGACCAGCACGGGGATTCCGCGGCCTTCGAGATCTTTGACCAGCTGCGCGATGGGGAAGACGAGCGCGGTGGGGCTGGTGATCTGATCGAGCAAGACCAGCCGCGTCGTCGGCGTCACGGCGTTCAGGACAGCGGTGCGGAGCGTGGCGGTATCGACGACGGGGAAGGGGATTTGCGCGACCACCACTCGCGCGCCGGTGCGTTCGGCCACGGAGCGCAGAGTGTTGGTGCAGGCGTTGTAGCCGTGGTTGGTGGTGAGCAGCTCGTCGCCTGGCTGGAAGTCGAGCGAGCGGAGGACGGCGTTCACTCCGGTGGTGGCGTTGGTGATGAGGGCGAGGTCTTCGGGTTTCGCTCCGATGAAGTCGGCGAGTTTCGCTCTCGCTTCGTCGAGCAGCCCCGGCAGTTCTCGCACCATGAAGCGGACGGGCTCGGCTTCGAGACGGTCGCGGACGTGGCGTTGGTGTTCCAGGACGGCGCGCGGCGTGGCTCCGAAGCTGCCGTGGTTCAGGAAGTGGACCGAGTCGTCGAGCTGCCAGTGGTGGCGCATGCGGTTGAGAATTGATCACGAAGTGAGCGGGGCGTCTGCCCTCTCCCCAACCCTCTCTCCCCTCGCAATTGCACGAGCGCGACCACCTCAAGTGCGTACGTGATTACGCAGCTGTGACGCAGCGTGTCGGTCGGCTTCCCTTGCCTGCGCGACGACTCCGCCGATATTCGGAAACCCGCGTCGTTCTCTCTTCCGAAAAGGCCCGTCCCAAATGGTTCAAGCGCACTCTCGTATCTACGGCTCCGGCTTCGTCACGGGCGAAGTGCTGGTGCCCAACGAGCGCCTGACGCTCATCTGCGACACCACCTCGGAGTGGATCAAAGAGCGCTCGGGCATCGAGCAGCGCTACTTCGTCAACGAAGGCACCGGCACCAGCGATCTCGCGGTCGACGCGGCGAAGAAGGCGCTCGATGACGCGGGCTGGAAGGCGAGCGAGGTCGACTACATCGTCGTGGCCACCATGACGCCCGACTACTACTTCCCCGGCGTGGGCAGCCTGGTGCAGGCGAAGCTCGGCATCGGCAACATTCCCGCGCTCGACATTCGCCAGCAGTGCTCTGGGTTCATCTACGGCCTGCAGCTGTGCGACGCGTTGGTCCGCGCGGGCGCGGCCAAGAAGATCCTCTTCATCGGCGCTGAGATTCACTCGGGCTTCATGCCCTGGAGCAAGCACGCCTGGGACGTGGTGATGGGCCGCTCGAACGAGCCGGTCAGCCAGCAGGAGCGCGACTGGAACTCGAAGTTCCGCCACCTCACGGTGCTCTTCGGCGACGCGGCCGGCGCCGTGTGCATCGCCCCCACCGACGATCCGAACCGCGGCCTGCTGGGTTTCTCGCTGCACTCCGACGGCAAGGACTTCGAGAGCCTCTACGTGCCGTCAGGGGGGTTCAAGTACCGCCCGTACTTCAGCGCCGAGCACGTCGCCGAAGGCCGCTTCGTGCCCGTGATGGAAGGCCGCAACGTCTTCAAGATGGCCGTCACCAAGATGCCGGAAGCCGTGCACGAGACGCTGGCCAAGTGCGAGCTCAAGCTCGACGACGTGAAGCTGCTCATTCCGCACCAGGCCAACCTGCGCATCAGCGAGGGCGTGCAGAAGCAGCTCAAGCTCCCTGACGACCGCATGTACAACAACATCCAGCGCTACGGGAACACGACGGCCGCGACGATCCCCATCGCGTACCACGAGTGCCGCAAGAGCGGCCTCATCAAGCAGGGCGACCTGGTCGGCTTCTGCGGCCTGGGCGCCGGCTTCCACTGGGGCTCGGCGCTGATGCGCGAGTAGGAGCTGTCTTTCTGGGTCGCTCCGCCTCGGCGCATGTTTCGCTTCGCTGCAGCTGCGCTCGCCCAGCGTTCCTAGTTGGCCCAGTCGGGCGTGGTGACGTCGCCCTTGTCCATCGGGAGGGCCATCTGGTTGTTGCCGTCGAAGGTCATCACGAACAGGCCCCGGCCACCGCCGCGGGTCGACGTGAACATGATCAGCCGGCCGTTGGGTGAGAACACCGGCTCTTCATTGCCCGACGCGTCCTGCGTGAGGCGGGCGACCTTGTTGTTCTCGACGTTCACCGTGAAGAGGTCGAAGGCGTTGCGCTCGTCGCGCGCGGTGAAGGCGATCAGATCGCCGCGCGGGCTCCACGAAGGCGTCGTGTTGTAGTTGCCCTGGAAGGTGAGGCGCTTGGCGGCCGAGCCATCGGCGTTCATCATGTAGATCTGCGGGTTGCCGGCGCGGTTCGACACGAAGGCGATCTTCTTTCCATCGGGCGACCACGACGGGCTCGTGTTCAGGAAGAACTTCGTATCGGTGAGCTTGGTGATGTTCGAGCCATCGGCGTTCGCCAGGAAGATCTCGGCGTTCTCACCTTCAGACACGGAGACCGCCAGGCGCTTGCCATCGGGCGAGAACGCCGCGCCGGTGACCATGCTGCCCTTGGCGATCAACTGGGTCGGCTCGCCGCCCTTCGACACGAAGAGGAACGGCTTCTTGCTGCGGTACGAGGTGAACGCCACGCCGCCGCCGGGCACCAGCGCGGGCAGCACGTTGACGTCGCCGTTGGTGATGCGCTGCGCGTTCTTGCCGTCCCAATCAGAGACGTACACGTCGCGACCCGAGGCCGACTTGCGCGTGAAGGTGAGGCGCGTCTCGAACGGGCCCGTCTCGCGAGTGAAGTGTTTGTAGACCGCGTTGGCCAGCTTGTGCGCGAGGCGGCGCACGTCCTTGCTGGGCACCGACTCGCTGACCTTGAGCTCTTCACGGCCGGCCGCCACGCCGAACAGGCGCAGGTCAGCGCGCAGGTT
>JBKJSE010000459.1:0-4449 GCA_046595925.1 Archangium sp. | reverse complement strand
CGAGGGGTCACCTGCCGCGCGGCGCAGAGGTGGCATCTCGACTGCGCTCGATGCGAACGGTGGGTCTGTTCCTTCGGACGAAATCGCCGGCGAAGCCGGTCCTCTGCTCGGGATGATTCGGTGTGCGCTCCCTATTTACGGTCGCTTGAGCGCAGGCTGCTCGCCCGACCGTTCACGCGCCCTCGGACCACGCTGCCGGGTGGGCTCGGCTTCCATGCCCGGCTGATACGCGGTCACCTTGTCGCGCCCGCCCCGCTTCGAGGCGTAGAGCGCTGAGTCGGCACAATCCACCAGCCTGGTCTGCTCGGTCGCATCCAAAGGCAACGTCGCCAGGCCCACCGAGATGGTCACCTTGCCGCCCGGCTGCGTCTTCCCGTGTTCGAGATCTCCTTCAGAGATGCTCCGGCGCAGCTTCTCGGCGACTTCCAGACTCTCGGTACGGGAGATCTGCGGCAACAGCACCACGAACTCTTCACCGCCATAGCGGGCCAGCGTGTCGACCTTGCGCAAGTTCTGCTTGAGCAACTGGCAGACGCGCCGCAACACGTCGTCGCCCGCCGAGTGCCCCGCGGCGTCGTTCAGATGTTTGAAGTGATCGATGTCGATCATCAACATCGTCAGCGGGGTGTCGAAGCGGGCGGCGCGGGCGATCTCGGCCTCGAGCTGCTGGAAGAGGTGACGCCGGTTGGGCACGCCGGTGAGCGGGTCGGTGATCGACAGCGCCACCGTCTGCTCGTGCAGCCGCGCGTTCTGCACGGCGAGGCCGACCTGGTCCGCGACGGCCGAGAAGAACTCCATCTCTTCGGGGCCGAAGTCGCTCTTGCGGGGCCGCTCGAAGTTGAGCACGCCGAGCAGCTCGTCACCGCGCACCATGGGCACGGAGAGCAGGCAGCCGCGCTCTTTCAGGCCTTCACCGCGCACGCGGAAGAGCTCGTCTTTTTCGAGGTCGGCCACGTACCAGCTGCGCCGCAGCTCGGCCGCGCGCCCGCAGACGCCTTCACCGATCGCGAAGGTGAGCCCTTCAGAGCCCACGTTGGGCGGGTGCGCCTTGAGCACCTCGAGCTTACCGTCGGCGTTGAGCAACATGACGCTGAACTTCGCCACCTGCAGCTTGACGGGCACCACGGTCGCCACCCGCTGCAGCACCTCGTTGAGGTCGAGGCTCGAGGCGATGGTGCGCGCGAGATCGTAGAGAATCTGCAGCTCTGAGACTCGGTTCTCGAGCTCGGCCTTGAGCTCGAGGTCGGTGCGCGCCCGCTCGAGATCGCGCTGCGTGTCGATCTCGATCGCCTTGAGATCGGTCAGCCTCGCCAACATGCGATTGAACGCCAGCGCCAGCCCGCCGAGCTCGTCGCGCCCGAGATCAGGAGCGCGCACCACCAGGTCGCCGTCTTCCGCGCGTTTCATGATCGCTGCAAGGCGCGCGATGCGCCGGCTGACGAACACGCGCACGGCGAGCACCACCGTGGCCCCCAGCGTGAGCACGAACAACGTGAGGAACCAGGTCGCGTTCAAGAACACCTGCGCGACTTCGGTGCGCAGCGCGGGCTCGTCGATCGTCAACTGCAGCACGCCACTGCGCAGCGTCGACTGGCCGGTGTGGCAACCACCGCACGCGACGCCGCCGAGCGGGTAGAGCACTTCGCCGCCTGCGCCGCTGCTCCAGGGAAAGGGGCTCGAGGGCGCCTCGAAGGTCGCTTGCCCTTCGCCGATGGCCAGCAGCCGCGCCGACTCGGGCCACGCCTTGTCTTCTTCTTCGATGCGGCGCGACCACTTCACCTGGCCATCGCGCCCGATGATGCGCAGGTCGGTGACGAGCTTGAGGGCCGACCAGTTGCTGCGCACGGCGTTGGTGACGGCGCGGTGCGCGACGCGAGGCGCGGTGCCCGGGGGCGTTTCTTCCACCGCGCCGAAGCTGGTGGCCAGGAACTCAGCCAGGCCCAGCGCGTCGGTGCGCGTCTTTTCACGCACGGCGCGATCGGTTCTTCGCCACGTCGTCACCGTGCCGAGGAGGGCAAGCAGCAGCGCAGGCACCGACACGGCGATCAACAGTCTGGTGCCGATGGTGCGCAGGGTGAGCCTTTTGACGGGTGGGGCGGCAGCATCGTGCAGGTGGACTAAGGTGTGAAGCGTGGAATTACTCACTGCGTCATTGATCAGCGTTCCTCACGGCTTTCCCACCCGAGCGGGCGGGGTGTCGGTAAGGCCCTTCGACACGCTGAACACCTCCTTTGTGGTCGGCGATGACCCCGTCGCGGTGAAGGAGAACCTCGCCCGGCTGGCTCGAGCCGCCCGGGTCGAGCCTGCGCGCCTTCATTTCGTCAAGCAGGTGCACGGCGATCGCGTGGTCGACGCAGGCACCGCCACGCCCGACACCGAAGCCGACGCGCTGTGGACCTCGGTGCCCGGGACCGCCGTGGGCGTGCGCACCGCCGACTGCGTTCCCATTCTCATCGAAGATCCGAAGGGCCGGGTGGCGGCCGTGCACGCGGGGTGGCGCGGGGTGATGAGCGAGATCGTCGCGCGCACCATCGAGCAACTGGTCGAGCGTGGTGGTGAGTTGGGGCAGCTTCGTTTCGCCATCGGTCCCTGCGTCCAACGCTGCTGCTTCGAGGTCGACGGCGATCTTCCCCAGCGTTTCGAGGCCTCGTTCGGAGCGAAGGTCGTCGTGCGAGCCGAGGCGAAGGTCAAGCCGCACCTCGATTTGCCGCTGGCAGTGGTCCAGACGCTCACCCGGCTGGGCGTGCCCGAGGCCCACGTGGCCGTATTGCCTCAGTGCACCATGTGCGATGCGCGCTTCTTCTCGCACCGCCGGGAGCGCGGCGTGACGGGGCGCCATTTGTCGTTCATCACGCTGCCTTCCGCTGCAGCCCTGTAGCAGCGCCGAGGGGGTGCTTTTCTTGCCCTGCTCGAAGCGGGTCCCTATCCTCTGGCTGCCATTCGCCCAATCATCGCCACCGCCTGTCTCGCGCTGTTCTCCTGCGCGACGGATGCCGTCACCCGCGCCGAACACGCCGAGCTGTTGGCCTCGCTGCGTGCGTTGCGGAGCGAGAACGCACGCCTCGAGACGCGCGTCGATCGCCTGGAGACCGAGAAGAAGGTCGTCGTCTCGCGCTCTGCTTCGGCCGCGACCACCACCACGCCGCGCGAGGCCGTGCGCGCTTCGTCTTCTTCCGACGCGCTGCCCCCCCTCACCGTCGTGAAGTTGAAGCCGCGCAAGGAAGCCGCGCCGAAGCTCGAAACGAACGTGGAGATCGCCGAGCCGCCCGAGGCGATCACCCAGGAGTTCAAAGACGACGCGCCCCCCGACGACGCCGATCTGGCGATGGCCGAAGCGCAGTTCGAGCGCGGCCTCGACATGATGAAGACGGGGAACTCAGAGGCGGGCGTCGCGCAGATGCAGCAGTTCGTGACCGACTGGCCGCGCCACCCCAGGGCCGACAACGCGCTCTACTTCTCAGGCATGGCCTTCCTCGCCGCCAAAGACTTCGAGCACGCGCTGCAGTCGTTCGAGCGGGTGATCAACCAGTACCCCGCGGGCGACGCGGTGCTCGACTCGATGCTCAAGCTGGCTGACTGCCGCATGAAGCTCAAGGGCCCGCGTGAAGCGCGCGCCACGTGGGAAAAGATCGTCGCCAATTACCCGGGCACCGCCGCCGCCACCCAGGCGCAGGCCCGGCTCCTTTCGTCTTCTCAGACTCCCGTCGGTTCTCCGTAAGAGGTCTTTCATGCGCCACCTGCTCCTGACCGCTTCACTCACGCTGCTCACCTTCGCGCCCCTGCACGCCTTCGCGCAGGCTGATCAGGACGAAACCGGTGATGAAGAAAGCGGGGCCCCCGAGGGCAGCTCGACCATCGCGCCCGAGAAGAAGGCCCGGCAGCCCTCGAGCACCGGCAAGGCCTCGTCGCCGGGCACGCAGCACACCGTCGAGAAGGGCGACACCCTCTGGGACCTGTCGCAGAAGTTCCTCGGCAGCCCCTGGTACTGGCCGAAGGTCTGGTCGTACAACCCGGAGATCGCCAACCCGCACTGGATCTACCCGGGCAACGAAGTGCGCTTCTACGGCTCAGGCGAAGAGGTGCCCACCCAGGTCGAAGTCGGGCAGCCCGAGGCCGAGGTGGAGCAGGGCGAGATGTACGAAGACAAGGTGAACGTCGTCGGCCAGATCGGCTTCCGCCCCAAGAACGCCATCTCGGTGGCGTCACCGGGCTTCGTCACCAACCGTGAAGTCGAAGAGTCGGGCAGCCTGGTCGCGTCGTTCGCGGAAGCCACCATGCTGTCGTACCCCGACCGCATCTACGCCCACTTCGGCAAGAAGGCACCCCGCCTGGGCGAGTCGTACCTGGTGTTCCGCCGCGGTGGCGAGGTCATCCACCCGGTGACGCACGACTCGATTGGCTACATGACCGAGATCCTCGCCGAGGTGAAAGTCATTCGCATCGACAAGG
>JBKJSE010000456.1:0-61120 GCA_046595925.1 Archangium sp. | reverse complement strand
GCTTCAAGTTCCGCGGCAAGCAGCTGCTGCCCGACATTCCGCTGGCCGCCGTGGTCGCGGTGGAAGGCGCCACCTTCTACTGGGCGGGCATTCTGCGAGCGCTGGTGTTTACCCTCGCTGGTCGCACACTGATCGACGTCGAGCTGGTCAACGATTCAGAGAAGCGGTTGGTCAAGGGCAAGGAGGCGCTGCTCTCCGGCGATCTCGAGGAGGCGCTGGCTGCATTCCGCCAAGCCGAAGACATGGACAGCGAGAACCCCGCGGTGCATTTGAACTTAGGCATCGCCCTCAAGCTCAAGGGTGATCACCCCGCCGCCCGCATCTCCCTGGAGCGCGCCCGCCAGCTCGATCCCAAAGGCCCCACTTCTCTGGAAGCAGAACGGCTGCTCAAGACCCTCACCACTGCAATGGTGGTGGCTCCGTGATCTGGGTCCTTCTGCCTCGGCGCCACTCCATGAAGAAGCTCGCCCTGATCCTCCTCGCCGCTGGATGTGCCTCTGGTCCTCGTGCCGTGCCCACCACCGCCACGGCGGCACAGCGCCTCTCCCTTGCGGAGAGCGCGCTCGTCGACGGGAAGAACCTCACGGGCACTTTCGAGATCGACTCCAAGGGAGAGAACGCCGCCCACCTGACGGGCACCATCGAGCTCTTGGAAGGCAACGCGATCCACCTCGTGGCCGAGGGCAATTTCAAGTCGGAGCCCGTGCAACTGGAGGTCGACAGCCGCGACTCCGCGGGCATCGTGCGCACCACCACCAAGGGCCCTTCTGTCTCCTCCCATCGCGATCCGCCGGCTGACAAGCTGCGCGAAGCGGTGGGCCTGGGCATCGCGCGCATGGGGCTGCTGCACAACCTCGCCCTGCTCTCCCTCGATCAGCCGCTGGAAAGGACCGGAGGCGGATTCTCTGATTGGGTCAAAGCCGTCGCTCCCAAAGAAGGTGCCAGCGAGACGGTCAACGGAGAGAGCTGCAAGCGGGTCGACTTCGGCATCGAGGTCGAGGGAAAAAACATGGGCGAGGCCTCGGTGTGCTTCGCTGATGCGACCGGGCTGCCCCTGCAGCGCACCCAGACCGTGCACTTTCCGACCGGTGAGATGACGGCCACCGAGACGTTCAAGTGGCAGATGAAGTAGGCCTGCGGGCCGATGGCGTCTCGTAAGGCCGGCCTCAGCTTCATCGTCGTCACCCTCTTCCTGGACATCCTCGGGCTGGGGTTGGTCATTCCCATTCTCCCTCGGCTGGTGGAGAGCTTCGTGGGCAACGACCCCACGCGCGGCGCCTTCTACGTAGGAGCGCTCGCTTCGGCCTACGCGCTGATGCAGTTCGTCTTCTCGCCCATCATGGGCAGCTTGTCCGATCGCTACGGCCGGCGGCCGGTGCTGCTGATCTCGCTCTTCGGTTCTGGCTTCGACTACGTGCTGCTCGCGTTCGCGCCGTCGCTTTCCTGGTTTTTCCTCGGGCGCGTGGTGGCAGGGCTGTGCGGCGCGTCGATCGGCACGGCCGCGGCTTACATCGCTGACGTCAGCCCTCCGGAAAAACGCGCGCAGAACTTCGGGCTGATCGGCATGGCCTTTGGGCTGGGGTTCGTCGCAGGGCCGCTCTTGTCGGCTTTCCTGGGCGGAGTCGAGGTGCCCCTGCCCCACTTCCTCTCTGAGTTGACGGGCTACACCACGCTTCCGGGCATTCGCTTTCCTTTCGTGGTGGCCGCCTGCTTGTCGTTTGCCAACGCGATGTACGGCCTGTTCGTGGTGCCGGAGTCCCTGGCGCCTGAGCATCGTCGCGCGTTCTCGTGGGCCCGGGCCAACCCCATCGGCACCTTGCGCGCGCTGACGAAGTACCCGGTGGTGCTGGGGCTCGCGTTGACCCTCTTCCTCATGGGCGTGGCGCAGCGCAGCCTCGAGAGCACCTGGGTGCTCTTCACCGAGCACCGCTTCCATTGGGACATCAAAGACACAGGCATTTCACTGGCCGTGGTGGGGCTGATGGCGGCGATCGTCCAGGGCGGGTTGGTGCGCCGCATCATCCCCAGGCTGGGAGAACGGCGCGCGCTCACCACGGGGATCATCGTCTCCAGCATCGCCTTCGCGCTCTACGGCCTGGCGCCCGTTGGCTGGACGCTCTACGTCTTCCTCGTCTTCGGCTCGCTGGGTGGGATCGCCGGACCCGCGGCCCAGGGGCTGATGTCGAAGGCTGTGCCGCCCAACGAGCAAGGCATGCTCCAGGGCGGGCTCTCCAGCGTCACCAGCATCACCAACGTGCTGGGGCCTTTGCTGGCCACCAACCTCTTTGGCTATTTCATCAGCGACGCGGCGCCGGTGAAGATCCCTGGAGCCGCTTTCTTCGCGGGCAGCGTGCTGCTCGTGTGCGCGCTGACAGCGGCGCGGCGCACCTTCCGCGAGGTGCCGGCTACTTTGCCTTCTTCGGCGGCGGTGACTTCTTCGCCTCCGGTGTCGCCTTGAGCCCCAGCTCCGCGACGTCAGAGCGCAGGTAGCTCTCGAACGGCGCCGACAACTTCTTGCTCGCGACCTGGATGCCTGCCGCGCCTGCCAGCGGAGATCCCGCGGGGACGAAGCCCAACGAGCTCATCCGGTCGCATTGGTTGATGTCGAACGGTTTGCGCACGATGTAGCGGCCCTGGAAGCGGTTCTCTTTGGCAGGCGCGGTCACCATCACCTCGGGAATTCCCCCGGCGATGGGCTCGGCGGCCTTGAACACCAGGTCGTCGGCCAGCGTGTCTTTGGTGTAGCGAAGGTGCAGCCGGGTGATGGTCGCCGCCTGGGCAAACTTCGCGACGTCGTCATCGGTCTTCAGACCCGGCATCACGTCAGCGCCCAGATATTTTGCGAGCGGGTCGTCGACCGGGTCCGGCGGGGGGCAGGGATCGCAGGTCAAGCCATAGATGCCGCCTCCCATCATCACCGTGGGCGGGGGCAGCGCGCCTTTCCAGGCGAACTCGGTGATCGCGGCTCCTTCGGTTTTCTTGAAGGTGCGACCGAGGAGCTCGGCGTAGAAGCCTCCGAACTCGGGCTGCGCCGCGGGCTTGAGCTGCAGGTTGCTGGGGACGAAGGCGTTCTTCCGGTTCGCCAGCTCAAAGCGCGACCTGGCGATGATGTGCACGATCAGGTCTTGCTCGCCGCTGCTGTTGACCAGGCCTAAGCGCACCGGCAGCTCGAACTTCTCGGAGTCGTAGAAGAAGCGAATCGGCGAGAGCACCGCCACGCCATTGACGAAGGTGACCTTCTTCGCGTTGACGCGCGCCACGAAGAACTTCCAGTTCGTCTCGACGTACGGCTTGAGCAGCGGCGCCGCGTTGGCAGGCACCTTGTACTTGTTTTCCTTGAGCCAGATGTCGAGCCCCAGCGCGTCTTTCGCCGAGAGGATCACGATCTCGTACTCAGCCACGTCGAACTTCGCCTCGACCTTCACGCCGAGATCGCGAGGCATGCCGCTCGGGTCTGCCGAGGAACGAGAAGGGACCGCCGCCATCGGGGGCGGGGGCGGGCACTGGCCCGGCTCGTAGTCTTCCACCAGCCTCGGCGAGGCGAGGGTGTCGATGCGCGCGAAGACCTCTTTGGGCAGCGTCTTGACGTTCTCCTTCTTCAAGATGACCGGCACGGGGATGACCAGGGCGAAGTCTTCGGTCGGGCCGCGGTAGTTGTTCTGCATCGAGAGCACGGTGCGGGTGCCGTCGTGCATCAGCACCACCATGCTGGCGTCGTTGAAGAGGTCGGCCCCCGCGCTGGAGACGTAGAAACCGCAGAAGGCGTGAGCAGCACCGGCAAAGAGCAGCGCTGCGGCAGAGGCGAGGCGGAGCATCGGGTTTCTCCTGAGGGCTTACAGCGGGAGTTCGTAGGACAACGTGAGCACGCCGACTGGTTCCGCCGGCGGAACATCCTTCTTCTTCGACTTGCTCTTCGAGGGCTTCACGGGGTCGCTCTCGAGCGAGAGCCTGCAGGTGGCGTCTCCGCACGGCAGCAGCGCGGGCATCAGGTTGATGCGGGCCTCTTCGACGGCCTGGCTCATCAGCTTCACGTCGACGGTTGAGTCCTTGTCCATCGGGAGCGTGGGCAGCACGCGGCGCGCGATGGCCACCAGCTCTGCGCCGACCGTCTTGGTGGTGAGCCCGGGGCCCTTGATGCCGATGGTGAACGTGAGGTGCTGACACCCGCCCGCGGTCACCGTGGCCTCGAAGCCGTTGGGCAGCTTCATCACCTGGGTGATGAGCCTATTGTCCTTCTTCGTGGAGACGAGCTTGAAGCCCTTCGGGAGCTTGCTGGCGAACTGCGGCTTCAAGACTCTGCTCTCCACGAGGCACTCGTCATCTGCCGCGTGGGCCACCGGGGCCAGCAGCAGGACGAGCGGCAGCGCGCGGAGGAAGTTCATGCAGGCGACCTTGCTCCCGTCGCCGCGCGAAGTCCTATTTCAAATCACCCGTGAGCTTGCTGGTGATGACGCAGCCTTCGACGCCCAGGCCGTTGGGTGAGCGGGCTTTCAAGTCGGCCTCGACCTGATCGCACGCGGGCTGTGAGTCGACGAGGGTCAAGACGTTCACCAGATCCAACGTCATCGCGCGCGTGGCGTCGGTGAGCGTCCACGTCTCGGTCTGCTGCAGCGAGCAGCCGGTCATGCCGATGGGCGCCTTGTTGGTCTGGCTGAAGTTGAGCTCGCGGCCGGTGACGTCGAAGACCACCATGCTGTCGGACGGCGTGCAGGTCTTGCTGTCGAGGCGATCACACTTCTGGGTCACCGCCTGCTTCCCGTCGGAAGACACCTTGTAGATGACGAAGGTGTTGTCGGTGATGGGGAGCGCGGTGAGGCCCGTGCGAAAATCTTCGGCGTCGCTGCAGGCGCCGAACTCGAGGGTGCTGGTCTTGATCTGCCAGAAGTACGTCGCGTCGGCCTGGGGGCCTGTGTACTGGGGGCAGCCGGCGAGCAGCAGGGCCAGGAGGGGGAGGTGGAGCCGCATGGGCACACCTTAACCACAGCGGGGCTTAAGCTGTCTTCCCGATGCCCGACAGCCTCTCCGTCGTCGACCCCACGCTGCAGCCCGAACTCACGATTCGCCTGGGCGATGCGATGGCCAGCAGTGCAGCCGACACGCTCGCGCCTTCCAGCCTTCCCATGCAGTCGCTGCCCATGCTCTCGGTCGACCTGCGCGACGCGCTGACCGATGAGGCAGGCGCGACCTCGGCACAGCGGCCCGACCTCGAGGTCCGTGGCGTCATCGGAGAAGGCGGCATGGGCCGGGTGTTGCTCGCCCGGCAGCACTCGTTGTCGCGCGACGTCGCGGTGAAGACCGCGCGAAGGGAAGCGAGTCGCTCGAACCGAGATGCGATCTTGATCGAAGGCACCATCACCGGTCAGCTCGAGCACCCGGCGATCGTTCCCGTGCACGCGCTGGGGCTCGACCCTTCGGGGTGGCCTGCGATGGTGATGAAGCGCATCGAAGGCGTGGCGTGGGACGGGCTGCTGGCAGACCCCGCGCACCCGGGCTGGGAAGGGTGGGAAGGCACGCCGGCCGATCGGCTCCCGGGGCATCTGCAGATCCTGACCTCGGTGTGCAACGCGCTGCACTTCGCGCACAGCCGCGAGGTGGTGCACCGCGACATCAAGCCCGCCAACGTGCTCATCGGACGCTTCGGTGACGTGTACGTGGCGGACTGGGGTGTGGCGACGCGCATCGATGGCAAGCGCGCGCAGCTGTGTGGAACGCCTGCGTTCATGGCACCCGAGATGGTGTCGGGCGAGCCCGTCGACGCGCGCACCGATGTGTACCTGCTCGGCTCGACGCTGCACGCGGTGCTCACCGGCAAGCCTCGGCATCCGGGTGGCACCGTCACCGAGTCGTTGCTGCACGCGCGCGCGTCGCCGTCGTTCGAGTACGGGAACGACGTGCCGGAAGAGTTGGCTCAGCTCGCGAACCGCGCCTGTCATGCAGATCGATCGCAGCGGCCCGAGACGGCGAAGGCGTTTCGTGACGCGATCTCAGTCTACCTGCGGCACCGCGGTGCGCGCGCGCTGGGCGCACAGGCGATCAAGCGGCTCACCGAGCTCGAGGCGTTGCACGCGTCGCCGTCACCCGATGATGAACAACGCCGAACGCTGGAGCGGCTCTTGTTGGAAGCGCGCTTCGGCCTCGAGCAGGCGCTCGTTCAGTGGCCGGAGAACACCGCGGCCCAGGTGGCGTTCGCGCGGGTCGAGGCGATCCTGGAGCAGCGCCGGGTGCGTTCGCTCGCGCTGGAGCGAGAAGCGAAGGAGCGTGACCCTGCACGCGGCGCTGCGTTTCGCACGGTGGGGCTGGCGGGCATGACGTTGATCGCGCTGAGCACGGTCATCGCGGCCAGTCAGTTCGTTGGGGTGCCGACTCCGTTCGCGCTGGTGGTGTTTCCGGGCGCCACGCTCGCGATGATCTGCATCGGCACCTGGTTCTCGCGCGCCCGGCTGCTCGACACGCGCTTCAATCGCGAGGTGTTCGCCTGCCTGCTGATCAGCATGGGCTTCATCTTGTTCGGCCGGATCATCGGCCTCTTCATCGAGATGCCGATGCACACACACTTCGTTCGCGACAGCTTCGTCACCTCGGCCGTGATGGCCTTGTGCGCGGTGTCGATGCTGCGGTGGACGGCCATCATCTCGGTGCTGTTCGGCGTCACCGGCGCGTTGTGTGCGTTGTTCCCGGCCGTGAGCATGTGGCTCTTTTCGGGAACCACGGTGATCACGATGGCGCTGGCGACGGTGATCTCATGGTGGGTTCAGCGTTCTCTCGCTGCAGCGCGGGGCGCGTGACCCGAATACCGCCGAGCGACTCAGTCGTAGCCAAGCCACTTCGCCAGCACGCCACCGTCTTGAACAGAGAGGCAGCACTGCTCAGTGCGTTCCGGATCGTATTCGCCGTACGAGAAGATCTCGCCGCCGTCAGCCAGGCTCGCAGGTCCCACGTAGGACCGGGGCGGGTGGGTCCCGCACCAGGAGTCCAGGCGCGGCGCCGGCTGCGCCGAGGCGGGAACCTGCTGCCCCAGCGCAACTGACTCGCAATACGTCTCCGGAGTGCATCCGACGCTCACCCCCACAATCGCCAGAACGATCAGCATTCGCATGCGCGGCCGCGTTTGCAATCTGCGCGCCGAGCGAGCTGCGCCGGGAAACGAGAAGTGGAGCATGCCCGCGCAGGGGGCAGGCAGGGCGTGGATGCCCCATTGCCCCAGGGCGAAGATCCGCTCGACCCGCCCCAAGGCCCGGGAAATACGTCAGGCGTCTTCGAGGCCGAGCGACTCGAGCTTGTTGTAGAGCGTGCGGCGGCTCACGCCGAGCAGGCGCGCGGCGACCGAACGATTGCCCGCCGCCTTCTTGAGCGCCTCTTCCACGGCCTGACGCTCTGCATCTTTGCGCCGCTCGGGCAGCGAGTCCGATGACGAGACCGCCTCGACGACCTCGCCTCCGAGCCGCGCGAGCTCGCGCAGTACCGTGGCCTCTTCGATCAAGTCCCCTGGAGGTGCGAGCACCGTCAGCCGCTCGATGAAGTTCTGCAGTTGCCGTACGTTGCCCTTCCACTGCTGCGCGGCCACCAACGCCATCGCGCCCGCGCCCAGCGACGCCTTGGCACGCCCGTTCTGCGGCCCCAGCGTGGACAAGAAGTGTTTCACCAGGGGCTCGAGATCGTCCGGCCGCGACCGCAGCGGCGGCATGGAGATCGGCACCACGTTCAGCCGGTAATACAGGTCTTCCCGAAACGTGTTGGCCTTCACCATCTCGGGCAACGAACGATGCGTGGCGGCCACGATGCGCACGTCGGCCTTCAACGTCTCGGTGCCGCCGAGCCGCTCGAATTCCTTTTCCTGGATCAACCGCAGCAACTTGACCTGCGAGGCCTGAGACAGCTCGCCCACCTCATCGAGGAACAACGTGCCGCCTTCAGCCAACTCCACGCGGCCCGGCTTGCGATTGACCGCGCCGGTGAAGGCGCCCTTCTCGTAACCGAACAGCTCTGACTCGAAGAGGTTCTCCGGCAACGCGCCGCAGTTGAGCCGCACGAAGGGCTTGCCCTTGCGAGGCGACATCGAGTGCAGCGCACGCGCGGCGAGCTCCTTGCCCGTGCCCGTCTCGCCGAGGATCAACACCGTGGCCGTGCTCGGGGCCGCCTGGCGGATGAGCGCGCGCGCCTCTTCGAGTGACGACGAAGTACCCACCATGCCGTCGGTGCTCTCGACCTTCGAGCGGCTTTGTCGCGGTGGTGCGGCGCGTTCACCCGCGCTGCCGTAGAGCGCCTTGCGCACCACGAACAAGACCTCTTCGCGGTTGAACGGCTTGAGCATGAAGTCGGCCGCGCCATCACGCATCGCGTCGACGGCCATCGGCACGGTGCCGTGCGCGGTGAGCAACACGACGGGCAGCTCAGGCCACTTCACGCGCACGAGCTTGAGCAGCTCGAGCCCCGACAACCCCGGCATGCGCACGTCTGAGATGACGGCGTCGAAGGCCTTCTTTTCCAGCGTCGCGAGGGCCGCTTCGGCCGAGCCGACCCAGGTCGCGCGGTGACCATCTTGCGTGAGCAACGCAGCGAGCACCTTGCCCACGGCTTCATCATCGTCCACCACCAGCACTGCAGCAGCGTCACTCATGCGTCGTCACCTGAGTCAGGGGAAGCGTTACGGAGACAGTCGTGCCCGCACCTTCGCGGGAAGTCAGCGCGGCGTCACCACCATGCGCGCGCGCGACCTGCCGCACGAACGCGAGGCCCAGGCCCGAGCCGGTCGCCTTGGTGGTGAAAAAGAGCTCGAAGGCTTGCTCCTTCGCGCGTGCATCGAAGCCTGCGCCGGTGTCTTGCACCGAGAGCACCACGCGCGGCTCGTCATCTTCGGTGAGCGCGGTAGAGACCGTCAGCGTGCCACCCGATGGCATCGCCTCGATGCCGTTCTTCACCAGGTTCTCCAGCGCGGAAGCGAGCAGATCCGCGTCGCCCAGGAACCGCGGCGGCGGCGTGGCGAACTTGCGCTCGATGGTCACCGCGTCGCCCACCGCGAAGCCCTGCAGTGAGAGCACGCTGGTCACCAGCGTGTTCGCGTCGAGCGAGGTGAACTGCGGCTCGAGCTTGGACAGGCGCTGGTAGCGATCGATGACGGTGTTGAGGCGATCGAGCTGTGCGACCACCAGCCTGGCGAAGTCTTGATTGGCCGTCTCGCCGTTCCGCCGGAGTTCTTCGGTCAGGTACTCGGCGGCGCCCTTCGCGGCGGCCAGCGGGTTCTTGAGGTCGTGCGCCATCTGCGCGGAGAAACGGCCCATGGTGGCGAACCGTTCGAGGCCCGCGCGCGCAGCGCTGCTGTTGGTGAGCAGCAACCAACCGACCACCGCGAGCACCAGTGACAAGGCGGTGAAGGCGATGATCAACGCACCCTGCTGTTCGCTGAAGGCGTTGAAGATGGCGAGGTAGCTCACCGCGAAGAACAACCCGAGCACCAGGGCCTGACCGAGCGCGACCGAGGGCCGGGTGGCGCCGGTGAACAGACCCAGGCCCAGCGTCAAGCGCGCGAGCATCAGGTTGAAGCTGAAGGCGCCCAGCGTGGCCATGCGCGGCACCGGCCAGCCGAGGTCTGCGAGGAGGTCGGTCGTCAGCAGCAGCGGCACCACCACCAGCGCGAGCAGCAAGATGCGCGATCGCAGCCGCTCCAATTCAGAAGCCGCCTGGCCCAGATGCCTCGCGACCAGCACGATGCCGTACACCGCGACGGGCAGGCTGGTGGTCAGCAGCACCAGCGCGAAGGTGCCCACGCCGCCGGGAACCTGCTGGCCCGGCAAGACGAGCTCGACGAGCACTGCGAGCGATTGTGAAAGGAAGACCACGTACGCGGCGATCAACGACGAGCGGAGCTGACGCCTGCGGCCCAGGAAGGTGAGCACGAAGTGCAGCGCGAGCGGGGTGAAGAGCGGGGCGGCCAGCGCACCGAGCAGCGCGTACGTGTCGAGCTTCGTCACCTCGGAGCCCACCGACGCCGCGTTCCACGTGAACTGGCTCGCTGCCAGGAGCGCAAGCGGCCGGCGCAGCGGGCTGCGTTCACCTCGCGAGAGCGCCAGCGCGATGACCACGAGGCCCGAGGCTGCTGCCAACAGATGCACCGCAGCCCATGCCGTCATCAGCGGTCGCAGATATCAGATTCGGTCGCAGCGCCCCCTCAAGGTTCTGCATTGGTTCTGCAAAGGCTTAGGGGCAGATTCCGGCACATGGCCAACGTCATCGAGGAATCGAAGTCAGCTCGCGCCACGTGCCGCACCTGCCGGCTGAAGATCGACAAGGGCGTGCTGCGCTTCGGGGAAGAGACGCCCAATCAGTTCAATGAGGGCGAGGTGAGCTACTTCTGGCACCACCTCGCCTGTGCGGCGACCAAGAAGGCGGCGCTGGTGAAGGAGGCGCTTTCGAACTTCGCCGGCAACGTTCCCGATCGCGCCGCGCTCGAGGAGCAGCTCAACAACGCGAAGAGCAAAGCGCCCGCGGGTGAGCGGCCGTTTCCATTCGCTGAGCGCGCGTCGACGGGTCGCAGCAAGTGCATGCAGTGTGAGGAGCTGATCGAGAAGGGCTCGTTGCGCGTGGCCATCGAGCGCGAGGTCGACACCGGCAGCTTCGTTCGCAAGGGGCCGGGGTATCTGCACTCGTCGTGTGCGGCTGAGCACACCGGCGATGAGACGCTGCTCGAGAACATCAAGAAGAACTGTCCTGAGCTGACGGCAACCGATCTCGATGAACTGGGTCAGGCTCTGAGCGGTTCATCGGAGTAGACACCGTTTCATGTCGCAAGCGTTGCTCGATGCCATCCGCGCGGAGGCCAAGCCGGCTCTCTGGGCCAACGGGGTGAAGCTCGCCCGCGCCAACTCAGCCGCGCTCGACAAGCAGCAGGGCAAAGAGTTCATCTTCCGCGTGAAGCCGGCCAACCGGCCCGTCGCCTTCACCGTTTACCTGACGCCCGACGACACCTGGGAGTGCTCGTGCGACAGCGCGTTCGACCCCTGCGAGCACGTGGTTGCCGCGGCCATCACGCTCGCGCAAGGTGGCACCGAGGTCGTCACCGCCGCGCAGACGTGGACGCGCCTCGTCTACCGCTTCACCAAGCTCGACCAGGGACTCACCGTCGCGCGCGAGCTGCTGCACTCAGACGGCAAGGTCGAGCCGCTGCCTGCTTCCTTGCAGTCGATGGTCGCCACCGGCCAGGCGCGCAATCTTCAGCTGGAAAACGGAGACCTGCTCGCAGATCGCATTCTCGAACGGCCCTGGCGAGGCGCGTTGCCGCCCGATCGGCTCTTAGGTCTGCTCGGCCTGCTCAACAGCTCGCGCAACATCTTGCTCGAGGGTCAGCCCGTCGCCTTCACCAACGAGGTGATGTTGCCGCGCGTGAAGGTGCAAGACGAAGGCAGCGACGTGGTCGTCACCATTCACGCCGACCCGCGCGTCTCTGAAGTGGTGAGCCCCGGCGTCGCGCGGTGTGGAGAAGTGGTGTGCGCGTTGGGCGAGACCGAGCTGACCGGCCCCTGGCTGCACCTCATTCCCAGCGTGCGAAGGTATCAGGCGACGCAGCTGGGCGAGCTGATGAGCCGCATTCTGCCCGAGCTCGCGCAACGTTTCCCCATCGACAATCACAGCCGGCGCCTGCCTCGTATCGATCGCACGCTCGAGCCGCGCATCGAGCTGCAGCTCGCGCAGATGGACACCGGGCTCTCGGTGTTGCCGGTGCTGGTGTACGGCAGTCCTCCGACGGCGCGCATCG
The DNA here is from genome assembly GCA_046595925.1 of Archangium sp. Taxonomy (GTDB): domain Bacteria; phylum Myxococcota; class Myxococcia; order Myxococcales; family Myxococcaceae; genus Archangium_A. The sequence continues at coordinate 49,371 of JBKJSE010000456.1, read as the reverse complement.
ACAACGGAAAGCTGACGTACCTGGGCGGTCCGATGCCCGTGCGCAGCGAGAGCAAAGAGTCGCGTGTGACGCTGCAGCTGCGCGAGTCGATGAGCCTCGTGCCCGGCCGTCGCACCACGCTCGATGGTCCCGAGCTCTCGCGCTTCGTCGATCAACTCAAGAGCTGGCGTGGTGGTCTTTCCGGCGACGCGCGGCGCGTGGTCGGCACCGGCATGTCGCTCAAGCCGCTGCTCGACACGCAGTCCACCATCGATGCGTTCGGTGTTCCGCGCGCGAACTTCGGGCTGCGTTTCGAAGTGGAAGGCGGCGCGAAGGACACCTTCGTCTCGGGTGAAGCGGTGCTGCGCGCGTGGAAAGAAGGGCTCGGGTTGGTGCCCATCGAGGGTGGTGGCTGGGCTCCGCTCCCGGCGGCGTGGCTCGAGACGCACGGTGCTCGCGTCGCTGCGCTGCTCGAGGCGCGCTCGGAAAACGGCACGGTCGCCAACCACGCGCTGCCTGCGCTCGCCGAGCTGTGTCAGCAGATGGAGAGCCCACCCCCCGCGGGCCTCGAGCGCCTCCGCCCTCTGGCGGAAGGTTTCGAATCGCTTCCTTCCGCCGTCATTCCCGATGGGCTCGAGACCACGCTGCGCCCGTACCAGCGGCATGGCGTGAACTGGCTGGGCTTCCTCAAGTCGGCAGGTCTGGGTGGCGTGCTCGCCGACGACATGGGTCTTGGCAAGACGCTGCAGACCATCTGCGCGCTCGAGAAGGGCTCGCTCGTGGTGTGCCCGACCAGCGTGCTGCCGAACTGGAGGGCCGAGCTCGCGCGCTTCCGTCCCTCGATGACGGTCAACGCGTACCATGGGCCCGGCCGCTCGTTGACCGACGCCGACGTGACGCTCACCACGTATGCGCTGCTCCGGCTCGACGCCGATGCGCTCGCCGCCAAGCAGTGGCGCGTGGTGGTGCTCGACGAAGCGCAGGCCATCAAGAACCCCGACAGCCAGGCCACGCGCGCGGCCTACCGGCTCAATGGCGGGCTCAAGCTCGCGGTGTCCGGTACTCCGCTCGAGAACCGCCTCGAAGAGTTGTGGAGCTTGATGCACTTCACCAACCCCGGCCTGCTCGGCGGGCGCAGCGACTTCAACTCGAAGTACGCGGAGAAGATCGAAGGCGGCTCGCAAGAGGCGACGCAGGCGCTGCGCAAGAAGCTCGCGCCGTTCATTCTGCGCCGACTGAAGAAGGAGGTCGCGCCCGAGCTACCCCCTCGCACCGAGGCGATCCGCTTCGTCACCCTCGAGGACAAGGAGCGCGCGGTCTACGACGCGGTGCACGCCGCGACGCGCGCCGACGTAGTGAGCCTGCTGCAGGGTGGCGGCAGCGTGCTCAAGGCGCTCGAGGCGTTGCTCCGGTTGCGGCAGGCCGCGTGTCACGTGGCGCTGGTGCCCGGTCAGCAGGCGAAGTCGTCATCGAAGGTCGACGCGCTGGTCGAGTCGCTCGTCAACGCCGCCGCTGACGGTCATCGCTGCCTGGTGTTCAGCCAGTGGACCTCGATGCTCGATCTCATCGAGCCTGCGTTGAAGGCGGCCGACCTCTCGTTCTCACGCCTCGATGGCTCGACCTCGAATCGTGGAGAGATCGTCGACCAGTTCCAGTCACCGGCTGGACCGACGGTGTTGCTGATGTCGCTCAAGGCGGGCGGCACGGGCCTCACGTTGACCGCGGCAGATCACGTGTTCCTGGTCGACCCGTGGTGGAACCCGCAGGTCGAAGCGCAGGCCGCGGACCGTGTTCACCGCATCGGGCAGGACAAGCCGGTGTTCGTCTACCGCCTCGTCTCTCAAGGCACCGTGGAAGAGCGCATTCTTCAACTGCAGGACAAGAAGCGCGCGCTCTTCGAGGCCGCGCTCGATGGGGGCGCAGGCGCTGCCGGTGGGCTGACACGTGACGACCTGCTCGCGCTCTTCGACTGATTACAACGTGCCGCCGATGCTGATTCCTGCGCTGCCGTTGCCAAACGACATGGGCATCGGAAACAGGAGCGACGCATAGCGGTTGCGAACCAACTGGTGTCGGGGCGCCGCGATACCGGCGACCAACATCGCGACCCCGCCGGCTTGAACCAACCCGTCCAGGGCCAGGAAGAAGACGTCGGTTGCCTGCAGGCTCTGGAACGTACCCATCGCGATGAAGGGCCCGAGGATCGGCACGAAGAGGGGGATCGCCTGACCCTGGTTGGTGTCGATGGCGATCGACGCGACGAGGACGTTGAGCAGCCAGACCGAGCCGAACGTCACCGCGCCGCCAACCACCAACCCCGTCCGGATCTGCGTGACGGGGTGATACCCCTGCGGCACCGGTTCGCCGGGCTCCCATTCGAGGGTTCGAGGCCCGTTGGCCAGAGGGTAGTCCGCCTGAGGACGCTGCGGGGGCGGAGGCGGCGGCGCGTCGGACAGCGGCGGAGGCGTGAGCGGCGGTGGAGACGCCTCAGCGGGAGACTGTGCAGAGGCGATTCCACTGGTGGCCAGGATCAAGGCGGCCACCAGGCAGCCCTTCAACGACGTTGCATTCGGCATCCCACGCTCCTGAGTGACGGTGTCAACAGCGACCGCCTCACTATTCGTCACCTCGGGAGGATGAACAAGAAGTTCAACCCGCGACGGGCGCACCTCGACGCGTGATAAGCCAAGGCACATGAAGTGGATCACCTCTTTGGTGCTGGCCCTGCTGCTCAACGGTTGCGCCACCATGATGATGCCCCCCGTCAGCCCGATGGTCGAAGTGGACGACGACTTCAAGGGCCGGGCGAAGTGCCTCGTGGTCTTCCTGCCCGGCGTCGGCGACACCGCCACCGACTTCGAAGAGAAGGGCTTCGTCGAGTCGATTCGAGATCGCGGCCTCTCGGTCGATCTCATCTCAGCGCAGGCGACGTACTCGTACTACGCGAAGGGCAGCGTGGTGGAGCGGCTCGGCGAGGACGTGTTTGAGCCCGCCAAGAAGAAGCACTACCGCGAGACGTGGCTCATCGGCCTCTCGATGGGTGGCCTGGGCACGTTGATGTACTCGCACGATCACCCCAGGGAGATCACCGGCGTGCTCGCGCTGGCGCCGTTCCTGGGTGTGCACCCGGTGCCCGCGAAGATCCGCGCTGAAGGCGGCCTCGCCAAGTGGAAGGCGCCCGAGAAGGTGCTGGTCACCGACGAAGACACCACCATCCTCGAGCTGTGGCGTTGGCTGCAGGCGCTCACGTCAGGCAAGGAGCCGGGGCCCAAGCTGTACCTGGGCTGGGGCACGGAGGACGAGATCTTGAGCGAGTCGAACGAGGTGCTCGCGCTGGCGCTCCCCATGAAGCGGAAGTTCCCAGTTCCTGGCGGCCACAAGTGGACTGCCTGGAGGCAGGCGCTCGATCAGTTCCTCGACGACTCCGATTTCCGGAAGGGCTGCGGGCGCTGAATCAGCGCGCGTACCAGGCGACGACCCTGGGGTGATTCTTCACCGCGTCGGTCAACGCGAGCAGCTTGGGGAACGGCTTGAAGACGTCGACCGCGATGTGGTCGATCTTCCCCGCGAGCAGGGTCGAGAGCGCCACGAAGATCTTCAGGTCAGCCACGCTGAGCGCCGCGCCGCCGAGGAACGGACCGGTGATCTGCTTCTCGACCTGCGCGTTCCACTCAGGGAAAAACCCGGTCGCCAACGCCTCACGCGCCTTCTGTTTCTCTGACGGATCCTTGATGCGCCCCGTCGGTCCCAGCTTCGCGCGCAGCTCTTCCACCGCGCACATCACCGCTTCGTGACGCGCAGACTCCCACGGGTCGGAAGGCAGCAGGCCGTGCTGGCCACCGATCATCCGGAGGATCGCGTTCGACTGCGAGAGCGGCGGGCGGCCTTCGCTGGTGAAGATGGGCAGCGCACCGAACGGCGAGCTCGCCTTGCGCGCGTCCCACTGCTCGCGGGAAAGCCGCTCGTCGGTGAAGGGTACGCCAGCGATGAAGAGGGCGAGGCGGCACTCTTCACCGCGGCTGGTGGGAATGTCGAAGTAGGTCAGCGTGGGCTTGTTCATGAGCGCGCAAGCTAACCGGGCGTACGCGTTGCGCTCGTCTTACTTGCCGTCGAGCAGCTCGGTCAGGCGTTGATGGCCGCCCCGGAAGAGCGACCAACCGTCGCCCATCAAGATGGCCTCGAGCCGGGGATGAAGCGCCAGCAGCCGGCGCAGCGAGGCCACGGCGCGCGTCGTGTCGGGCACGCCTTGTTCGGGTCCCAGGAGCATCAAGGTGTCGGCGCGGTGCGCACGCACGAGGTCACCTGAGATGAGCGTGGTGTCTTCGAGAATCAGCGCCAGCTCACCCGGCGTCTTCGAGCCATCGAGCTCGCGCACGATGAGACCGGGAACGAGCTCTTCGCCATCGGCGAGGTAGCGATCGCAGGCGAGCTTCTCCTTCTCGGCGGACGGGCCGATGAGCTGGCCCCCCGTGGCCCTCTGCAGATCGAGCGCGCCGCGAAGATGCGCCGAGTTGGTGATCACGATGAACTTCGCGCCGCCGAGTTGCTGAAGGTGCGCGAGATCGTGAGCCGAGAGCGGCAGCGGATCGATGGCCACGTTGCCGCCCTCACGCACCCAGAGGACGCTGTTGAAGTCGACGTTGATCGGCTCGTGAAACTTCGACCAGCCGTACAGGTCCTTGCGGTGCAATCGCTTCATGGTTCCTTCAGGTGGCCAGTTGCTGCGGCGGTATGCCGTAGCGCATCAACACTCACTTCTCCACGGAGCATCGCTCATGCCGCGCGCGTCAGGCGATCGTCGCTCCGACGGGGCGATGATCAGACAGGTCGCCGGCATCGAGCACGTGCGCCTCGCTCAACCGCGCGCCCCTGCACAGCAGGTGATCGATGTCGGAGCCCCCCGACGCTGTTTCCTGGGGGCGCGTGCGGGGCGAGCCCTCGGGGAAGACGCTGATCATCGCGTCGTCGTCCGCCGCGCGCGAGACCGCGTCACGGTCTGCATTGAAGTCGCCGCCCAGACAGACCGGCCCGGGCGCGTCACGCAGCACCTGCCGGAGCATCAACAACTGCGGAATCGCCCTGGGCCCCCAGCTCAGGTGCGTCGAGATGACCTCGGGTCCCGAGGCCAGGTGCGCCATCAAGAAGCCCTTGCCCGGATCGTTCTCGAACGTGTGCGCGCGCAGCACCTTCGCACCCGGCGCCGCGATGACGACCAGGTGCTCGCGCGGATCACGCAATGACTCACTGCTGCGCTTGGGCACGCGGGGATACAGGTGGTCGAGCACGCTCTTGCCCGACAGCTGCGCGCGCAGGGCGGCCAGCAGATCGCCGCTGACCTCCTGCAACAACGCCACGTCGAAGGTCGTCAACGCGTTCACCAACCACCCCGCCACCGCGCGCACCCGCTGGGCCTCATCGGGCCACCGCTCGATGGCCTTCTCGGTGTGCGTCTCGGCGTGCACGCGATGGAGCACGTTCCACGTGAGAATCTTCATGTGCCGCCGTCATACGCCAGCGATGAAGGCTTCGCTTTGTGGAGAGCAACGGAGCGCCCACATCGGCGCACCCCCAGACAGTGCTTGTGTCTCAAAGCGGCCAACTCTACTTTTCCTGCGTCTCCTGCTTCCGCCCCCCCACGCGCAGAAGCGCCAGGTTTTCATGCACCGTCGTCCCATCACCTTGAGTGAGCCGCAACGCTCAGAGTTGGAGACCGCGCTTCATGAGGACTTCAAGCGGCTGGCCCGATTGTCCGCGGCCCGCCCCCTCACCTCGCCGGTCGACGCGACGTTGCTGCGCGGCCCCCAGACGCTCAAAGCGACCTGCATCGAAGTGTCGAACGAAGGCGTCGGCCTGCTCGTGCCCCGAGCGATGAACGTGGCCGCGGGCGAGCTGCTCCAGCTGGGCGCGCTGCACCGTGGAGAAGAGGTGTTGATGGGCGAGGTGCCCTGCCGCGTCGAGCGGGTCAGCGCGGTCGAGGGCACTGACCTCTCTTTCGTGGCCGTGCACTTCGCACCGCGAGAGCCGGCGCCGGTGTTGCCGCTGTGCATCACCAGCCCGCTTCGGGTGCGCGTGGTGCTCGAGGCTGCGTGCTCTGGGTCGACTGCTTTCACGGTGGGCACCGACCACGCCCTGGTGGAAGAGAAGTTCGCCGCGGCCCGCGTCGAAGATGAGCAGCTCTACCTGGCCCGCCCGTCGCCGCGCGGCGTCCCTCAGTGGCAGCCCGGGCAGATCGTCACCGTCTCGTTCGAGGCCAATGGCCGCCAGGTGACCGGTCACGCGGCCGTGGTGATCGCCTCGGGGCACGCGTTGGTGCTGCAGCTGCCTCGCGCGCTGACCGCCCGACCTTCGCGCGCCAACCTGCGTGCGCTCGCGTTGCCGCCGGGTGCGTCGATCTCGTTCGTCTCGCCGCTCAGTGGACTGCTGCGCACGCGCACCGTGCTCCAGCTCAGCGCGACCGGGGCGAGCTTCAAGGTCGACCCCGCCGACGTCGTGCCGCCGGGGCTTCGACTCGATCGCGTGTTGCTCGAGTTCGCAGGCGAGCGGCTGCACTTCTGCGCGATCGCCACCGCCGTCGGCAGGCTCGAGTTCAGCTCGGTCTCCAGCGATGAGCGCCAACGGCTGGTCGATCTGCTGCTGCATCACCGCGTCGAAGGCGCTGCCTGCGGCTCGGCCGTCTCGTTCAGCCGCGTCTGGGCGCTGTTCCAGGAAGAAGGCGCGCTCTGGCGAGATCACGCCGCGCCGCCCGCGCAGACGCACGAGCTGCTGGGTGATGGCTCGCACGGGCTCTCGAAGACGGTGGTGGTGCAGCGCGACGGAGAGCTCGTTGCTCACAGCTCGGGCCTGCGCATCTACTCACGCACGTGGCTCGCGCAGCACCTGCTGGTGAAGTCGGGCTTTCACCGCGCCGGCACGCTCTTTCAGCAGGTGCTCTCGTTGAGCTACGAGTACGGCGAGGCGCTGGGCGACGTCGAGTACGTGCGCGGGTTGTGGCGGGTGTCGAACCGCGCCGAGCGTGTCTACGACGCGGTGTCCTCGCGGCTGCTCAAGCCGGGCCTCGCGTACCGCGTGCGCTTCGAGCCGATGCGGCTCAACGTCACCGCGTTCGTGCCTGCACCCTTGCGCGTTCGCGCCGCGGGGCCCGATGACGAGCGCGCCTTTCTCGCGTTCGCCGGGGCTTCGGAAGATCCCGTGAAGCTGCTCAGCGACGACCTCGTACCCGGTGAGCTGCACCTCGAGAGCCTCTCGCGCCGTTACGGAGCGCTGGGCCTCTCGCGTGGACGCTCGCTGGCCGTGGTGGAAGACGATCGCGGCGCGCCGCTGGGCTGGGCGCTGCTCGAGACGATGTCACCGGGCCTCTTCTGGTCCGAGATGTACACCTCGTTCCGCATCTTCCTGCTCGACGCGTCGGGCCCGCTCGCTGGCGAGGCGCGCAGCTCGGTCGCTTCGTGGGCCTGCACGCTGGCCGCGCGCGCTGGCCGGAAAGAGGTCGAGTGCCACGCCGCGAACGCCGACGTGGACCTGCTGCAGTCGCTGGGCTTCGTGCGGCTGGGCCCGGTGTACGAGTTCGGCGCCCACCGCTCGGTGGTGCGTGAATTCATCACTCAGATGAACTCGGTCCTGGCGCGCGTACGTCGTCGTGAAAACGGTGACGTGAAGCTGCCCGTCGAGACCGATGCCCTGACGTTCTGAGTTCTCACCTCAGAAGTGGCCAGCCACGGTGTACCGACCCGTCGAAGCGGCCGCTGAACACGTCCGCTCGACGCGAAGCGAAATCGTGGTGCCACCCGAATACGAACCCGAGCCCTGCGACACGGAACACGTCCCACTCGCGTTCGTCGTGCAAGACCACGTGTTCTGGTCAGTCACCACGGTGAGGCGGAAGCACGCGAGGCTCGCGGCGCCCGTCACCGTCAACGACACCGCGACATCGTTCACGCAGAACGTGCCGCCGCTCGCACTGACCGCTAGAAAATCTGGGGCCGCGCCTTCCATCGCACTGAACGCGGGGACCACCGGGTTCTCGTGCACACGCGTATCGCTCGGAATCACGCCCATCGCGTTGATGGTCGAGCCGTCATTGCAGGGCAGGGCGCCCAGACTGGTCGCGCCGCCCACCACGTGATTCCCCGTCGGAGCGTCAGGCGCTTCACACCCTGAGCCCGCGTCACGATCGACGTCGTAGTTCTGGCCCTTGCAGCTGAAGGTGCAGCCACCATCGGCGCAGGTGACGTTGGCCGTCGAGCTGCCCGCTCCCGCACACGCCGTATTGCAGTCACCACAGTGCGTCGGCAACTGCGTCGCGCCCGCGCAGAGCGGCTCGGTGCAGCCGGGCCGTTCCGCCTGTTCACACGTCGCGCGGCACGCGGCGGTCATCGCGTCACAGGTCGAGAAGCGACCGTTCACGCACGTGCGAGCTCCATTGCAGGTGCCCGCATCGTTGGTGGTTGAGCACGACTGCGGCGCAGAGAAGCGCTCGCAGAACCCACCTTCCGACGTCGAACACTTCCCTGCGGGGGGCGTGCAGAACGAGCGCATCACGTTGTTGAAGCGCGTCTCGGTGCACAGATAGTCGGGCGGACACGCGGCCGTTCCCGCGAGTGAACAATCGATTCGGCAGGTCATCGTCGTGTCCCCCGGCGCGAGCACGCAGGCCTCAGACAGCCCGCCACAATTCACGTCGAAGTCGCAGGGCAGACAATGCGCCGGGCTCCTGGGCACGCACACGCCGCTGCCGTTGAGATCAGGAATGCAGGTGAAGCCGGGAAGCTCAGCGCACTGACTCTGATCGAAACAAAGCCGGCCACACACCGAGCCCGCATCACGAAACCAGGCCACGCAGTTGTTCGAGGCGCAGTCACCGGGCGACGTGCACGAAGACCCCGCGTCGCCGCTGCCATTGCCCGCATCGAAGCCGGCATCTTCACCCTCGCCGCCGCCCGTCGCTCCACCACCGCCACCCGCTCCGCCGCCCCCAGCGACGGCGCCGCCACCACCACCCACCGAGCCAGCGTCGACTGTCACCGGCAAAGGCGAACACGCCACCAGCGCCAGGCACAACGCAGCGACCCTCATCGAAGCGCCGACAGCAACCAGGGAGTCCGCCCTGACGGAACCTCGAGCGTGCCCTTCGCGCCGACCCATTTCACGTCACCTTCCACGCGCGCTGAGACACCGGCTGCGCTGCGCACGAGCTTCACGTCGACGCGGCCTGCCGGCGCCACGAACACCGCGCTCTGTGCTTCGGTGATCAACGGCTCTTTCGTCACCGCCCTGAACGTGGGCGCCACGATGCGGCCATACGAATCGTTCTCAGCCAGCCTCACTGGTGCCGTCTCAGGCGCGAGGAACAGCCCCGCCGCGGGCGCGGTGATGACCGAACGTTCGCTGCGCACGGCGACCGCGACCTTCTTCGAGGTGAGCTCTTCGAGCGAGGCCTTCCACTCGGCGCGCAGGTCGGGCTGCTTCATCGCCTCGAGCGTTGCCTTCGCGGCCTCGAGCGCGGCCTGCTTTTCCACGAGCTTCTCTTCGATGGCGGGCAGCGCCTTCTTCGTCGCCTTCTTCTTCTTCCTGAGGAGCGAGGCGACGAGGCCAGCCGTCTTCTTCAAGTTCGACTTCGCCTTGAGCAGTTCCTTGGCGGTGGCGGGAGGACGGCTGGCGGCGAGCTTCGTCTCGAGCTCCTTGATGCTCGCCTCGAGACCTTCGGGCGTCTCTTCTGCAGCGAGCGTCAAACGGGCCAGCACCGCGCCCTTTTCCACCCGCGCACCCGCCGCGACGATCGGCGGCCCGACGGGACCTGCGAACGGCGCCCGGGGAATCGCCAGCTCATCGACCTGCAGCTCACACGGGAGCTCCGCCAGACCCTGTACGGGCCTGAACAGCAGAATCAACACGACCGCGATCACCGCTGCACCGATGAACAGCGGGCGTCGGCGCTTCGCGGGCGCACGGACAAAGAGCGGTTCGACGGCAGGCGGAACGAAGGCCTGCGCCGGGGGAGGCTCGACGGGTGGGGGGAGCGGCGCCGCGCCCGAAGCGAGCGGTGAATCGACGTCCTGCGGAATGGGCGGCAGCGCAGCCGTCGACGGCGGGGCCGAGTGAAAGCCGAAGCTCTCGAACGGATCAGGCGCCGGGCCAGTCGCGGTCTGAACGGCGCTCTCACTGACAGGCACTGGCGTGTGCAGCGTGTCGAACGGAACGTTCAGCTCTGAGGCGCCCATGGCCTCGTCGTAGATGCGCTGGCGCAACGCCACGGCTTCTTCATTGGCGGGATCCGCCTCGACCATCGCGTCGACGTAGCCGCGCGCTTCGTCGAACTTCCCCGCGCGCATCAGCCGCAGCGCGCTCTGGTACAGCTCACGAACGCCGACGCTCCACTGCTGGCGTTTGGGCCAGGTCGACTCGCCACCCGTCACCGAGGCGTCGATGAATTGATACGCCTTGAGCTGCTGCAGGAAGGTCTTGAGCGTCGGCAGCGTGACCGGAATGCCCAGGCGATTGGCAGCGTCGAGCACCTCTTGCGCCGAGCGTTTGCCGTCGAGCATGCGCGCGATCGACACCTCGAAGTCGTAGAGCGTGAAGCTGCGCTCGGACAGAGGGTCTTTCACCTCGAGCGTGCCCTTGCTCTGCACGGACCTGGAGATGATCAGATCGCCGCGCAGCATCGGCACGATGTCGCTGAGCTCTTCGATGCCAGGGCCCGCGGGTACGAAGTCCGGCACGACCGGCGCGGTCGGCCCGAGCACCTGCGCGCGCGCGAGGCGCACGAAGAATTGCTCGACCTGCCACGGCTCGATGTCGATGCCCTCGACGAAGAGTCGCGCCGACAACGTGGTGGCGGTCTGCGCGCCGTCCCACAGGGCGAGCACGCGCGACTCCATCTCGCTGATGGGCAACTTCTGGCCCGAGGCACGGTCGATCAGCTGCGGGCCCGACGGCCCCGGCTCCAGCTCGATGGAAGACTTGAGGCCTGGCAACGACACCGGGCGATGAGACGTCAATCTCGCCACCGATGCACGCGTGATCATTCGGTCGGGGAGGCTGAGGTGCGCGGTTCTGATACCTCGGCCCTTGCCAACGGACGGTAGAGTGCGCGCCATGTTGAGTCGCCTCGTGCTCGCGCTGCCGTTGCTGATGACTGCCAGTCAGTACGTGCCCCGCACCGAGAAGGCGCCGGCGGGCCGCTATCTGGGCTTCAAGCAGGTCGGCAAAGATCCCTCCGCGTATCAATCGCTCGAGCTCGTCATCGACGCGCAGGGCAAGGCGACGCTCGAATGGGCGCAGCGTGATCAGGTCACTGAGACGGAGCGCCGCGTGTTGGTGCTCTCCGAGCTCAAACTCGACGAGGCCGGTTTCTCCGCCACCGTGAAAGGGGCTCGACCCGCTTCAGTGCCTGCGCGACTGGTGGGCCAGTTCGTCACCAAGGCGCCGGCCCCGAACGCGAAGGGCGAAATGAAACCGGGAATCCTCTTCACGGGCGACTGGTTTCTCGAGGTCACGCCGGGCTGAGTCTTCCAGTCTTCATTGGTCTGCCTTGGGTTGGCGCTCGAAGACGCTCCACGAGAACCCCGCGGACAGCCCCACCAGCGTGGACAGGTTGGTGGCCTGCCCCGGAACGAAGGTGCCGTGCAGCGTGACGTGAAGCACGCCCTTCTCACCGGGCCCGACGCGAATGCGAACGCCCGCTTCGAGGCCCAGCCCCAGAAACGAATCGACCGTGCCTCGCGCCCACGGGGGCAGGTACTGCACGAGGCGCAGCCGCCCACCGACGAAGAACGCCCGGTCGAGCACGTGGTACGCGCCGCCGAGGCTGTACGACTGCAGCTGCACCGAAGGCTCCCACGTCGCGTCGACGTCGAACCGCGGCCGGCCTTCCTTGAAGAAGGTCCCGGTCGAGCTCACGCCGAGCAGATACGGAAAGCCGACCTGGCCACCGACGTGCAGCCTGAAGTCGGGCTCGGTCGCGAACGCGCTCGAGGCCGCGAGCATCACCACCACCAGCGCGGCCCTCACGGCGTCACCTGCGAATCGAAGAACCGCACCAGCCGCGAGAGCACCAGGTTTCTGACCTCGTCGCGTTCCTGCAGCAGCTCGTGCTTCGCGTCGTCGATTCGATTGAACGTGCAGCGAGGGGCGTCAGCGCAGTACCGCTCCTGGCCCAGCCGGTTCACGATCGTGTCGTTGGCCGCCTGAAAGAGCACGGTGGGCGTCGAAGAGAACCTTCCCGATTGCTGCGCACGGCTCGAGCCCACCAGCGCCTGGCACAACCATCTCCACGTGAGCCCGCCCGCACGAAGCTTCACGTCGTCGCGCAGCTGCTGCACCTTCCACGTCCACCGCGCCTGGCTGCTGGTGACGCTGTTGGTGGTGAAGTCCTGCTCTTCTTTGTACGGACCCATGCCGATCGCGTAGGCGCTGCCATCGGTCGAATCGCAGATGCCGTTGGCCAACGACGCGGCCACCGGCGGGGGGAACGCGCCCAGGTTGATGTCGAGCATCGGCGCGCTGAGCGCGAGCGCATCGATGTCGCCGGGGTGTTCGTCGTTGACCAGCACCGCGACACTGGCGCCCATCGAGTGAGCGAGCACGAACACGCGGGCCTGCTCGGGCCTCACCACCGTGGTGATGAACGTGTGCGTGTCTTCGACGTAGTCGTCGAACCAGGCGACGTAGCCCTTGTCGGGGTCAGGCAACATGCGCCCCGCTTCCCCCTGGCCGCGCACCGTGAGCGCGTAGGTCGAGTAGCCCTGCGCGACGAGATCGGAACAGACCTCGGCGAACTTGATGATCGACTCCGTGCGGCCTGGCAGCAGCACCACGCCCGCCTTCGCGTTGGGTGCGCGGTGAACGCGATAGGCGATCTCGATGCCATCGACGCCTGTGAAGGCGCCGGCTTCCCCGGCATTCCAGAAGTCACGCAACGAGTCGGCGCGCGGGTCGTTCCACCGGCTGAGCAAGGTCGTCTCGGTGCTGAAGGCGGTCGGGCTGGGGCTCGACCGCGACTCGAAATCGAAGGCGGGCTCTTTCGAGAGGGGCGAAGGCGCGCGGCAGGCACAGGCCAGCAGGCTCAGCAGGGCGAGGCGGGCAATCATGCGCGCACCCTGCCACAGACAAACCGCCACCGGCTCTGCGAGTCGGTCATGCTGCGAGGCCAAATGACCCGACTGGTGCTGGCCCTCGTCCTCGCAACTTCCATAGCGGCCCAGGCGCAGAACTGTGAACGCCCGGCAGGTTCATCAGGGCAGGGGGTCGCGGGGCTCAGCGACGAGGCTCGGTTGGCCTTTCTTTCGAAGCTCCTCTCGGAAGAGAGCGTTCGTTCGCACAATTGGACGCTGGCCTGGGGCGCGATCTACGCGGGGCTCGGTATCGGCCAGCTCGCCTTGATGCCGCTCTTCACCCGCGAGGAGCAACCCGATTGGTACTGGGGCGCCGCGGGCACGGGCGTCGGGCTCGCCTTCACGCTGCTGGGTCGCCCCGAGGTGCTCGAGGCCGGGCCGCTCTTCGCAAAGAAGGCGAGCACCGTGAGCCCAGACGATCGCTGCGCGCTCATCGCAGAAGGCGAGCGCATGCTCGGCTCAGGCGCCGACGCGGAAGAGTCGGGGTTCGTCTGGTATCTCCACGTGGGCAACGTGCTCTTCAACGTCGGTCTCTCGCTGGTGCTCGGCCTGGGCTACAACCACTGGCAAGGCGCCATCATCAACTTCGCGGTCGGCACGGCGATCGGCGAGGCGAACATCTTGAGCGCGCCTTCGCACCTCATTTCAGGGCGAAAGCGCTATCAAAAGGGCGGCTCACCCGAGGCGGTCACCTTTCACGTGATCCCCACCGCGGGTCCGGGCCTCGGCGTGCTGCTCACGTTCTAAATCCAGAACGAGATGCGGCGGGTGGCCGGCTCAGGCCCGTCACCTTCACCACCGCTGCGCAGCCAACCGCGCACGTCTTCGATGTCGGCGTGAAGAAGATCGGCCTCGGTGCTGGTGAAGTCGAGGCCACCCTTCGCGTGCGTCAGGCCTTGCGCCTGAAGGCGCATGATGTCGACGTCCTGGGTGATGACCTGCGTGGTGTACCACTTCATGAATCGGCGCAGCCCACGCGCCAGCAGGTTGCCCGGCACGTCGTACGGCAGTCGATACGAGATCGACGTGAACACCAATGACTCGAGCGGCCCCACCGGCGTGACCTGGCTCGAGATCACATACCCGCTGCGCGCGCCCCAGAGGTAGTCGACGCGCGTGACGTTCGGCATGAAGAAATGATCAGTGTGGGTCATCGGCGCGCCGGTGGGGTTCATCAGCAACCCCGCCCCAGTGAGCTCGTCATGCTGCTGCTCGTAGGTGACCAGGACCTCGCCGTTCTGACGCGCGACGGTCGCCGGAACTTCCCGCAGCTTGCGGTTCCGAAACCAGCCTTTGTGCACGAACACCGTGTGCGGCACGTCCATGAAGTTCTCGACGAGGTTGGTCACCCCGTTGGGGAAACGCGTCACCATGAAATAGACGGTCCACCCCGGCTCGCCGAACTTCGGCACACGAAACGGTTCGCGCCGAGCGGTCTGGCCCATGAAGACGAAGATGAGGCCGTCCTGCTCCTTCGTTTGAAAGCTGCGCACCTTGCCCACGTCGCCAGGCCGAAGCTGGAGCCCCGCTCCCCAATCACCACCGCACTGCGAAGGGCCCATCGAGGGAATCTCAACGCAAGAGCCCGAGGGGTCGTAGGTCCAGCCATGGTACGGGCAGCCCAGCTTGCCGTCGAAGCAGTCGCCCGCTGACAGCCGCGCGTTGCGATGCAGGCAGCGATCGAACAACACCGCCGGCTTGCCATCGGCGCCGCGGAACAACGCGAGCGGCGTGCCCAGAATGGTGCGCGAGAGCACCTGCTTCTCTTTCAGCTCAGAGGAGAGGCACGCGACGTACCAGAAGTCTTTGAGGGCGCCGCAGCGCTCGAGGTCTGCCTCGGCTTCGAGATCGATGCGCCGTGACTCCGCGCGGGGATCAGGCTGCCTGGGTTGGGTTCTCCACTTCATCGCGCGCCGGTGGCCTCGAGGCATGCGCTCGAACCGCCGCGCATCGGTGGATCGAAACAGACCGGCTTGCCCGGGCCCGACGTGTCGCACGAGCCATCAGGCGTCTTCGCGCACGCCACTTCGTCACCTGCGCGCGTGCACTGGTAGCCGCAGAACACGGAGCCTGACTGTCGAACGCACTGCGCCTTCGCGGTCGTCGTGCCCTTCGCGCAGATGACGTTCTTGTCGGGATCGAAGCAGGTCGGAGAACCGCCGCCCTCGGCGCAGATGCCGAAGGGCGTGCGTGCACAAGCGACCTGGTTGTTGCTCGCGATGCAGCCGTAGCCGCAAGCGACCTGGCCATCCTGCGCCTTGCACGAAGGCGCCGGCACCGACTTACCGAAGACGCCGTACACCTCGGGAGGCGGATCGAAGCAGGTGATGGTCCCGTATTGCCGGGTGCACACGCCCGCGGGCGTCGAGGCGCAGGCCACCTTCACGCCTTCTCGTTTGCAGTCGTAGCCGCACGCGAGGTTGGTGCCGTCGCTCTCGCAGACAGGTTTGGGCACCGAGCCGCCGCCCCACAACGCCGCCAGCCACAGAGGCGGGTCGAAGCACATCACCTGCGTGCTGTTCTTCGCGCACACACCGGCCGGGGTCTGCGTGCACTGCGCGCGCACTCCGTTCTCGGCGCACTCGTAGCCGCACACCCGATTGCCGCCGACCGTGAGGCATTTCTGCGGCCCCTGAGCGAGCACAGCCAGCGTGGCGAGGGTCAGGAGCATGGGCAGACTCTAGCGCCCCCGCCGGTGGAGACGACCTCATCGTGTGGGCGCGGGGCGCGCCACCGGAAAGGAGTCAACGAACGATCAGCACACCCACCGGGCCACCGCCGCCGACCTGGTTGCACTGGAAGACCGTGCCGATGCTGTGGCGCAGGTAGTAGCGGCCCGCAGCGGCCGGCGCGACGAAGGTGAAGCTCACGGGCACCGAGGTCCCGGGGAAGGGGCCGCCGGTGTACTGACCGGGGCACCACACCTGGCCGACGCCGTCGACGCTCATCTGTGGAAACAAGACGCAGCCCGGGCAATACCCGGCCGAGGTGCTCCTCCAGGTGTGCACGGTGGCGGTCACGGCGACGGTCTGGCCAGGGCTCGCGATGACGTAGGGCGAACCGAGCAGCTGCACCAAAGAGGTCATGCGCAGGTTCTCGACGTACCCGCTGAAGCTGGCGGGCGCGCTGTCGATCGCGCGCACCATGCGGTGTTCGTCGGGCTCGCGGCCGCCGTCAGGAAAGCCGGCGAACCAGCGCAGCGTGCCGGCGTCGACGTTGGTGACCACCAGCGGGGTGGCTGCCGTGCGGGTCAGGCCCGCATCGCTGCCGGGCGTGGTGCCATCGAAGGTGTAGTGGATCAACGAGCCAGGCTCGAAGCCGACCACCACCGTCTCTGCGCGAGGGCGGGTCGCGCCGAGGGACACGTCGTCGCCCACGCCGCCCGCGACGCTCGCGATGAAGGGGCCACAGCTGCCCGCGACGCAGGCCGAGCCCGAGGCACAGCGGCGATTGCACGCGCCGCAGTTGGCCGGGTCGGTGAGCAACGCCGCTTCGCAGCCATTGCCCACGCGCTGATCGCAGTCGCCGAAGTTCGCGGTGCAGGCGGTGAACGCACAGTCGCCCGTGGTGCAGCTCGCGCCGGTCGCGTTCTCAGGAGCGCACGCGCGGCCGCAGCCACCGCAGTCGGTGAGCGTGTTGAGCTGCGTCTCGCAGCCGTTGGACCTGAGGCTGTCGCAGTTGCCGTAGTTCCCCGTGCACGAGGTGAAGCTGCACGTGCCCATCACGCACAAGGGGCCCGACGCCTGCTGGGGTGCGCAGGCCATGCCGCACTGGTTGCAGTTGTTGGGGTCATTGCGAGGGTCGATGCAGGCGCCGTTGCACGCCACCAGGGGAAGAACGCAGTTGTTGGTGCAGCTCCCCGCCTGGCAGATGAGCCCATTGCCACAGGGCCGGCCGCAGCCGCCGCAGTTCGAACGATCCGTCATGGGGTCGACGCACGAGCCGTCGCAGACGAGCTGCGAGGCGCTGCACGACGTGGCGCACGTGCTGTTGCTGCAGACTTCACCGGTCGCGCACGCGTTGTTGCAGGCGCCGCAGTTCGCGCGGTCGCTCATGATGCTGGTGCAGACGCCGCCGCAGAGCATCTGCTCGCCCTGGCACGAGGGAACGCAGGTCGAGCCTTCGCAGACCTCGCCGGTCCCGCACAGCGTTCCGCACGAGCCGCAGTTGCGGCGGTCGGTCGCGGTGTCCACGCAGGCGTTGCCACAGCTCCTCTGCCCGGTGGGACAGGTGGCGACACACGCTCCCGCGGTGCAGACCTTGCCCGCGCCACACGCGGTGCCACACGCGCCACAGTTCGTCGAGTCGACCTTCAAATCGACGCAGACGTCGCCGCACTGCGTGCAGGGCAGGGGGGCTGAGCCGACGCATGACAGGGTCAGGATCGCGAACAGAACGAAGGAGAGTCTGTACATGGTCAAAACAGACTGACCGATTCAGTTCGGTTCCGCTCGAAAAATGAGGGAACCACTCAGTCCCCCAACAGGCGCTCGAGCTCTTCGAGGCTGGGCTGCGTCGGCGCGAAGACCGCCAGACCCAGGCGAAACCGCGCTGGTTGGGCCGACGACTGCGCGTCGACCCAGGTGACCTCGGCGAT
Source organism: Archangium sp. (assembly GCA_046595925.1). Classification (GTDB taxonomy): domain Bacteria; phylum Myxococcota; class Myxococcia; order Myxococcales; family Myxococcaceae; genus Archangium_A. Next base: position 31,683 of record JBKJSE010000456.1, on the reverse strand, counting down.
CGCCTCGACCGTGGTGCCGTCGTGGCGAATGACGTCGAAGTTGAGGTGCGTGCCCACGTCGGGGGCTTCGTCGGTCCACACCATCACCCTCAGCGGGCGGGTGGCGAGCGAGGGCAGGGTCGAGCCGAACAGGGGCTGGTGCCACGGGCGGCACAACGAGGGGCTCTGCAGTTCTCGGTATCCGGAGCGGGGCGTGGGCATGAACGGCACCGTCTCAAGGGGCACCGCCCGCCGAAATCCTCGGAAGCGGTGATCTCGCTCGCCAACACAGGGACGTGGTGAAGAAGTGACGGTTTCTCGAGGCCGCGCTTCCCGAGGCGCGCAGCGTAAGCTGGCCCGATGGAGCTGCTGCCCGCCGTGCTCTCTTCACTGCTGACGGCCATCCCTTCCCTGCTGGTGGACGTCGCGTTGTTGTCGCTGGCCATCATGCGGTGGAACCGGCACCCCAGGGTCTCGATGCTCGCGAGCGTGTCAGCGGTGATGTTGCTGCTGCTCGACCTGCTGGGCCGGACGGTGTTCGCGATTCTTCCCCTGAAGCTGCGCGCGTCGGGGCGCTCGGTGAGCGACCTGGGGGTGATCTACGCGGTGATGGGCGGCGCCTCGGGGCTGTTGCACGCCGTGGCGATGGGCCTGCTGGTCGCCGCGGTCTTCAGCGATCGCGTGGTCAGCGCTGCACCGGAGCGCAGCTCACCGTTCAGAGCTTGAAGGCGAGCGTGGTGGAGATCGCGCAAATCATCAGGCTGAGCGAGGCCCAGAACTTCCGGAGGCGCTCGGGTCGCTTCACGGCCCAACATACCGGCTCCCGCTCCTCGCGAGTTCCAGTAGAACGGAAGCGATGACCCAGCTGGTGCTCGGCAGCGTCGTGAAGGTCCGTTCGCGGCAATACCTCGTCGAGGAGATCATCCCGCCCGCTGGGCCTCAAGACGACACTCTGGTCCGTCTTTCCTGTTTGGATGACGATGCTCAAGGTCAGGCACTCGAGGTGCTTTGGGAGAGCGAACTCGACGCCGAGATCATCACTCCCGCGCAGTGGCAACGGGTCGCCGCCCGCGGCTTCGACAGCCCAGGTCGTTTCTCGGCTTACCTGCACGCGCTTCGCTGGAACTGCGTCACCTCTACCGATCCTCGCTTCCTTCAAGCACCCTGGCGGGCGGGCATTGAAGTGATGGCCTACCAGGTCGAGCCTTTGCGCAAGGCGCTTCTCCTTCCGCGCGTCAACCTCTTCATCGCGGACGACGTAGGCCTGGGGAAGACGATTGAGGCCGGGCTCATTTTGCGGGAGTTACTGCTCCGTCAGAAGGTGCGCCGGGTCGTCGTGGCAGTACCGCCCTCGGTGGTGACGCAGTGGCGTGATGAACTGGCCGAGCGGTTTGGGCTCACCATGACCGTGTTCGATCGTGACTATGTCCTCAAGTGCCGCCGCGAGCGCGGCTACGGCGTGAACCCCTGGCAGACGCACAACCGCTTCATCATCTCTCATGCGCTGCTCCGTGATGAGGCTTACGCGATGCCGCTCCGTGCATGGATGGAGCAGCAGACACCCTACCCAGGGTCGATGCTCATCCTCGATGAGGCGCACAACGCAGCACCCGCAAGCAGCTCGAAGTACGCCATCGACTCGAAGCTGACCAAGGTGGTGCGCGACCTCTCGCCACACTTCGAGCATCGACTCTTTCTCTCGGCCACGCCCCATAACGGCCACTCGAATTCCTTCTCTGCGCTGCTGGAGATCCTCGATCCTCAGCGCTTCTGTCGTGGCGTACCGGTGCGGACTGCCAAGCAGCTCGATGAGGTGATGGTTCGTCGACTCAAGGAAGACCTTCGAACGGCTGGGGCGGGGAAGTTTCCCAGGCGCAATGTGGTGCAGTTCGACCTCAGCGACCTGCCTGAGGACTCGCCTGAGCTGACACTGCCAAAGCTCCTGCAGGATTATCGCGAGCTGCGAGAACAGCGGCTCGAGCTGGCCAAGGCGACGAAAACGGCTGCGGCAGCAAGCATGCTGATCGTCACCTCGCTGCAGAAGCGGCTTCTCAGCTCCGTGGATGCGTTCGCTCGCACCCTCAAGGTGCACCGGGACTCACTCGCGAAGAAGGCAGCTCCGACCGAGGCGGGTGACTTCTCATTGCTGCGCGAAGCGCCCGGAGCTGACGACGAGTTGGCTGATCTCACCGAGCAGGAGCTTCAGCTCGAGGAGGACGCGCAGCTCGAGATGGCGACTGGCCTCTCGCAGCTTCCCCCTACCGACGCTCAGTTCGTGAGGCGCGAAGCGGAGCTGCTCGAGACGATGGGGAGCATCGCTGGCAAGCATCGCCACTTGCCCGACGCGAAGGTCCTCCGACTCATCTCGTGGATCCGCGAGGAGTGCCTGACCAACGGGAAATGGGGCAACCGCCGCGTGCTCATCTTCACCGAGTACGTCGACACGATGAGCTATCTGCGCGACCGGCTGCGCGAGGCCTTCGGCACGCTGGGTGATGTCGATGTCCGGATCGATACCTTCCACGGCGGCGGCGCCTCGACAAAGAAGCGCGATGAACTCCGTGATGCGTTCAACGAAGACCCGACGAAGCACAAGCTGCGCATCTTGATCGCCACCGATGCGGCGCGAGAGGGCGTCAATTTGCAAAACCACTGTTCGGACCTTTTCCACTTCGACCTGCCGTGGAACCCGAGCCGAATGGAGCAGCGCAACGGCCGCATCGACCGGAAGCTGCAGCGCGCGGAGGTCGTGAACTGTCACTACTTCCTCTACCGGCAGAGATCCGAAGATCGCGTGCTTCAGGTGTTGGTGGACAAATCGGCGCGCATTCACGCACAACTCGGCAGCTTGTCGCGCGTCGTGGATGAGAAGCTGAGCAAGCGCCTCGCCGCTGGCATCCGTCGAGGGGACATCGATCAGCAATGCACCGATCTGGCCGACGAGTCGGCTGGAGATCAGCAAGCGGTGGTCGAGGAAGAACTCGAAGCCTCACGCGAGCGGCAGGACGCGCTCGCTTCCCAACTCGAGCGTCTTCGACGAATCCTGGACGACTCCAAGAAGCAGCTCGCGCTCGACGATCACGATCTCAGGAACTCGCTCGACGAGTCACTGAGCCTCCTCGGCGCTGAACCGCTGAAGGATCTGCACGGCGGCCTCTGGCAGTTCCCCGAGATGGCCGACGTGAAGGACGCGGGTCCAGGCTGGCAGGAGACGCTCGACTCGCTCCGACAACCGCGCAAGCCGGAAGAACGCCTGCGCGACTGGCGTCGATCGAGCCCGCTGCGCCCGCTGGTGTTCAAGGACGTGGGGAGCCTGGAAAACAGCACGGTGCACTTGCACCTGGAGCACCGCGTCGTGCAGCGCCTCCTTGCGCGATTTCTCTCGCAGGGCTTCGTGCACGATGACCTCTCGCGGGCCACGGTGGTGATGACGGACAGCCCCATTCCCCGGGTGCTCTTGCTCGGCCGGCTGTCGATCCATGGGCGTCACGCAGCCCGTCTCCACGACGAGCTGATTCAGGTCACCGCCCCCTGGGTTGACCCCCTGAAGCGCAAAGACGGGCTGAAGCCCTACCGCGACACGGCAGAGGCGCTCACGCTCGAGTTGCTGGAGAAGGCGCTCGCCGTCGAGAAGCACCGCAAGCCGCCCGCCGAGATCCTCAAACACCTGGCGCAAGAGGCGGCGCAAGATGTCAGCGAGCTGTCTGCAGAGCTGACGGCGCGCTCCCAGTCAGCAGAGGCCGCTGCGCGGAAGGCCCTCGCGTTGCGAGCAGAGCGTGAGGCGCGATCGATGCGCGACCTGCTCGAGGCGCAGAAGAAGCGCATCTCGGAAACGGTCGCGAAGAGCCCCGAGCAGGCCAGCTTCGAGTTCAGCGAAGAAGAGAAGCGTCAGCTCCAGAGTGAGCGGAACCACCAGCACAAGCGACTGGCCGCGCTCGAGCATGAGCTGAAGACCGAGCCCGCGCGCATCCTCGAGTCCTACGAGGTGAAGACCGTTCGCGTTGACCCGGTGGGGTTGGTCTACCTCTGGCCGGTGACGGGGTGAGGTGATGGCGAACGACTACGAACTCAAGACACACAAGGACTGGATCGGCTTCGTTCAACCGGTGGGGCTGGTCGTCACCGCGCCAGCGCTCATTCGCGCAGGGGCCTACGTCAATAGAGGAAAGTCGCTGCTGTCGGAGCAGGAGTGGTTTCGGCGTTTCGTGGGTGATGCTCAGCTTGTCGAGAGCCTGCCGAGGCTGCTCAAAGAGCTCCTGCGCTGGGGTGATGGTGACGTGGTCGAGCCGGGAACGGCGTTCGACGTCGTGCTCGCCGAGTACCAGGAGACGTTGAGGCCGACGTATGTAGCCCCGCTGCCAGAGGGGGGCCACGTGCTGCTGCAGCAGCTCGCCGCGCACACCTCCTTCGATGAACTGCCTGCGAAGCCCGAGGGCTGGCACGCCTCTCCGCAGGTTCGTTTCGAGCGCCTCCTGCGTGAGACAGGAAACCCCGTGGGTGTGCTGTCGAACGGCGACGCGATTCGACTGGTCTTCGCGCCGAGCGGTGGAGAGACCGCGGGTTCAGCCACGTTCAAGGTCGCCGACATGTGCGAGGCGAGCGGCCGCGACATCCTCGGCGCGCTGCAGATGCTGTTGCATGCCGACCGGGTCTTCACGTTGCCGGAAGACCAGCGGCTGCTGACGATTCTGAAGGAGTCACGCCGCTACCAGAACGAAGTCTCGACGAAGCTGGCGGAGCAGGTGCTGGCGGGGCTCCAGGAACTGCTGCGCGGGTTCGAGGCCGCTGATGCGGCGGTGAAGGGCAATCTGCTTCGGGAGCTTCGGCGGGCTGAAGCGAGTGATGAGCTCTACGGTGGCTTGCTGACCACCATTCTCCGGCTCGTCTTCGTCCTCTACGCAGAGGATCGCGGGCTGATGCCGCAGACGGCGACGTACCTGCAGCACTATTCCGTCACGGCCCTGTTCGAGTCGCTGCGAGACGACGAGTCGCGCTACCCCGACGTGATGGATCAGCGCTTCGGAGCCTGGGCGCGGCTGGTGACGCTGTTTCGCCTGCTCTATCGAGGCGGATCGCACGCAGACTTCGCGCTGCCGAAGCGACACGGCGAACTCTTCGATCCCAACAGCTATCCGTTCCTCGAAGGCAGGCCGCGCGGCTCGGCCTTCTCAGCGGACAAGCGAGAGAAGCTGCCTGCGATTCCTCGCGTGCCTGACGGCGTGGTGCTGAAGGTTCTGCGCAACCTGCTCGTGCTCGATGGAGAGCGGCTCTCGTATCGCGCGCTCGATGTCGAGCAGATCGGCTCGGTCTACGAGTCGATGATGGGCTTCGCGCTCGAGACTGCGACGGCTCCCTCCCTGTCGCTGCGGCCGAAGCACGTGGTGGTGAATCTCGAGGAACTGCTGGCCTCGAAGAAGCGTGGCGAGCTGCTGAAGGCGGCGGAGTCTGAGGTGACGGGCAACACGCTCAAGGCGGTACAGGCGGCGAAGACCGTCGACGAGTTGGTGGTTGCGCTCGACCGCCGCATCTCGCCGACCTCGACCTCGGTGTTGCCGCTCGGGAGTCTGTATCTCCAGCCCGGCGAGGAGCGGAGGCGTTCGGGCTCGCACTACACGCCGCGTTCGCTGACCGAACCCATTGTGAGCAAGACGCTCAGGCCGATCATCGAGGGGCTGGGCTCGAACCCGACCCCCGATGAGATCCTGGCGCTCAAGGTCTGCGACCCGGCCATGGGCTCTGGCGCGTTCCTGGTAGAGGCTTGCCGCTTCCTGGGCGACGCGCTGAAGGACTCCTGGGCCCGCCACGGAGAAACCCCGAAGGTTCCTCCCGACGAAGACGTGGTGCTGCGTGCCCGGCGACTCGTCGCGCAGCGCTGTTTGTACGGCGTCGACAAGAACCCCTTCGCGGTCAACCTGGCCAAGCTGTCGCTGTGGCTCTTCACGCTCGCGAAGGACCACCCGTTCACGTTCCTCGACCACGCGCTGAAGTGTGGGGACTCGTTGGTGGGGCTGAGCAAACAGCAGATCGCTCGCTTTACCTGGGAGAAGGAGGAGGCTGGCCCGTGGACGACGGTCTTCACCTCGCATGTGGCGAAGCTGGTGCGCACGGCGGAGGACCTGCGCATTCAGATTCACGCCATCGGAGACCCGCCGGACACCACGGAGCTGGAGTCTCTGCACCGCCGCTCTGAGGAGTCGCTGGAGGTCGCGCGGGGCATTGGCGATCTGGTGGTCGCGTCGTTCTTCGTTGAGAAGAAGGAGAAGGCGCGCAAGGCGTTGCTGGGGCAGTTGTCAGGAAAGGTTCATCTGCTCGCTCCGCGCGAAGCGAAGGAGGCCACTGGGCCATGGGCCTTCGCCATCCGCGAACTGGTGGACGAGTTGCGGGGCGAGCACCCTGACGTGCCGACGCGACCGTTCCACTGGGAGTTGGAGTTTCCTGAAGTCTTCGGCGAGGGCCGTGACGGGTTCGACTCTTTTGTGGGGAACCCGCCGTTTGCCGGGAAGAACAACATCTCGGCGTCGGGTGGCGACGCATACATCCCCTGGCTGCAGACGATTCACCCGGGCTCGCATGGGAATGCAGACCTTTCGGCGCACTTCTTCAGGCGGGCGTTCGACCTGCTCTGCGCGCATGGAACGTTCGGGCTCATCGCGACCAACACCATCTCGCAAGGCGACACGCGCGCGTCGGGCTTGAAGGCGATCGTCGATGAGGGCGGCGTCATCTACGACGCAACGAGGAGCTTGCTCTGGCCCGGCCTCGCGAACGTGGCAGTGGCGGTCGCTCACGTCGCCAAGGGGCGGAACGTCGAGGGGCTGGAGAGCACAAAACACGAGCGACGGCTCGATGGTCTCGTGGTTCCGGCGATCAACTCGCGACTGCGCGGAAAGGCTGAGCGGCCCGATCCCGTCGTGCTGAAGGCGAACGAGAACCTGAGTTTCGTCGGAACGTACGTCCTGGGCATGGGCTTCGTGCTGACGCGCGAAGAACGCGATGAGTTCGTGAAGAAGGACCCGCGGAATGCCGAGCGCATCCACCCGTACATCGGCGGCGAAGAGGTCAACACCAGCCCGACGCAGGACTTCAGCCGCTACGTCATCTGCTTCTCTGATCTGCCGACGATAGCGGGCCAGAAGTTCGTGTCGCTAAGTGAAGAGGAGGCGAAGAAGTGGCCCGACCTCTACGAACGCATCGAGCGATTGGTGAAGCCTGAGCGTGCGGTGAACAACCGTGACGTCTATCGCTTGAATTGGTGGGTGTTCGGAGAGGCTCGGCCGGCGCTGTACGAAACCATCGCGGAGATGCCGCGGATGCTCGTGATTGCGCGCGTGACGAAGTACGTCTGCTTCTCGTTCCAGCCACCCGGGCGCGTCTTGCACGAGAAGCTGATCGTAGTGCCCATCGGTACCTGGTCTGCTTTCGCTGTCCTTCAGTCGCGACCCCACAGCGCTTGGACGTGGCTGAACTCGTCGACCATGAAGAATGACCTCAACTATGCGCCTTCCGACTGCTTCGAGAACTTCCCGTTCCCGGCTGCCGACCCCCGCAAGGAAGTGGCCGCGCTCGAGGTCATTGGCCAGCGTCTTTACGAGTCACGCGCCGCCTTCATGCTCGACAAGAATCAGGGCCTGACCACCACGTACAACCAGCTGAAGGATCCGAACTGCCGCACGCCAGAGCTTGAAGCGCTTCGAGCACTCCATCTCGATCTCGACTGCGCGGTACTCGAAGCCTACGGCTGGAGCGACCTCACGGTGCCGCCGTACACCACGCCCGACACAGACGACGAGCGTGCCGCCCAGACTCGCTTCGAAGACGAAGTGCTCGACCGCCTCTTCGCCCTCAACGCCACCCGCGCCGCCGAAGAAGCGAGCGCGCTCCCCGCGACACCGGTCAAAGCCAAGCCGGCCAAACCGAAGGCTCCGCGAAAGGCGAAGACGGACCAGCCCGCGCTCGGCCTTCAGGTCGATTCCTCCAAGAAGCCTGCGCGCAGCGGTTGATTCATCTCGAGAGGAAGTCCGATGGGCGAACTTCTCGATCGAGCGCCTTCGCCACGCAACGCAGACAGACGGGGGAGGGCGCTGCGCGTCCTCCCCCATCTTTCGCATCACTTTCGAGCGAAGCTCTGGGGCGACGACGCAATGTTGATGGTTCAGGCGCGTCTCGTGGGCCGACTTGTCGTGACCGCTGTTTTGATGTGCACGACCGAACGACACCGTTCCCTTGAACTCGCGATGACGTAGCCTCGGTCAATCAACAACCCGGGGGGCAGTGATGAGGCGATTGGCGTTTGTGGAGCTGGTGTTGGTGTTGGCGGCGTGCGTTCCTCCTCGGCTGTCGCCGCTCGACGTCGGAGAACTGCGTGGCGGCGTGATCGAGTTTGAGTCAGCCGACCGAGACGAGGCGGCCGCGATGATGCGGGCCCATTGCCGAGGTGACTTCTATGAGGGCGACGCGAAGTTCGTCGGCAGTCGCGCCTTCGAGACGTTCAACTGTGCGTTCGGGCCGCCTCGCGTCGTCCGTCAGAATACGATCAGTGGGGTGCGTTACGGGGTTCTCCGCTTTCAGGTGAACGACCGGGCAGCGGGGTCCCAGGTGCTTCTGGCGCATTGCGGGGGCGAAGGCGTCACCGAGGTCAAATCGATCCCCGACGAGAAGGGCCGCACCGAGTGGGTAGAATTCCTCTGTGGCGACTCTCCCGAGATCCGAAGATTGGCGGCGGGCCTCCGCGCACCGCCTGAGCCCAAGCGCGAACCCGCCAACATTCCGAACCGCGAGTCGCGGCGACCGGAGTCCCTCCCGTTCGGCGTCATCGACGTGCCAGAGCGCGGAAGACTGGAAGTTGGCAGCTCGCACCGCGTCGCCGGTAGCTTCTGGGAGTTTGTCGTCACGTACACAAACACCACCGGTGCAGCCTTCAGCCTGGTCACGGTGGAGTGCGTCACGCTCGCCGGACGGAGAGCCCTCAACGCAGAGCAGCGCTCGCAGCATGACGGCGTTCCGGCGGGCGAGGTCGCGATCTTCAAAATCCCGGTGGAGGACGTCGCCGACCCGGCCGAACTCGCGAGCTGTCGCGTGACGAGGGCACAGCGCTGACTTACGAAAGTACGATTCTCGGAGCTGAAGGATCCGCGAAGTAGCCGACTCGGTCACCCGTGCTAAGACATGCGCGTGAAGAAGCGGGGACCAAAGGCCGATGAGCTCGCCTTCGCGGTCGAGGGGCCCGGCGTTACGCCCAAGTCGGTAGACCCGGCCGAGTTCTTCAACCTCGCCGCGTCATTCTTCGACCTCATTCGCAAGATTGGAGACCCGGGCTCCAAGCTCTCTCTTGAGGGAGTTCGGATCTTTCAGGGCTCCGCAGCCAGCGCCTCGGTTGTGAGCGACATCCCGGAGGCCGCCGCACGGGGGGAAAGGCTGCGCCGTTGCATTGAGGGCTCCGAAATCGCCCCTTCCGGCGTTGTCGTCCCGCTCGATGCTTTTCGCCGGAGACTCCTCGCGCTGGGGCCAATACGCCAAGCTTCTTACCAAGCGGGCAACGAACTCGCCTCGGCCCGCCTGACACCGAGGACAACCGCAGCGCCTTCGGTGACTGAGATCATTGAAGCGAGAGCGCTGATTCTGGGCGTGAACGGCGGAAATGAGCGCAGCGCGCGCGTGGCCGTTCATGGTGAGCCGCGTACATTCCGCATCGAGCTATCAAAAGCCGAGGTGTGTCTCTTTGGCGCGCGCATCGATCACTCCGTCGACCTCGTAGTCCGCGTCACCCGTACCGAGGCCGGAGTGATTGACAGCGGGGTGCTGGTCGAAGCGCCGCGCTTCGTTGAGAAGAAGGATGACGAGTTGGAGACTCTGAGGGCGTGGTTCAAGCCTGCGGCGGATGAATGGGCGCAGGTTGAGGACATCGACGGGGAGCTACGGCGTGAGCGAGTCGGACACTCTTCCCACTAGGCCGCTGGCCGACTCCGGGGTTTGGATGCGCATCCTGGGCGATCGGCCGAAGGATCCGCGCACACCGGCGGTGCTGGCGTTCTACAGGTCGATGCGTGCGGCCGATCGCAGCATTCTTCTGCCTGCGCCATCGCTCGCCGAGTTGCTCTTTGGGCAGCCCCTGCGGGGTACGCCCTCGGTCGAGGGCTTGGAGCATGTGCCCTTCGGTCGCCGGGCAGCAGAGATTCTCGGGATTGAGTTCCCGCCAGCTTTCTTCAAAGTGAAATCGAAGGGACTTGAACGCGATCTCCTAAAGTACGACGCGATGATCGCGGCATGCGCCAAGGCTTCGGCGGCTGATTGCATCGTCACGTTGAACGAGCAGGACTTTCTTGAGATCGGAAAGAAACTAGGCCTTCGAGTGGCCAACCCGAGAGAGTTCGAGCCCGGCCTCCTCAACATCATCGAGGAATCGAAGGCTCAGCAGGCATTGGAGGAGGAGCAGGCACAAGTGTTCAAACTCCGTCGCCAAGATGAGGGCACCTGATTCAGCCGCTTCGTCCAGCGACCGTGAGCAAGAAGACCGCCACCATGTGCGTGGCGCTGGCATTACTGCTGCTGGTTCTGCTCGGGTGTGCCTGGGGGAAAGCTGTGCTCCCCGACACGCCCGAAGCGAAAGCCTGCGCCAGGGCCTGCCTCGAGGACTTCAATCTCTGCAAGGCCACCGAACAGGGCCGATGCAAGACGCGCAACAATGACTGCCTGAAGGCGTGCCCGGGGGCGACGGAACTGTGAACCGATCGCCCTGAGTGCCGAGAATGCCCAGTTTCCGGAGGTCAGCCGCTGAGCACCATCACCCACTCGCCTCCGCACCGCCTCGCTGGGGGGTCGCTCGCTATTTCAGGATGACGCTCAGCCACCCCACGATGGCCGGTCCGAAGCTGCCCCATACCTGGAGCAAATCGGCGGTCACGCCCAGCCCGTCTCGGACCTTGGTTACGATGGGCACCAGCACGCTCTTGGGCAGGCGGGCGTGGGCAGAGAGTGCGCTCTGCTCGGCAACTACCGTGAGGGCCTCAGTTGCCTCGGTCGTCGTCGGCTCTGGAAGCTCCCGGCGCTGCAGGCCCTCCGCGAGTCGCTCGATCGCCGTCGCAGTCTGCGAGTCGAGCTTGCGGACGGCGTCGATGGCGTCGGTGAGTCGCTTCATGAGACGAGCGTTGCTAGTCGCCACGTTCACTTCCGAGCCGGGCGAGTGCTGCGCGGTCGTCACCGTCGAGCCTGCTCCATGCACCACGGAACCGAGAGAGCCGTAGTTGTTGATTGTGATCTGGGCGGCGGCCTTCTCCTGTTCGTCTTTGGTGAAAGCCATATCGGCTCCGATGATTCCTTTCCGCTCCAGTTCGAGCGACCACTTCAGCACGCGGTTTCGAACGGCTTCGAGGATCGCCACCACAGCCCCGTTGTTGACGACCCTCACCGGGTGAGCGTCGAGGAAATCCGGGTTGCTGGAACCGAGTGCGTCCATCTCGCCGACGCCGAGGGCGCACTCCAACGTCCCGGTGCCGGTACCCTTCATGATGCTGGTCACGAGGTGAGCAACCTGTGCGATTGGTTGGCGCATCTTCAGAGACGCGAAGTGCTCCGCGAGGTTGAAGGCGCCGGGCTTGAGTTCGCCCGTGAAGTACACCGGCTGGAGCCCGTGAAAGGGGTTCTTGTGCATCAGGCGGGAGGGGACGACCCGATAGTCGGGAACCTCCGCCTCCTCCGGGTATCCGTTCAGCTCGTGATTGAACCACTCATCAAAGTCGTCGAGCTTCAGCTTCGAAGCAACGACCTTCGCGCGACGGAGAAGTTCAGACACATCAGTGGCGCCGGACTGGGCGAGTTGCTGCAACTCGATCACGAGCGGAAGTGACATCGCGTCAGCGTACGCCGACTCACTGACAGGGAATAAGCGAGGATGTTGGTGTCGGATGCTGCAGCAGTGCCGCGCGCTGTAGCAGTTCGAGCGCACCGGCCGATCCGTCCCCTCGGTGTTCTCCATGAGGACTCACGCCACCCGCAGGCGGACACCGACGCTGCACAGCAGCTAGCAGGAGGCATCCACATGGACGCCCCGATCGCCCGTGCCAGCCTCCCGCACTGACTGACGGCTTACGCGGTCGAGGCTCTCAACCAGTAGTCCCGGTTGCAGTCGATGCACGCCGGATAGAGGTTCGACAAGCGATCAGCGTCCGGCACCTCAGTAGACATAATTTCTGATTCAGAATAGAAGTATACATGACCCAGACGGGAGGCAAGGTGCCCTCAGAAAACGCCATTGCGTCGAACTGCCGGATGCTCCGCAACGCTCGTGGCCTCAGCCAGGTCGAGATGGCTGAGAAAGTCGGCCTTTCACGCGCCGGCTACCTGAAGATCGAAAGCGGTGAATCAACGCCTCGCTCCGACACGCTCGAGCGGCTGGCCTCGGCGCTCGGCGTCAAGATTGCCGAGCTGATGCGGGCTCCCGACCAGCTGCAGCACGTGCGCTTCCGGTCGAAGAAGCGCATCAACTCAAGAGACGAGTTGCTGGTTGAAGTGAAGAGCCGGCTCGACGCGTACCAGGCGCTCGCGCAGGCACTCGGCAATCAGCGCAGGCCCGTCGAAGTTCAGGTTCCCCGGAAGGACATGGAGAAGGCGGCGCAGGCCGTTCGTCTCGCCCTCAAGCGAACCCCGGACGAACCCATTCACGACATCTGCGGGCTCGTCGAGAGCGCGGGGTATCGGCTTCTCAAGGTTCGCCTCAGCTCGACGTTTCTGGAGGCAGACGCGACTGACCGCGCCGAGGGCTTCTTTGGTCTCTCCGTGTTCGCTGACGACGGTGTGCCCGCCATCGTCGTAAATGACTTCGAACGGATCTCGATCGAGCGTCGCATCTTCACGGTCGCCCACGAACTCGGGCACGTGCACCTCCACCGCGATTCGTACACCGCAGCCGAGAGTGACGAGAAGGAGAAGGAAGAGCTCGAGGCTGACCTCTTCGCATCACACTTCCTCATGCCTCATGCTCTCTTCGACAAAGAGTGGAACGGGGCTTACGGGCTCCCGTTCGTCGAGCGTGTTCTCAAGGTGAAGCGCATCTTTCGGGTCAGCTACAAGACGGTGCTTCGGCGGTTGCAGGACCAGGGCGAAGAGAACCTCTACCCGCGGTTCTTCGGCATGTTCAAGAAGCGCTTCGGACGCAGCCTCACCAAGCGTGAAGAGCCGAGCCCGCTCGATGAATCGGACTTCGAGGCCGATCTCCTTCCTTCGATGGTGCGGCAAGGCGTCGAAAAGGAGATTCTCAGTCAGGCACGGGCGGCAGAACTTCTTGGGGTGGACCTCAAGCAGTTCAGGGAGCGGGCGTCGGAATGGAACCTCACCGGGTAGGCGCTCCCCTCTACATCGCTGACGCGAACGTGCTGATCGACTTCCTGAACGCCGACCTCAAGGTGCTCGGGCTCGTTTCCGAGTTCATCGGCCCGGTGCTGGTGCTGCGCGTCGTTCTCCGAGATGAGGTCGAGGGTCTGACGCTGGCTGGCTGCGCGAAGGCTGGCTTGCAGGTCGTCGATTCAAGCATTGAGACCCTGGTCGAGGCGGCCAGGCATGAGTCGACGGGCCGCCTCCTGTCCTTCTATGACTGGCTCGTTCTGCTCGAGGCCAAGGCTCGCGGCGGCGCGTGTCTGACGAACGATGGGGCGTTGATCAAAGCCTGCCGAAGCCACGGAATCGATGCCGTTCGCGGGCTTGCTCCTCTTCTTCAGTTGGTGAGCCTGGGGAAGCTTCGAAAGAAGGAGGCGCTCGAGCTGGTTGAGAAGATGGCCGCGAAGAACTCCTACCTCCGCAAGGTCGTCCCCGAGTTCGTCAAGAAACTCGGGGCGCTCCCAAAATAGGCTCTGGTAGCTTTCTCCTCCGATGACGACGTCACTGGAGGCGAGGGGGAAGTTGGTGGAGGCGCTCTCATTGGACCTGGTGGGTCCGGGGCCCGGTCACCTGCACGAGAGTGAACTCATCGATCAAGCGCCCTCGCGCTGGTACCTCGCGGGCTTCCTGGTCCCGCGTGAGACGAAGGCTGAAGAGAAGACCGGCTTCGAAGGCGAGGGCGAGGTCGACTCCGCTGCCGACGGGGGCGGAGGAGGCGACGACGAGAAGACGCCGGAGCGCGCTTCGGGGCGCAAGGCGATGTTCTCCTCGTCGATGGGCATGTCGGTGCTGGTGCCCTCAACTGCAAAAAGCATCGAGTTGACCGTGGAGTGGGGCGACTACACGCCCGAGGAAGCGGGCAAGCATGACGGCCCGCAGCGCGCCAACTGGAAGAGGAAGCAGTGCAAGGTCGAGGTGACCCTTCCCCTCGGTAAGCGCCGATCGACCAAGGCGTTGGAAGGCTTTGCCGGGTTGTCCGTCGTGTGGACCGTTCGAAAGGTGACCGTCGATGACGGCATCGCCCTGCCCAAGGGCACCCGGGCCGTCTCGCTCTTCTTCGTGAACAACCGCCAGCCGCAGCCCGAGCAGAATCGAGATGAGGCCTACGTGTTTCAAGCGCAGCTGCACGCACGCTGCGCCGAGGGCTTCGTTCCCAGGCCCAATTGGCGCGGCCTCAACACCAGTGACATCGACGAGCGAACCGCCGACCTCCAGTACCGCGACGCCTACGAATACGGCGTAGGCCATGGCGTGGCCACCGATGCCCTGGTGGTCGACGGCGCGTGCAAGGAAATCCACACATGCTGGATTCCTTCTGCCGAGGTGGAGCGCGTCGTGCCCGCCGACGTGAAGGGGGTCGAGCTGCGCATGAACGAATTGGCGAAGCTCACCTCGGGCGACACGGGTTCCAAGCTGGGTGCCTTCACCTCTGAGTGGAAGCTGTGGCTCATTGATCAGGCCAAGGTCAGCGTCGATCACCCCAGACGCCAGGAGGTGCTCACCGACCTGCTGGCCCAGGCGGCGTTCTCACAGAAGCGCCTCGCCGACGGCATCGCACTTTTGTCCCAGCCCAACGTCCTTCGCGCCTTCTGTCTCGCCAACAAGGCGATGGATCTGCAGGCCCGGCAGCGGAACAGCCTTCGGCCCACCCCCGATCGCAAGGCCCCGCAGTGGCGCCCGTTTCAGTTGGCCTTCGTGCTGATCAACCTGCGCTCCATCGTCGACCCTGGTCACGACGATCGAGAGGTCGTCGATCTGCTCTTCTTCCCAACCGGTGGTGGCAAGACGGAAGCCTACCTCGGGCTCGCCGCCTTCACGCTCATCTACCGGCGGTTGATGAACCCCGGTATCGGCTCGGCAGGGTTGGCGGTCTTGATGCGGTACACCCTGCGCCTTCTGACGCTCGATCAGCTGCAGCGCGCCGCGGCGCTGGTCTGCGCGCTCGAGCTGCTGCGCAGCGAGGAGACAGACCTCGGCAGCTGGCCCTTTGAGATCGGCCTGTGGGTCGGCAAGGCCGCGACGCCCAACAAGATGGGGCGCAAGGGCGACAACGACAAGGACTCTGCCCGCGCGCGAGTGATCGCCTACAAGAACGACGACAAGAAGCCGCTCCCCATCCCGCTGGAGGTCTGCCCCTGGTGTGGCGAGAAGTTCAGGCCCACTGCCTTCAGGCTGATGAAGGACGGCGCAGCCAACGAAGACCACCCTGACGAGCTGCGCATCCTGTGTCTCAACCGCGCCTGTCAGTTCTCCGGGAAGACGCTGCCCATTCTCGCGGTCGATGAACCGATCTACCGCCGC
Source organism: Archangium sp. (assembly GCA_046595925.1). Classification (GTDB taxonomy): domain Bacteria; phylum Myxococcota; class Myxococcia; order Myxococcales; family Myxococcaceae; genus Archangium_A. The sequence continues at coordinate 16,035 of JBKJSE010000456.1, read as the reverse complement.
CTCCCGTGCTTCCTCATCGCCACCGTGGACAAGTTCGCCGGCCTGCCCTGGGAAGGTCGCTCCGGCGCGCTGCTTGGCAAAGTGGATCGCTTCGACGCTGGCGGATTCTATGGGCCGACCGACGCTGGCGTGGGGAAGGCGTTGCCCGCGCGACTCCTCCCACCTGACCTCATCATTCAAGACGAGCTCCACCTCATCTCGGGGCCGCTGGGCACCATGGCTGGCCTGTACGAGTCGGCGATCGAACAGCTGTGTTGCCGAAAGGTCGGAGAGAAGCTGATCAAGCCCAAGGTGGTCGCCTCGACCGCGACGGTGCGACGGGCAGGCACGCAGATTCGGGCTCTCTTCGCGCGCACCCGGGTCGAGATCTTCCCTCCGCCTGGGCCCAACCGGCGCGACTCCTTCTTCGCGAAGACGGTCGCGCCTTCTCCTGACGATCCGCCGCGGCTCTACCTCGGAGTGGCCTCTGCAGGTCGGAGCCTCAAGGTCATCCTGCTCCGGACCTATGTGGCGCTGCTGTCGGCCGCGCAGAAGCTCTATCTGGCGAACGGCGGCAAACGAGCCGACAACCCGGCCGACCCCTACATGACGCTGCTGGGCTACTTCAACAGCCTCCGCGAGTTGGGTGGGGCACGACGCATCGTCGAAGACGAGGTGCAGGGGAAGGTCTCCCGCTACGGAGATCGACGCCGTGTCGGCGAAGACGAGAAGACCACGCCGTTCGCCCGCAGACAGATTCAGTACGACGTGGTCGAGCTGACCAGCCGCGAGTCGAACAGCAACGTGGCCAAGGCCAAGCGTCGGCTCGAACTGACCATGAACGAGAAAGACGCGGTCGACGTGGCGATCGCCACGAACATGATCTCAGTCGGCCTCGACATCACCCGCCTCGGCTTGATGGTCGTGCTCGGTCAGCCCAAGACGACCGCCGAGTACATTCAGGCCTCGAGCCGAGTTGGCCGTGATGCCAGAAAGCCCGGGCTGGTGGTGACGCTGCTCAATGTTCATCGCCCTCGTGATCGCTCGCACTACGAGCGCTTCGAGGCGTATCACCAGTCTTTCTACCGAAGCGTCGAGGCGACGAGCGTGACCCCGTTCTCTGCGCGGGCCATCGATCGTGGCTTGGCTGGCGTAGTGGTCGGGCTGGCGCGCCATGGCCAGCCGGAGCTCACCGCCCCACGCAGCGCCGTCGAGATGGACAAGCTCGTCAGCAAGACAGCGTGGGTGGCGGCTGCGCTCGGCCGCCGGGCTGCGTTCGTCACGGGCGACGAAAAGACGGCGAAGAAGGTGGAAGACCGAGCCAAGTCGCTGCTCGACGACTGGAGCATCATCGCCATGGAGCAGCGCAAGGTGCAGGCAGGGCTTCAGTATCAGAGAGAGGTCGGCAACGAGCCCCCGCTGCTTCACACGCCGCTCGACCCCGCTCTCGACACCCTGGGTGAACGTCAGAAGCGCTTCAAGGCCAACCGATCGCTGCGAGACGTCGAGCCCTCGGTCAACCTCTACGTGCGCAGTCTCGTGCACCAGGATGTCGTGGCCGACGATGGGGAGGTGGAGTGATGGCTGCTCGTCGTCGCGCCCGGCCCCATGGCCAGATCCGTCGAAGTCAGCTGGTCGGTCAGTTCGGGCCCGGCTCACTCATCGACATGCCCCGGCACTCCGTCATCGTGGGCGGGCTGGAGCAATGGGGAGACCCCGAGAAGAACGGGTTTCCTCCCGTGTTTGAAGATCGGCTCAAGGCCAACCTGGAACAGGCCCTCGAGCTGCAGGGGTTGCGCTTCTTCTCTCCGCCCATCGACCTCGACACGTTCGGTGACGAGGCGCCCCAGGGCATCACGGTGTGGGAGTTTCCCCAGTGGTTCGTCGCGCAGTGGGCGCCGACCGATACGCCTGGCAAGCGGCCCCTCGTGCACGAACGTCGGCTGGTATCGGGCCGTTTTCTTGCGGACGACAAGAAGCCGAAGCCGGTGGTACCAATTCGTTTCGTGCAGGCCTGTCGGAATGGTCATGTCAGTGACATTGATTGGCCCACCTTCGCCCATCGAGGGAACTCGAACTGTCAGCAGCAACTGTGGTTGCTCGAGAAGGGTACCAGCGGCGACTTCCTCGACCTCTTCATTCAGTGCGACTGCGGGGTGCCGATGCGCTCGGTGTTCGAGGCGACCCGCTTCGGAGAGGACGGCATGTCACCGCTGGGGCTCTGCAAAGGCCAGCGGCCCTGGCTGGGGCCCAACAGCCGCGACCCCGACCCCTGCCTGAGTGATGGCGGCAAACACTCGCCCAACAAGCTGCTCGTGCGTACCGCGAGTAACGCCTACTTCGCGCGCGTGGTCAGCGCGATCTCGATTCCGGAGAAGGATCGCAAGGTCCGGCAGGCGGTGGAGCACTTGTGGACGGACTTCATGGTGCAGTGCGAGAGCCAGGCTGACGTCAAGCATGAGAGGAAAAAGCCGAAGGTGCAGGCTGCCCTGGGGACCCTCACCGATAAGCAGGTCTTCGCCGAGATTCAGCGCAGGAAGGCCCCCACACCGACGCCAGCGAAGAAGCTGAAACAGGCCGAGATCGAGACGCTGCTGTCAGTGGAGGATGAGCTCGGCGACGACAAGCTCGGAAGCGATTTCTACGCGACAGTGCTCCCCGCCAAGAAGCCCCAGTCACGAATCCTCGAGGCATTTCACAAGATCGTGCTGGTTCAGCGCATGCGTGAAGTTCGGGTCCAGGTTGGCTTCACGCGGTTCGAGGACCAGGCGCCAACCATCGATGGTGAGCTCGATCTCAACGTGGGCATGGCCTCGCTCTCACGCGAGGCCACATGGCTACCAGCGGTCGAGAACTACGGCGAGGGCCTCTTTCTCTCCTTCGATCCGAAGAGACTGACCGACTGGAGCAAGCGGCCTGCGGTGCAGACCCGAGAGAAGGAACTGCACGACGGCTTCAAGGCGTGGGTGGACAGTCAGCGAGGCTCGAAGGAGAAGAAGCAGTCCATCGTGGCGCCGCCGGTCGTCTACGTGATGCTTCACTCGCTCTCTCATCTCCTCATCAATGCGATGTCGCTGGAGTGCGGCTATTCAGCGAGCAGCATCCGCGAGCGCATCTATGTGACGAACGAAGGGGCGGGGATTCTGCTCCACACCGGTACGCCTGACGCTGAGGGGACGTTGGGTGGCCTGGTCGAGGTCGGCAAGCGGTTCGATGAGATCCTCCGTGTGGCGCTCGAGTTGGGGAAGCTGTGCTCGAACGACCCGGTCTGCGCGGCGCACCGGCCCAACGACTCAAACGAGGAGCGGCCGCTCCATGGGGCCGCCTGCCATGGTTGCCTGCTCACCTCTGAGTCGAGTTGCGAGCGGCGAAACGAGCTGCTTGATCGCGCTCTCGTCGTCGCCACCGTCGAGGATGGCGGCTGCGAGTTCTTCACCGAGGCTGAGTGATGCCTGGTCGCTGGTCACCCACGACGCTCGAGGGACTCTCCCGTGCTTTGCGAACGGGCCGACTGAGCGTGCCGACGTCGACGTTCGGGATTGCGCGGGCAGTAGGCGCTCTGCCCCTGGACCTCGAAGCGGCCGTCTTGCGCTGGGGCGCAGGGGGGATGTCGGCAGAGGCGATAGCGGACGTCCTCGAAACGGTTCAACTGCAATCAGATCCAGACGAAGCGGTCAGTACGGAGCTGGTTTGGACCGGGCCAGAGGCCTCAGACACAGGGTCCCGCGATACTTCGGTAGTCGTGCGAGAACTCTTCGGTGCTGCAACTCAGCGCGTGCTCGTTGCCGGATTCGCATTTGTCGGTGGCCGAGATCTTTTCGAGCTCCTCGCGAAGAAAATGGACGACGTGATCGGCCTCGACGTCACGTTCTTCGTGAACGTTGCGAGGGATGGCGCTCACGACCTTCGGGATTCTGCGACGGTGGCGACCGAGTGGGGCCGCAATTTTCGTGAGCGGCAATGGCCGGGCAAGCGATTCCCGAAGGTGTATTACGACCCGCGATCACTCTCGGCTGACAAGTCCGTACGGGCTTCGCTGCACGCCAAGACAGTCGTGGTTGACGGGGCTGCTGCGCTCGTCACGAGCGCCAACTTCACGTCTCATGCCCAGACGCGAAACGTTGAACTCGGCCTGCTCGTTCGAGGGTCCGCTCTGCCCGCATCAATTGAACGACAGTTTTCAGGACTGGTGACACTGGGTCACGTCAGTCGCCTCGCCGGATGCTGATGGCCTGAGCGCTAAAGCTTGAAGGCGAGGTCGGCGGCGCGGCCCAGGCCTTCCACCACGCTGGTGAACGCGTCAGCGGTGCGCAGGCGATCTTCCCCGAACTTCCGCGCGAACAAGGCGCGCACGGCCGGAATCTGCGAGCTGCCGCCGGTGAGGAAGACCGAGTCGATGCGCAGCTCCCGGGGCGCACGCGCGAGCAGCTCATCGGTACACGCCTCGAGCTCGTCGATGAGCGGCGTGCAGAACGCGTCGAACTCTGCGCGGGTGACCACCTCTTCGATGTGCACGCGCTCGTCAGAGAACACCACCGTGGCCTTCTTCTTGGTCGACAGCTCGACCTTCGCCTGCTCGATCGCGCGGTAGAGCCGGTAGCCCAGGTTGTACATGACGAGATCGTGCAAGGCGGCGATGGCGTCCTTGCTGTCGCTGGTCTTGAGCATCTGGTCGATGAGCTCGCGCGTCGACCTCTCGCGGATGAGCGACATCTCGTTCCACGAGAGCAGGCGGCTGAGCACGTACGTGGGGATCGGCATGCGCTTGAAGCCGACCTCGTAGGTCGAGCCCTGGCCGAAGTAGGGCAGCAGCTTGTGCTTCATGATGGCCGCGTCGAACCGATCGCCGCCGACGTAGACACCTGAGCTGGCCACCACGTCACCGCGACGCTCTGTCTTCACCCGGCGGGTGGGACCCAGCCACATCAAGGTCAGGTCTGAGGTGCCTGCGCCGAAGTCGGCCACCAGCACCAGCTCGTCGCGGGTCAACGTCGCCTCGTACGCGAGCGCGGCCGCGATGGGCTCGATGAGAAACGAGACCTGGCTGAAGCCCGCGAGCTCGGCCGCCTTCTTCAGCCGCTCCTGGGCGAAGGCGTCGGCCTTCGGATCGATCGAGAACCGCGCCGGGCGCCCCATCACCACCTCGTCGAGCTCTTTGCCCAGCGACTCCATCGCGCGGGTGCGCAGGCTCTTGAGAAACACCGCGATGAGGTCTTCGAGCAGCAGCGTGCGATTGCGAATCTGCGTGCGCGTGAAGGTGCTGCTGGGCAGCCAGGTCTTCATCGACTGAATGAAGCGGCCCGCATTGTCTTCCAGGTACCGCTCGATGGCCGGGCCACCTGCGAGCACCTCACCGGTGTCTTCGGGAAAGAAGAGAACTGAACGGGAAAGGCGGCCGGTCGGTTCGACCTTCAGCACCTCACCGGTGGAGAGCGCGACGGCGCTGTTGCTCGTACCGAAATCGACTCCGCACCTCATGCGCAGCCGATAGCAGAACGATCGCTATTCGTCCCACTCCACGCGGAACGTGTGGGCGGGTGGAACGCTGTCGAGCGTCGAAACGCGCAGGTTCTTCGCGTGGGCCATGCGGCCGCCTTCCTCGATGATGCCCTGGTAGAAGCTGGGCATCTTGCTGACGTCGCTGAAGGTGAGCTCGATGCAGTTGCCCGCGACCACCACCGACGAGGTCTCGAGGTAGTTGTTCCCCGAGCGCATGCTGGTGTGCATGCGCAAGAGCGAACGGCGCACGCCGATGAGCTTCAAGATCTGGATCAACGCCTTGCCCAGCAGCGTCTCGGTGTAGCCGCGCATCGAGCTGACGCCGAGCTGATGAAACGCCTCAGACTCAGACATGCCCGGGTAGAGCGCGGGCATGGTCAGCTTGCAGGCGGCGTAGACCTGCTCGACCGGAGAGGCCGGGGCGAGCTTGTCGAGATCGATGCCCACCTTCTTGATGTCGGCCTTCAGCTTCGGCGTGATCTTTCCGCTGAGCCCCTTGAGAAAAATGGCCTCGATGACCGTGGAAAACCAGAGACGTTCGACCTTGGCGCTCATCACAGACCCAACTGTTCTTTCCAGTACTTCGTGAGGAAGATGTTGCCGGGGTCGACTCGGGCCCGCGTGGCCTTCCACTTCTCCCAGTCGGGATAGCGGCGGGTGAGTTGATCAGGCTTCGCGGGATCGGGCGCGGGGAGGAACTTGCCCCAGTGGAGCCGGTACTGAAGCGGCTCGAGCACGTCCCAGAACTGGCGGTAGAAGCCCTTCACCGGATCGCCCGAGTTCTTACCGAACCAGAAGACGTCGACGCGGAACACGTGCGTGCCGCTCGCGGGGCTCAGATAGAAAGTCGGGTCGGCCTTGCCCACGTAGAGCTCGTAGGCGAACGCACCGGTGGCGGCGTACGCGCCTTCGGGTGTGCCATCGGCGTCGAAGTGTTTGCGCAGGCGGGTGATGGTCTCTTGCAGCTTGCCGTCGCCGGGCGTGAAGGGAACCCACAGCTCGGTGAACCAGGTGGGCATCAGCAGGTCGTCCATCTGGTTGTCCATGGGCAGGCCCATGAAGCCGCGATCGCAGAACTCCTGAGTGGCCGGCGCGCCGTCGGGGCCGGTGGTGACGAAGAGGCTCAGCACCGCGTCGATGTGCGAGGGCACCATCTTGCCCAGGCGCTTGAAGAGCTGGCTCAAGCCGGGAAGCTTCAAGGCCATCGCGAGCAGATCGTCGCTGGCGGTGACGAGGAACTCGATGACCACGATCCACGCAGCGCCCAGCGTGATGGGGCTGTGCCGTTCGCCCTTGGCCAACTCGTAGAGCGCGCTGAGCCAGGGGAAGAGCTTCTGCGGGCCCTCGGGCTGAGAGGGGTCGATCGGCGGAATCACGAAGCGCCGCAGCCAGTCGCCCACGCCCTTCCAGTCGACGTCGGTGATGCTCAGGCGCAGGTGCAGCAGGTGTTCGACGGCGGCCTCCGGCTCATCGAGGTGGCCGACCAGCGTGTAGACGAACGAGGCCGCGACCTGTGAGGCGACGGGCAGGCGCGCGATCTCCCTGTACGGGTGCAGCTCACGGCTGGCATCGAACGGAGCGCGTTCGGCCTGCCACACCACGAGGCGATCGAAGTTGCGCTGCGGCCACCACATGAGCCGCACGTAGTCGGTCTCGACGAGGAACTTCTCGAGCGAGGGCAGGCCCGATGACGTGCGGTCGCCGTAGAAGTCGAGATCGTCGGACAACGCGGTGGTGCTGATCGTCTCGCTGCCGATGACGTCGTAGGTGGGAATGCACTTGAAGGTGATGGTGCTGATGACCCCGCACAGGCCCATGCCGATGCCCGCCGAGCGGAACCATTCGGGATCATCACCGTCGGGGGTGAGCTCCTTGACCACGCCGTTGCCGTCGATGACGCGCAGCTTCGCGATGGCCTCGTGCACCGACCACTTCACGGTGCCGCCCGCCGAGCCGGTGGAGATGAAGCCCGCGACGGTCTGATGAGAGATGCCGCCGAGGTCAGGCAGGGCCAGCCCGTCGCGGTGATGCAGCGTCGAGGTGAGGCTCTTTTCCCAACTGCCGTCGTGCCACGGAGAAGGCTGGCGGATGTCGCTGTCGAGCGGGCGCTCGATGATGCGGCCCTGCACGGGGCGCGTGGGGCACAGGCCCACGTGACAGCCGGCCTGCACCTCGACGAGCTCGCCTTTGGCTTCGAAGACCTTCGTGTAGCGATCGAGCACGACGGTCACCTCGTTCGGCGGGGTCTGCGCGCCCGAGAAGTTGTCGGTGACGATGGCGCGCCACACCGAGTGCGTGGAGCCCATCACGCGCAGCTGCTTGCCGGTGTCCTTCGCGTGGCGAATGAGCGCGCAGAGCTCGGCTTCAGTGGACGGATGGTGGCAGCCGTCCTGCTCGCGGGCAGGGAGCGACGACGCAATGGCAGTCACTTCACGCCACCAGGTGGCTGAAGAGCTTCTTGTACAGCCAGTTGATGGGCCCGAAAGGACCGACCAACGTGCCGAGCGGATCGAAGTAGTCGCGGCACAGGAAAATCTTGCCGTCCTTCGCGTGGCAGTCGGTGGCCATGTCGGTCACGAACGTGGGGCCGATCGCGAACTTGATGTTCATCGAGTAGGTGAGGCTGAAGAGCTCGTCGGTGCCGGTGACCAGCACGTTCTTGAACTCGAACGTCTTGTACTGGCGCAGCGCCTTCTTCCACGTCTCTTCGAAGTTCGAGAGGCCGCGTTGATCGACGACTGGATTGATGAAGCGAACGTCTTCACTGTAGAGCTTGGCGAGCTCTTCGAGGGCCGCGTCACGCTCGACGGAGATCCGCTCGTAGAACTTCTTGACCCGCTGAGGCAGAGCCTCACCTTCGACCGACTTCGACATCGACGCCTCCTGAAACTGGGGAGGCGGAAGTGTACGTTCGGATGAGTACCTTTCGTGCCGTATTTTGAGCGGGGCAGAATGCCGTGATGCGGGTGAGCCCGTGTGGGTCAGTCAGCCCAATCTGGCCACCACGCGGAAGGCCTCGCGGAGGATGGTGGCGAGGGGTCTTCGCGCGCGTTCCTGTCTCCAGCGCTCGACACAGACCTCGAGCGTCGCTCCGAACACGGCGCAGAGCAGCGCTCGCTCGAGGGGATCTTTCACCTTCGTGAGCAGCACGCGCTCGAGGCCTTCACGCAAGGCAGACATCTGCGCGCGGCTGGCGAGCTGAAGCGCCAGCGTCTTCGCCATCAGGTCGGTGCGACGCAGCACGCGTTTGCGATCTTTCTCGTAGATGGTTCCCAACGCGGCCTGCAAGCCGGCGCTCATCGCTTCGAGCGGTGACTTCTTCTCGAGTTGCTCTTCGACCGCTTCGAAGAGCAGTGGGTCGTACTCGTCCCAGAGCACCAGGTTCTCCTTGGTGCCGAAGTTGCGGAAGAGTGAGGCGACGCCCAGCTCGGCTTTGCGCGCGACGTCTTCCACCGTCACGGCCTCGAAGCCCTTCTCCTCGAAGAGCGCCAGCGCCACGTCCTGCGCGCGACGCATCGACTCGAGGCGTCGGAGCACCCGGCCATCGGTGGGGGTGGGTTGCGGAATCATGTGAGAGTGACTATCAATTGATGCCGGCGTTCACAACGAAAGGTGATCCGTGATGGCTCCGAAGGACCTGATGGAAGGCGAGAAGGCGGTGTCCACCTCGCGGCTGGGGCGCTTGTTCGACACCGGCCGTTCAGCGGCGGGGCTCGCGCGCACGATGCTGGGCCGTCGCGATGGCGAGGTCGACCTCGAGGCGATGCAGAAGCTCACGCGCCGCCTGGGTGAGCTCAAGGGCATGGGCATGAAGATGGGGCAGATCCTCAGCTTCATCGACCCTTCGATGCCGCCCGAGATGCGCTCGCTGCTCGCGGTGCTGCAGCGCCAGGCCCCCGCCAGTGAAGCTGCGGCGGTGAGGCAAACGGTGGTCGACGCGTTCGGCGCGCGGGCCGAGGTGCTCCTCGCAGGCATGGACCCGCGACCCTTTTCCGTGGCGAGCATCGGCCAGGTGCATCGCGCCCGGTTGTCCGGGTACGGCGAGCTGGTGGTCAAGGTGCTGCACCCTGGAATCAAGCGGGCGCTCGAGAACGACTTCGCGGTGGCGCTGGGGGGCCTGGGCCTGGCGAACACGTTGCTGCTCGGCGCTGCGGGCAATGCGCGGGGCATCGCAGAAGAAGCGCGCGCGGCGGTGCTGGCCGAGTGCGACTTCGTGCAGGAAGCGGCGCACCAGCGCGCGTACTTCACGTGGCTTGCGGGTGACGACACGCTCGTGGTGCCCGAGGTGATCGACGCGTGGTCCAGCTCGGCGGTGCTGACCAGCCGCTGGGAGCCGGGTGATTCACTCGAAGAGTTCCTCGCGCGAAGCCCGTCGCAGGCCGAGCGCGATCGTGCCGGAGCAGCGTTGTTCCGCGCCTCGGTGCGCGGCTTTCACGAGCTCGGCCTGCTGCATGGAGACCCGCACCCCGGCAACTTCGCCTTCCGCGACGGCAAGGTGGTGCTCTACGACTTCGGCTGCGTGCGCAGGTTCAGCCTCGAACACCGCGAGTCTTTCGCCGCGATGGCCGAGGCGCTGCGGCGAGGTGACCGGGCCTCGATGATGAAGGCCGCGAAGCAGTTCGGGTTCAAGCCCGCGGGCGCCGAGGCAGAGGTGCTGCTCGAGAAGTTCGCGCGCAGCTTCTTTGCGCCCATGCTGCGCGAAGGCCCGAGCGTGATGCCCGCTGACGGCGCCTTCGAAGCGAAGCAGATGATGAAGGACAAGCTCGCCTTGATGAAGCTGGGGCTGCCGCCGCACATCTTGTTCCTGCTGCGGCTGCGCTTCGGCCTCTACGCGGTGCTCGCCCGCATCGGCGCGCGTTGCGATTGGGCGCAGCTCGAGCTCCAGCCCTACGGGCGCAGTCCTTCGGTTTCTTCGCAAGCGGCTTCGGGGCGGGCAGACCAGTCGTCGTGACATCGACCCGGTCGTACTCCTCGTGAGTTGCCCCACCTCCATCTGCTGGTGGCCTCGGGTGAACGCACCAGCCGCGCAACGCACTTCATGGTAGATTGCAGCGTGGTTCCCCTGCTGCTGCTCTTGTTGGTTGCCGCACCAACTCAGGCCCGAGTGCGGTTGGTTTATGACGCCGCAGGGGCTCGGTCCCTTCCTCGAGCACCTCGGGGTGGCGGCCACCGCGCGCAGGCTCGACACGGCGCAGGCGGCGCTCGAGCGGCGCCGCGTCGAGGGCGGTGAGCTCACGCTCGAGGCGATTGCTCCCGGTGAGCGCGAAGACGACTGGGGCGGCGCGTTCGAGCTCGAGCCCACCGAGGGAGGACTCGAGCTGGCGAGCCTGGGCCGCGACCGCATGCGAGGCGGCAGCGGGCCCGACGCCGACCTGGTGCGCCTCATTCCTTCCGCGAGGAAGACCGAGGCCGAGGCGCTCCCCGCAGCGGTCGCGTGCGAGGGGAAGACGTCGGCGATGCTGAAGCGCTCGGAGCTCGACGAAGCGCTTCAGCACCTCGACGTGAGCGCGAAGACCGTGCGCGTCACGCCCGCGTTCAAGGACGGCGTCCCAAAGGGCTTCAGGCTGACGCACCTTCAGCCGACGTCGATCCTCGCGCACGCGGGGCTCTGCGACGGCGACGTGCTCAACGCGGTGAACGGCCTGCCCCTCGTCTCGCCGGACAAGGCGCTCGAGATCTACAGCAGCATCCAGAACGCCACGCGCATCGAGGTCCAGCTCACCCGCGCGGGCGAGCCGACGGAGCTCGTGGTGCAGTTGAAGTAGCCTGCGCGGGCGCATCGCTCGACTCCGCCCGGGCAACGGTGGCTATTCTGCGCGCCGATGACTTCACGACCCGGCGCCGGTGGCTGGCTCCACCGCCTGACGATCTTCGGCGTATCAGCGCTGGTATTGCTCATTGTCAGCGCGGGAACCTTCGCGCTGGTCGTCCGCTACACCGAGCTCTTCGAACTGCTCCCGTCGTCGGTTCCGCCCGCCGCGCTGGCCCGCTTTCACACCGGCACCACACTGTGCCTGCGCTACTCGACCGCGCCCGACGCCCGGTCCCTCGACGAGGCCGTCCTGGCGCTCGCGGGGTCAGGGCTCGAGACAAAGGAGTTCTTCGAGCTCTTCGGTGACCTCCGCGCGAGGGCCGCCCGTCTCGAGGCTGCGCACCATTCGAAGGTCGAGGTCGACGAATACCTCGAGACGATGGGCGAGCGCGGTGACCTGCTCGCTCGCGTGGCCCTCGTGCTCAAGCGCGATCTCCTTCGCCAGAGGCTCAAGTTCTGGACCACCTTCATGACAGGCACCACCCGCACCATCGCGAGCCTGCCGGAGGCGCGCCGCGCGGCGCTCGAGGCTCAGTGGGCGCGCGATCCCTCGCTGTTCGTCTACCCCGGGAACTTTCTCCTCAAGGACCTGCTCGCAGCGGAGGTGACGTCACGAAGGCTCGACCGGGTTCAACTGATGCTCGAAGCGCGAGCCCATGACGGCGGCGAGCTCGACCTGGAGTCAGTCGGAATTCCGAGAGCAGCGCGCTCCGACGAGTGGTTTGGCACCTTCGAGTTGGAGCGAGGTCGTGACGCGGGGCTGGTGCTGATGAGCCTGGGCCACGACGGGAAGCGAGGCGGGCTTGGCCTCGACGCCGACCTGGTGCGCGTCATTCGCGAGACGAAGAAGGCGGAAGCGCAGAAGTGAAGTCGCGACCTCAGCCGAGCGCAGACGGATCAATCAGGCGGTGCAGCCGCCACTGGAGCGGAATCTGCTGGGCACGACCAATCAGCGTGCGCAGCTCCCGTTCCGTTGGGGCGTCGAGCGACCGCTCGCGAAACTGCTCCGCGAGGGTGGCTGAACTCATCGCAGCGAGTGCACTGACCGAGCCGACAGTTCCCATCAGCGTTCTTTCATCGAGATCGATGCCCTCGAGCAGCGTCGAACCTTGAAGATGCGCGAAGAGCACGTCGAGTGACCAGCAATTCCACTCGCCCGTCGCGAGGTTCAGTACCCGAAGGGCCCGTTCGCCGACACAAACGAAACGCTCTGCACGGTCGTCAAAGCCAGCCGCGCGAACGTCCGTGACCTCGAACATCTCGGCCGAGGTGCACAGCCAACCGCAATAAAAGAAGATGAACTCACCCAGCGACGTTCGACCCAAAGCGCGAACCTCCAGGTCATCCTTGACGTCCCCGCCGGCCCGGCGCCGCTCGATCACTGGATGCGGCCATGGTTGGAACACCGACCTCGCCTCGGTGATGGAGAACACGCCGAGGTCATCCTCTTCGGGTGCGAGTGTGAGCCAGCCGTAGTCGCCACAGCCGCTTATCGTCACCTCCTCGGCGTCGATTCCTCCGTTGGGCATGATCGCGAAGGTCCGCTCGGCGACGTTCCACAGCTCCACACCGCAGCAGACCTGCCTGACCATATGGCGCGGCAGTGCACGAGGCTTCACAACGAACCGTTGTTCGTGCAGGTCGTAAACCGCAAGAGAAGCCTCTTGGTCGAGCTGGAAGATGGCGTGGTCGCGCTCCATTCGCACCAACTGGGCGAACCCAACGGGGGTGACCGAGAAGGCACCAGACTCGAGCGAAACCTGCACGACGGTGTGTGCCAAGTGGAGAAGGACTGTGGTGCCAGACAGTGCGACCGAGATCGGTTTGATCGGGTCGTCCCACCAAATGCGGGGTGGCGGCGGCAGCCCGACAAGCGCATCGCGCTCGTCGAGCGGCTGGAAGAGCGCATGGCCGGTACGGAGTTGGCACAGGAGTCGGTCGAAGTCTGCCTGCAGCTCAACCATCTTGCTGTCAACGATGACGGGCGGCAGTTTCTCCTGCCATGTCTCGAGGTACGCGCACGCCCGCGCAAATTGATGCCACGCCGCATACTCGGGCGAACGAATGGGGTTCCCCTGGTGATGCGGTTCATCTGCCCGGATAAAAACGGGCACCCGGGTCAGTACGAGCGAGGTCGGCTCCACGCCGTCAGCTCTCAGCCGCTGCGCCAACGGCGAATGCGACAACTCGAGCAACTCACGCAGCCGCTGCGGAGTGAAGTCGAGGGGCGCTTCTCGCATTTGTATATCGGTCATCTCGAGGCAGCCCATCACCCAGGCTCGATGGGCCGGGTGAATGACGCCGCCAGGCACCGCGAGGTGGCCCGTGCAGGCCTGACCCGGTACGAACTCACTCATGCGAACCTGCGGTGAACCTGCGAGTCCTTGAGCGGCCCGAAGCACTTCAAGCGGGTCGTTGGACAGAAACCCTTGAGTCATTTCAATACCGAGCCCATGACGGGAACTTCAAAGGGGAAGGCTTTCGGTTCCATCGGGCGACCAAGACCTCAAAAGGGTAGATAACAAACGGGGCGTTCGACGGGACGGGTGCGACTCGAGCTGCGCCCGACCACTCGCCACTCTCAGTATTCCCAGGTCTCGGCGGTGTTCGACGACACGTTGTAGCCACCGAAGAGGATGACCTTGCCCCGCGAAGAGTCGAACACCATGTTCGCCATGGCGCGCACGCCGGCGGTGCTCGCGAGCGGGGCCCAGGTGGCGCCGTCCCACGACCACGCGCCGCCCACTGCGTCGACGCCGTCGTTGCCACCAACCAGGAGCGCCCTGCCCGAGGTCGCGTCCCAGGTCATCGCCGCGCCGAACCGCGCGGAAGGCGGGTTGGTGGAGGCTGGGTTGCTCCACGTGGTGCCCAGCTCCCACGTGCCGCTCTGGGGTCCGGCGCTGTCACGCCCGCCGTGGAACACCATGCGCTGTCGCACGGCGTCATACGCCACCGAGTGCACCGCGCCATCTGGGAGGAGCCCGCTGAGGCCCGTTCGCTGAGTCCACGCAGTGCCATTCCAGTCCCACGTGTCTGAGGCGTTCCCGTTGGTCCTGTCGTAGCCGCCGTAGACAGAGATGCGCGCGCGGACCGGGTCCCACCAGCAGCCCACGAAGTGGCGGGGCGCAGGGCCGGTGACGACGCGTTGGGTCCAGGTGGTGCCGTTCCATTCCCAGGTGTCGGCGAGCCGGGTCGTACCGGTCCACCCGCCGAAGAGCACCGTCACCGCCCGCACCGGATCGTACGCCATGGCCATCACCACCCGCGCTGGCGGCCCCCCGGTGACGGCGCGCTGAGTCCAGCTGCGGGTGCTGGGGTCGTATTCCCAGGTGTCGCTCAGGATCGTCATGCTGAGCTGCGTGAGGCCCGATTGGCCTCCGAAGAGCACCACGCGCTGACGCGCCGAGTCCCAGGCCATGCCGTGGCCTGCGCGGGCGGTCGGAGCGCCTGAGGTCGAGAGTTGAGTCCAGTTGCGAGTGCTGCTGCCGCAGGACCCGGCGTTGCACCGCTCGGTCGCGCACGCGCTTCCGGTGCCACAGCGGCACCCGGTGGGGCCACAGTTGTCCGCCCGCAGCGCGTCACAGGTCGAGCAGGTGCTGCCACCACTTCCACAGTTCGAGAGGGAGACGGCAGTGACGCAGGTGTTTCCCTGGCAACAGCCTGCGCACGTCTGCGCGCAGGAGCTGGCGCCGCCACCTCCACCTGTCGCGCTGCCTCCACCTGTCGCGCTGCCTCCACCCGTCGCGTTACCTCCACCCGTCGCGCTACCTCCACCCGTCGCGCTGCCTCCACCCGTTGCGTTGCCTCCACCCGTCGCGTTGCCTCCGCCCGTCGCGCTCCCACCGCCACCACCTCCCCCGCTCGAGCTGTTGGCGACGCACACACCGAACTGACAGGTCTGATTTCCGAAGCAGGCGGTGCAGAGGTTGCCGCTCGCCCCGCAGGCGTTCGCAGAGGGGATCTGACACTCGCCCCTCACATCGCAGCACCCGCCCCCGCAGTTGGTGACGTCGCACTTGTCTGGCTTTGGTGCCCCGCATGAGAAGGCGAGCACCACGGAGAAGAGGAGAAGTCGCAGGGGCAGCACGACGCTTTCCTACCTCAATCGATTGCGTGAAGCAGGCGGCGGATGACACCCCAAAGGTCCCGCGTCGCGCTCCGCCGTGCTCGCCCGCATCGGCGCGCGCTGCGATTGGGCCGAAGCGCATCGCCGTCCACGACCATCATGGTCAGTGAACCGGAACGTCGCAGTGACGCAGTTCCTCCCGATGCTGTGACTTCGCAGGACAAGTGTGGTGTGGGTCCAGCATGCGCCTCTTCGGCCTCGTGCTCTTCCTCGCTGCCAGCGTCGGTTGTAGTCCTGTCGTCAAGTGTGGCCCGGGCAACTGCAGTGGCTGCTGTGACTCGAGCGGGCAATGCCAGACCGGCAACAACAACGGCACCTGCGGCAACGCCGGGTTCATCTGCAGCTCGTGCTTCGTGGGCCAGACCTGCAGCCTCGGGGTGTGTAGCAGCGCAGGCACGGGCGGAGGAACGACCGGTGGCGGAACCGGCGGAGGAACGGGCGGTGGAACGGGCGGTGGAGGAACCGGCGGAGGAATGACTGGTGGAGGAACCGGCGGAGGAACGACTGGTGGAGGAACCGGCGGAGGAACGACTGGCGGCGGCAGCGGCGCGTGGGAGACGTGGTGCACGAACACCTACGTCCCCGGCATTTGCGATGCGGCGGTGCGCTGCGGCTTCTA
>JBKJSE010000209.1:0-13037 GCA_046595925.1 Archangium sp. | reverse complement strand
TCACTTGGCGCGCGATGCAGAGGTGGCATCTCGACTGCGCTCGATGCGAACGGTGGGTCTGTTGTTTCGGACGAAATCGCCGGCGAAGCCGGTACCCCTGCTCGGGGGGACCGGTGGTGGACCTATTTCACCAGTCCCCCCGTTATCGGTCCCGCCGCTGCATCAAGTACACACCCAGAGCCACAGAGATCACCTCAGAGCCCAGAAACGCCAACACCAGCGGCCCTGGCATTCCATCGACCCCGATGGTGATCACCCTGCCGACCGCGAGGCCCGCCGAAGTGAGCGTGGCGAGCGCGATGGCCGCTGGCCGGAAGGCGACATTCTTGAGGCCGAGCACGAACAGCGCGCCGACGCCCAGCGAGAGCCCGCCGTACATCGCGCGAAGATCAGCGATGGCCGAGGTCGAGCTCAGCGTGATGTCGAGCTGCGCTGCGAAGTAACGCGGCGCGAAGAGGAAGGCGGTCGCGAACAGGAAGAAGACGACGAGATTGGCACCGAGAAAGAGCGGGGCGATGACTTCAGGAACGGCAGGGGCGCGAAGCGTGGCGTTGGGGGTCATGGGGAGAAGGTACGGACACTCGGGAAACTGAGCGCGCCAACTGATTCCGGAAATGCGCCAGAAACGAGACCCTCACCCCGACCCTGTGCGACGCCATTCCTCGGCGGTGCTCCCCGCCTTGCGCCGGAACCAATCGCTGAAGTGTTGGTACGACGCGAAGCCCACCTGGCTGGCGATCGACGACAACTTCTCGTCCGACTCGGCCACCAGCGACTGCGCGACCTCGAGCCGTTCTCCATCGAGCACCCGTTGAAAGCTGGTGCCGGTGCCACTCAGGCGCCGTTGCAGCGTGCGCGTGGAAACGCCCAGCTGCTTCGCCGCCCACGGCAGGTCTGCGCGATCCAACTTCGTGCGCAGCAACTGCTTGAGCTGCAACAACTCTGGCGGCACGCCGCGCACCTGATCGCGCAGTCCTTCCCAGCGGCGCAGCACCGCGGGCTCGAGCTCGAGCCACGCCATCGCCTCGGGCGAATCCGTGAAGAGCCTCGCCGGAAACGGCTGCTGATACACCGCGTAGTACCCCGCGATCACCGTGCCCGCGAACCCGCCCGGCCTGATGAGCGCTTCCTTCACGGTGACCTCGGCCTGCCGGTGCTTCACGCTCTCGAGAAAGTCGCGGAGCACCCCGAACGACTCGCGGTCGATGCCGGTCATTCCGCTGAAGTCGACGTACGAACGATGGGGCACCGCTTCCGGCCGCACCTCGACGGACAACGCCTCGACCACCCGGCGGGTCTCGTCGCCTCTCGCCTGGCCCCAGATGAAGAAGGCGAAGAGCTCTTCGGTTTCACACAGATACAAGAAGTGCTCACCGCTCAGGTACGTGCCCGCAGGAGCACGCTGGAACGCGGCCAGACTTTCAGCGGGGCGCAGCGGAGAAGTCATCAGCCTGATTGTCGGGGTCCCCCTGCACGCACGCAACGGTGTACGGTGCCCCTCGCTTTGCAGCTCATCATGCCTGCCAGAAATCGTTCGTTCGGCCCACTCGACGGCGTGGCGTTGATCGGCGTGGTGGGCTTCGCGATCGCCCGGTACATCCCCGTGGCGCGGCTCATTCCTTTCTGGGGCTGCGGCTTTCGCAAGCTCACCGGCATTCCCTGCCCGGGTTGCGGACTGACCCGCGTGGCCGACCGGTTCTCGCACTTCAACGTGCTCGGCGCGCTCAAGGCCAACCCGCTGGGCACCGTCGCTGCCTCGTTGTTCGCCATCGCCATCATCTACAGCGCGCTGCACCTGCTCTTCCGCGTGCCGGTGCCTGAGCTCGTGCTCGATCAGAAGGAATGGCGCCGCGCTCGCTGGGCCATGGTGGCGATCTTCGCGCTCAACTACGTGTGGGTGATCTTCGCGTACAGCGTGCTGGGCCTGCGCTGACATGCTCTGGCTGCTCGTCGCGCTCGGTTACCTGGCGGGGTCCATTCCTTTCGGAGTGATCGTCACCTCGCTCGTCGCCGGCAAAGACGTGCGCGCCTCGGGCAGCGGCAACATCGGAGCGACCAACGTCGCGCGCGTGGCAGGCAAGAAGCTGGGCGCGCTGGTCTTGTTGCTCGACGCGGCCAAGGGCTCGCTGCCGGTGCTGCTGGGCCTGTGGCTCGCTCCCGAAGACGCGCTGCTGCACGTGGCCATCGGCGCGGCGGCGTTCCTGGGTCACGTGTTCCCCGTCTGGCTCAAGTTCAAAGGCGGGAAGGGCGTGGCCACC
Source organism: Archangium sp. (assembly GCA_046595925.1). GTDB lineage: Bacteria > Myxococcota > Myxococcia > Myxococcales > Myxococcaceae > Archangium_A. The sequence continues at coordinate 10,779 of JBKJSE010000209.1, read as the reverse complement.
GCGCTGGGCGTGTTGCTCGTGCTGTTGCCGCTCTCTGCGCTCATCGGCTTCGTGACGTGGGTAATCATTCTAGCCACCACGCGCATCAGCTCGATCGGTTCGCTGCTCGGCGCGCTGCTCGCGATCATCAGCAGCTTCTTTCTGGGCCGGCCGCTGGAATACTCGCTGTTCGGCGTGGGCCTGCTGCTGGCGATGCTGTGGACGCACCGCGGTAATCTCGAGCGCATCTTCAAGCGCACCGAAAACCGCGTCTGACGCCTCAATGCGATGGGCTCGCTCCATCAGCTTGATGGGGCACCCGCCACAACCCGTCGCAACTGCTCACGCGGCTGCGCGGCCCGAGGCGTGCTGACCCTCACCCACATGAAGACCACCAACGACGACGCCTCGACGCGGATCACGCAGGAATGGCACCCCTCGTACTGGGAGAAGGACACGCACGGCTCTGCCTGGGAAAAAGTGAAGGGCGCGATGCAGCGTGACTGGGAGCAGACCAAGTCCGACTTGCATGTCGGCGGCACCGAGCTCAAGCAGGACCTCGTCGACACCCTGAAGCAGGCGACCGGCGCCGAGCCCATTCCCGCGGACGGTCTCTCGAACCCCGACCCGGTGACCAAGGCGCCCATCTGGGCCGAGGCCGAAGCGGGCGTTCGGTACGGCTACGGAGCGCAGCGCCAGTACGGCGTCACGCATGAAAAGTGGAGCGATGCGCTCGAGGTGAAGCTCTCCACCGAGTGGGACGAGGAGAAGACGGGCAAGCCGTTCGCGCTCGTTCGTCCCTACGTTCGTCACGGTTGGAACTCGAAGTCCTGATCAGGTCTTTCCCGCGCGGAAGTTCTCGGGGTCGAGGTCCGCGCGGGCGAGCCAGCGATAGAGCTGACGTGACGAGGTGCCCAGCGCCCGCGCGGCCTGCGCGACGTTGCCGCCGGCAGCGTTGAGCGCGTTCTCCAGGGCGGGCCTGGTGGGCACGGCGCCTTCGCGCGGCCGCTCGACCTTCGGCGACTCGGCACGTTCGGCCTGCTCCAACACGCCGAGCGCTTCGAGCTCGATGACCACTTCGGGCCCGGCGTGGGACGCGCGCTGCACGATGTTCCGCAGCTGCCGCACGTTGCCGCTCAGCGCATGGTTCACCAACGCGCGCCCCGCCAGGGGGTGCAGGCTCGCCTTCTTCACGCCTGCCGCGGTCAACAGCTGCGCCAGCAGCAACCCGAGATCTTCCCGGCGCTCTCGCACCGGAGGCAGGTCGATCACGAAGCCTGCCAACCGGTGAAGCAAGTCAGCGCGGAACCCATCACCCTCCTGCATCAGCTGCCGGTTGGTGGCGGCGAGCCACCGCACGTCGACCTCCTGCGTCTTCGTTCCACCCAGCGGCGTGACCTTCGACGTCTCCAACACCCGCAACAACTTCGCCTGGCCTGCCGGGGTCAGATTGCCGACCTCGTCGAACAGCAGGGTGCCCTTGTTTGCGCGCGAAATTTCTCCCACCCGCGGCTCGGTCGCACCCGTGAAGGCGCCCTTTTCATGACCGAACAGCGTCGACTCGAACAGGCTGTCGGGGACCGCCCCGCAGTCCACCGCGACGAACGGACCCTTTCGGCCGCTCTCGTCGTGCAGCGCGTTCGAGAGCACGTCTTTGCCGGTGCCGGTCTCGCCGACGATCAACACCGGCTGCGAGGTCTGCGCGATCTTCGAGAGCTTGCGGTAACGATCGCCCAACTCGGGGTTGAAGGTGCGCAGGTCACCGAACTGCAGGCCCTGGGGTCGCCCCTTCTTTCCGAGAATCTGCCACGCCAGGTGCGTGGTGGTCTGGCGGTAGCACAGCACGGTGCGGCCCAGCTCGATGACGTCGCCGCTCTCGAGCTGCTGCTCACCTTCGACGCGAACCCCGTTGACCCAGGTGCCGTTGCTGCTGCCGAGATCGCGCACCAGCACGTCATCGCCATCACGCACCAGCTCGGCGTGCTCGGTGGAGACCCGTGGGTCCATCAACGTGAGGCGGCCCTTCTCGAACGCGTCGGCCTCACCACGGCCCAGCGCGAGCTTCGGCTCGACCCACGCGAACACCAGACCAGGCACCGCGAGCACGTCGTCGAAATGCATGACGACCGTCAGCATTCGAACAGAGGGCGTCGCGTCGGAGTCGACCGCCTCTTTCAGAGTGTCAACCATGTCGCGGTTCTACCGGGGGGGCCGACGGAACACGTAACGGAATCACCACGGCCCAAACATGCGCGATCCCGGCCGCATGCCTTCATGCAATTCACAGTGCCGCATTTCCCCCACCTCAAGGATTTCCCCATGAATCGCCTCTTCGCCCTGATCGCCGCCGCTGCCTGCCTCACCGCTTGTGCTCCTGACCCGGTCTACACGCGCTGTGTCGAGGAGAAGAGGTCGTACTGCAGCCGCCTCTACGCCTGCGTGGCTCTCGGTGGTCTCACCGTGCAGGTGAACTTCGAGAACGAGAACGACTGCAACACCAAGGAATCGAAGACCTGTGAGCAGGTCAGCGAGCAGAACGCGTGCCCGGGTGGCACCAGCTCGTCGTACTCGGCCGGCAAACACGATCAGTGCATCGCCGACCAGAAGACCCAGGCCTGCTCTGCGTTCGCCACCCGACCGTCGAGCTGCTCGAGCTATTGCTGCACCAGCAGCACCGGCTCGTGCACCTGAGTCAGGGCTGAGCGGTCGGCCGCTTCAGCTCACTCTTCGAAGGCCCCGTCTCTTCTTCCTCGTCGAGCTTGGAAGCAGGGCGGGGCGCGTCGGGCGCCGGAGCAGCAACCGGAGCCACCTTCTTCTTGACCTTGCTCCCGCTCCCTCTCCCTTCGGGAGCGGGTCGGGGTGAGGGCGGAACCGTCACCACCGGAGCAGGAACCGGAGCGGGAGCCAAAACCGGAGCCGGAGCAGCAACAGGAACGGCCTTCTGAACCACCGGAACCGGAAGCAGGCTCAGCGTCTGCGACACCTCGAGCCGTCCACCACCACCGGTGAGCCGCACGTTGGCCGGAGCAAAGCCCTCCTTCTCCAAGCGCAACTCGAGCGACGCGCGATTGCCCTGCCCGAGCACCTGCTCGAGATCGATCGGCGTGACGCCCAGCTTCTTTCCCTCGACCACCACGTCCGCGCCGGCAGGGTTCGACTCGACGTGGAACACCAGCCTGGTCGGCGCCGACGGCTTGACCACCGCCCACGTCCCCAGCACCCCCGCGACCGCCGCGACGAAGAACCCACCGACCAGCAACACCGACGGCCCCCGAGGCTGCGTGGCAGGCGCCACCATCACCACCGGCTCAGCAGGCGGCAGGGTGACGGGCACCGACGCTTCGGTCTTCGGCTGCACTTCAGGCTCGACGTTGCGCGAAGGCACCGGCACGTCCTGCAGCGCGATCAGCAGCTCATCCATCGCCTGGAAACGGTCCATCGGCGACTTCGCCAGGCACCGCATCACGATCGCCTGCAACGCCTCAGGGACCGCCTCGAACTTCGAAGGCGCGACGAGGGCAGGCACCGGCTCGTGCACGTGCTTGAGGATCACCTCGAGCGCGCCACCACCACTGAAGGGCGGCTTGCCGCTGAGCATCTCGAACAGCATCGTGCCCAGCGAGTAGATGTCGCTGCGCGGGTCGGCGCGGTTCTTCTCGCCCTGCTCCGGCGCCATGTACGGCGGGCTGCCCATGAGCATGCCCTGCTGGGTGATCGCCCGGCCCTCGAGCTCGTGACCTTCGACGAAAGACTTCACCAGCCCGAAGTCGAGCACCTTGACGAAGTCGGCGTCGTCATCGGCGTGGAGCAGCACCACGTTGCCGGGCTTGAGATCGCGGTGCACCACGCCCAGCTCGTGCGCTTCACGCAGCGCGCGCGCCATCTGCTGGCCGATGCTGAGCACGCGGTGCCAGGGCAGGGCGCCCCTGGTGAGCAGCTTCTCGAGGGTCTCACCGTCGAGGTACTCCATGGCGAGAAAGAACAACCCGTCGCGCGTGCTGCCGTAGTCGAGCACCCGCACCGTGTTGGGGTGATTGAGCTTCGAGGTCAGCGCGGCTTCGACCAGGAAGCGCTGCTTGAAGCTCTCGTCCTTGCCCGCGCCGTACCGCGAGTCGAGCAGCTTGATGGCCACCGCGCGGTTGAGCGGCAGTTGCACCGCCCGGTACACCTTGCCCATCGCGCCTTTGCCGATGACCTCGACGATGCGGAAGCGGCCGTCGATGGTCTGCCCGATGAGCGAATCGAGCGCGTCGGCATGGACCTCTGCCGTGGTCGATTCTTCGTGCTCACCTGAGTTCGTGACTTCGGTCATTCCGGGCTTTTCGAAGAATACTCCCGGGGCGTGACGACCGGATACTGGAGCAGCTGGCACTCGATCGGCCCGTTCCACAAGTCAGTGCGCTTGTTGGGGCGGCGGCCGAAGGCGCTCTCGAAGGCGGGGTTGCCGGCCAGCACGGCCATGCGCCAGCCATTCCACTTTCCCAGTGATTTTCCGAGCATGTGGAAGAACGACTTCATGCCCTTCTGGCCGCCATCGCCGATGCGCTCGCCGTAGGGCGGGTTGGTGATGAGCAGGCCGGCAGGGCCTTCCGGCGGCTCGCTCTTGAGCACGTCGGCTTCTTCGATCTTCACGGCGGTCGACAGGCCGGCCGCGACCACGTTGCGTTTGACGGCGAGCAGCGCGTCTTCGTCGTAGTCGCGCGCGATGAGCTGGAAGGGCAGCGTGCGCTGCTGCGAGACCGCTTCCCGGCGGAGATCGTCGAGCAGCGGCTTGGCCTTGGCAGCGAACTCGGGCCAGTTCTCCAGCGCGAAGTGACGCTTGAGTCCCGGAGCGCGGCGCATCGCCATCCACGCGCCTTCGATGATCAGCGTGCCTGAGCCGCACATCGGGTCGGCCAGCGGCTCTTCACCGGTGTAGCCCGCGGCCATCAGCAGCGCGGCCGCGAGCGTCTCTTTCACCGGCGCGATGGTGGTCTTGATGCGGTACCCGCGCTTGAAGAGCGGCTCTCCGCAGAGATCGAGTGAGAGCGAGAGCGTGGTCTTGTTGAGGTGCGCGACCACGCTGACCGTCGGATCGTGGCTGTCGACGTCGGGGCGCGAGCCGTACTTCTGGCGCAGGCGATCGACGATGGCGTCTTTGAGCTTGAGCGCCACGAAGCCGGTGTGCGTGTGCTCGGAGTCCTTGAGCGTGGCCTCGACCGCGAAGGTCATCTTGGGGGTCAGCCAGTCTTCCCACGGCACCTGGATGGCGGCGTCGTAGAGGCCTTCGGCGCCGACCGATTGGAACTCGCCCAGCGGGTAGAGCACGCGCATGGCGATGCGGGAGTGCAGACAGACGCGGAGGATCTCGTCGAGCGCGGCCATGAAGCGCACGCCCCCGCGGTCCTGACGGATGCGCTTGCAGCCGAACGTCTCGAGCTCCTGGGCCAGGAAGACCTCGGTGCCGCGGGTGCAGGTCGCGAAAATAGGAAGGCGGACGGCCATGCGCGGGCGCTAGCTCAGAATCCCCCACGTGTCTCCCTCTCCCCTTCGGGGAGAGGGTCGGGGTGAGGGGCCTGTGCTACGCCCTCGCCCGTGCTTGGCCTCATCTACGTCCTCGTCATCTACGCTGTCGTCCTCGGTCTCCACCTCGTCGTCCCGGGCCGTTGGGTCGACGGCTACGTGATCGATCCCAAAACCAACAAGCCACTCCGCTACCACCTCAATGGCCTGCGAGTGTTCTTCCTCTCGGTCGCGACCTGGGCCGGCCTCTGCTGGGCGCAGGTCCTCCCGTGGGAAGCCTTCTACCTGCACCGCTGGGAGATGCTGGTGAGCGCCTGCGCGCTCGGCCTGCTCTTCTCTGCCGCCATCGTCTTCACAGCGCCGAAGGTGAAGAACCTCTTCGAGGACTTCTACCTGGGCCGCCTCGACAACCCGCAAGCGCTCAACGGCCGGCTCGACGCGAAGATGTGGCTCTACCTCATCGGCGCGATCATGCTCGCGCTCAACCTCTACTCGTTCGCCGCGGCCCACGTGCTCATGCACCGCGACGATCCGTCACCGGGTGTCTTCGTCTCGACCGCGCTCTTCAGCTTCTTCCTCATCGAGTACCTGAACTTCGAAGAGGTGCACCTCTACACCTACGACTTCATGGCCGAGAAGGTGGGCTTCAAGCTCGGCTGGGGTTGCCTCACCTTCTACCCATTCTTCTACGCGGTCGGCCTCTGGTCGCAGGCCGACAAACCCAACCCGCACACGCCGCTGCCCGCGTTGATCGCCTGCGCGGTGCTCTTCTTCGCCGGCTGGGCCACCTCTCGCGGGGCCAACCTGCAGAAGTTCCACTTCAAGCGAGACCCGAAGCGCACGTTCCTCGGCATCACGCCCGAAGCGCTCGAAGGCCGCGTGTTGGTCAACGGCTTCTGGGGCCTCTCGCGGCACATCAACTACCTGGGCGAACTCTTGATGGCCTCGGGCATCACCCTGGCGCTCGGCTACCCCGGCTCGTGGGAGCCGTGGCTCTACCCGCTCTACTACGTGCTCCTGCTGTTCCCCCGGCAGCACTTCGACGACCTGCGCTGCGCGGCGAAGTACGGCCCGCTGTGGAGCGCCTACGTGAAGCGCGTGCCGTACAAGATCATTCCCTTCATCTACTGAAGGTCAGTGCTTCGGCGGCGCGGCCTTCGGCGCGAACACCAGCACTTCACGCCGCCCGCGCCGGAAGCTCTCCACCGCGTCACGCAGCGCCGGGTAGTCGCTCTTCGCCACCACGCCGACTTCGTGACTGACCTTGCGCTTGACCCGCACGCCCCTGGGCATCTTCTCGTAGCTGACCCCGGTCTCGAAGCCACCCAGCTTCACCGAGAGCGCCCGCGGCACGTCGACCAGCTCGAGGTTGGCCGGCACGATGAGCTCGAAGACCTCCTCGATGGTCTCCTTGTCGGCGAAGTGTACGTCGAGCTCTCGCTTCGAGCCGGCGAAGAGCCCTTCCCACATGGGCCGCAGCACGGACGTCGGCACCAGCCATCGCTCACCGTCCGCGCTCGCCTCTCCGGGGAAGTCGACGAGCGTGTTCCAGCCACAGCTCGCGGCATCGCAGGTGTTCCAGGTCACCTTCTCGACGTGCGCCAGCGGGCTGACCCGGTTGAACCAGTCCTGCTCGTGGCCCTTGAGTCGCTTGAGGTTCCAGTTGCGGTTGCGCTCGCGGTACTCGAGGGCGGACGAGCCGGTGGCGCGCATCGTGATGTCGTCGCTCACCGTGCCGTCGGTGTGCAGCTCGGCCTGGTGCGTGACGAGCAAGCGTGAAGCGACCGCTTCGTTTTCCTGCGCGGTGATCCATCGGCCCGTGGTGTCGACCTGGCTCAGCTCAGGCTTCGTCTTGAACACGAAGACGGGCGTGCCCTGAAAACGATCCGGCAATTGTCCCGCCTCGCAGTAGTCGCACGAGGCGTCGATGGTGATGGCCTGATCGACTCCCTTCTGCGCCGGGAGGAAGACGAACAGGTGATCGAACTGCGCCAGTCTCGGGAAGGTCGTCGAGGCTTCCTGCGAGAGCTTGCCGGTGCCGTAGCCCAGCCACACGTCGAGCCCTTCGCGCGCGAGGAAGAACTTCATCAACAACGCGCGCTCCACCACGCTGGTCTTGCCGCTCGCGAGCGCCGAAGAGAGGTTCTCTTCGCGGTTCCACTTCACGCCGCTCGTGGTGGTGCGCCGCCCGAGGAACTTCATCGCCTTGTCGATCTTGCACTTCACCTCGGCGCAGTCGCTCGCGTCGAGACCTTCGGTCAGGCCGTTCTCGAGCTTGCCATCGACGAAGAAGGCCTTTCCCTTGCCGTTGACCACGTCCTTCCAGTCACGCAGCCAATCGATGGCGTACGCGCGGCTGCGGTAGGCCACCACGCGCCAGGCCCAGCGCGGCTCGGTGAAGGTCCAATGCGGAGCGAAGTCGGCCTCCCGGCGCGGCGGCAGGTCGTTCAGCTCGAAGCGCAGTTGGTTGCGGCCGTCGGCGAGCTTGCGCAGCGCGATGGGCGCGCCGCCGTTGAACTCGATGGTCTCGAGCACCAGCGGCTTCGAAGCCGTCAGCTCGAACTCGTAGTGCCGCACGGGGTAGACGCCCAGCGTGTCTTGATCGTCCGAGTTCCACAGCCCGGGTGACTCGATGCGCCACTCGTACTCGAGCACGCTGCCCACGCGCACGTCGGGGAAGCGGAAGAACTTCGCGTTCGAGTCGAACTCGCCCTTGCCGCCGGAGTCGCTGAGCATCTGCTCGCCATCGAACCTCTGCTCGGTGCCATCGGGCTGCACCACCCGCGCATGAAAGTGCACCAGCTTCGCGCGCTGCCACAGGGGCAACTTCACCTCGGCCAAATCGAAGCCGCCTTCACCGAGCACGGCGATGACCTCGTGCCTGACGTTGTAGGTGAAGGCGTCGTTGTTCTCCTCGAGCAGCTCGGTGCGATCGACCCGGTGCAGCACCAGCGCCGCGTCTTCCGGGTACTTCTTCGCGTCGAACTTCAAGGTGTCGGCCGAGACGAAGTCGGCCTTGCTCAGCGTGGCGCAGCCCGACGCGAGCAAAGAGAGCAGCAGGAGCGTTCTCATCGCGACGCCTCCACCACCACCGGCAACCGGAGCACGGCTGCTTCATGTTCGGCGATCAAGATGTCCGTCGCCGCCGTGTTCGCCTCACTGAGCAACGCCGCCGGAATGACCCGCTTCTTCCGGGTCAGCGAGCGTTTGACCTCGAGCCCCTGGTCCGTCTTCTTCCAGGTGATCCGGTACAGCATCAGCTTCGTGTCGAGCTCCTTGTCCTTCGGCACCGAACGGACCTCAGCCCCCACCGGCAGCTGGATGAGCAGGGTCGACTCGACGGTCTCGGCGAAGCGGTACACCACGTTCGTCTGCCTTCCTTCGGGCCACGGACGGACCCACGGCTGGAAGACATCGGAGATCCGGAAGAGCGCGTCGCCCTGCGTTCCCCGCGCGAGCAGGTGTCGTACCTCGACGGTGCCTTCCACGGCGACCGTGTCGACGAAGTCTCCGGTGGCGGTGGGCTTGGCGGTGCTCACGTGCGCGGTGCGGTTCCACAGCTCCTTGCCGAGCCACTCTGAGAGCCTTCCGGTGCCGGTGAGCAACCGCTGCTTCATCGGCAGCGCGCTGGCGCCCTTCGTCTCCATGCTCACGGTGCCTTCTCCGTCACCGCGCGGGTCGAGTCGCAACGTGACGGTCTGGCTCTCGACGTTGCTCGAAGCCGCGCTCGCCGGGGTCGATTTGAGCGGCGCTCCTTGCGCTCGCAGCTCGAGCACGGTGGCTTCTTGATCGCTGGGCGGCAGCTGGCCGAACGGCACGGCGCGCGAGGTGGGGTCGGCGTAGACGACGCGATCGTTGGGCAGATCGACCGCGAGGATCGCGTGGTTGAAGTTCGCGCCCAGCGAGGGGAGCTGGAAGGGCATCGGCGTGCCGCCATGCGCGTAGATGAGCGTCGGGGCCGAAGGAACGCCGGCGATGGTGAGCAGCGTGTGGAGGTAATTCGCCTTGTCCTTGCAGTCGCCGTAGCGGCCCTTCTGCACCGCGGGCGCGTCATGCGGAATCCAGCCGCCGTAGCCAATCTCGACGGCGCAGTATTGGATGCTGCGGCACGCGTGTTCGTAGAGCGCACGCGCCTTCGCTTCGGGGTCGTCGGGCACGCCGGTGAGCACCTGCTTGACCGTCTCTTGCAGCTCGGGCGTGACGCGCGCTTGCTCCTGGTACTGCGCGGCGAGCCAGGAAGAGAGCAGCTCGGGTGAAGCGAAGGCGTTCTGCTTCTTGCCCTGTTCGGTCCACTCCTCGAGGCGCAGCGCCACCATCGGCACGAGCGCCCAGGCCGGCGGCCCCTGCGGGTCGAGATCGATCGCGCGCAGGTCGGTGCGCTCGAAGGTCCACTTCCTGAGCTCGCCTTCGAGCTCCTCTTTCGGCGCGAAGGGCTTGTTGTCGTAGGACTGCACCATCCAGCGGATGAGCCAGTCGCGCGGTGCTGTGACGATCAACCGGGCGACCTTGATGGGCACCTCGTCGCCGAACGACTCGCGCATCACGTAGGGCTTCACGTCGAGGCGACGGGTGATGATCTCTGACTCGAAGACCGAGCCCACGGGCAGCGGCGGCACGGGGATCTCCATCACCCGCTGGTCGGTCACCATGACGTCGCCACTGAAAGCGGGGCGATCTGACTTCTTCGAATCGTCCAGCACCTCTTCGGTCCCGTCGGGCTTCACCACGCGCCCGCGCATCGACTCGACCAGCGTGAAGGTGCGGCTGTACCAAGCACGCAGCGGCGGGAGCACCGTGGGCTTGAGGATCTTCGCTCGCCAGCGATTGGTGACGATCAGCTGCGGCGCGCCGTTGGGGCCTTCCGGCACGTAGCGGGCGATGCTCTCGTCGAGCAGCACCACGTACTTCGAGTTCGGGTGATCCTTCGGGGTCGGCAACGTCTTGACGTCCAACGTCGCGAACCCGCTAGCACAGCCCCACAGTGACACCGCGACCACCAGCCAGCCGTTGCGCATGTCGGCGGAGAGTACACTTTTCGGTGCCACCGTTCGCCCCGAGAGGGTTGGCTGAAATAGGAATTGAGAACCCACCGTTCCCCCCGAGCGAAGTCGAGGGCTCACCTGCCGCGCGGCGCAGAGGTGGCATCTCGACTGCGCTCGATGCGAACGGTGGGTCTGTTCCTTCGGACGAAATCGCCTGCGAAGCCGGTCCCCCCGAGCGAAGTCGAGGGGTCACCTGCCGCGGCGCAGAGGTGGCATCTCGACTGCGCTCGATGCGAACGGTGGGTCTGTTCCTTCG
>JBKJSE010000143.1:0-3987 GCA_046595925.1 Archangium sp. | reverse complement strand
ATCTGATCGTCTCATCTTCGCGGGCGACCTCGTCGATCGCGGCCCCAAACCGCGCGAGTGCGTCGAGCTCGCGATGAAGCACGAGTGCGTGCTGGGCAATCACGAGGAGAAGCACCTTCAGCAGCGCCACAGCAAGCCGGAGAAGCTCTCCCCTGCCCACCTCTTCACGCGTGAGCGCCTCGAGCCGCAGCACTACGAATACTTCGAGCGCCTGCCTCTCTTCATCCGGCTGCCTGAGTTCAACGCGGCCGTCGTGCACGCCGGCGTCTTCCCCGGGGTTCCACTCGAAGAGCAGCGCCCCAACCACCTGCTCCACGCGCAGCACATCAAGCCGCCTGGCCTGAAGAGCTGCTGGCCTTCGAAGGCGCCGGCCGACTACGCGTTCTGGACGAACTTCTGGCGAGGCCCTGAGCGGATCATCTTCGGTCACTCGGTGCTCGACAGGCCGCTGGTCACCGAGTGGGCGGTGGGCATCGACACCGGCGGCGTGTTTGGCCTCGGCCTGACTGCACTCATTCTCCCCGACTGGGAGCTCAAGACGGTGAAGACCCGCGACTACTCGGGCGGCAGGAAGACGGTCGCCAGCTACCCGGTGCACGACGACGTGATGGCGTTCAGCTGAGCTTGTTCAGCAGGTGGCACGGCCTCACAGCTTCGGTGGACCCGCGCGCAACTGACTCCAGAAGTAGAGCACCGTCACCACCGACTTCGCGACGTCGGGACTGACGCCAGCCGGCCCATCACCATGCCGATGTCGCTCTCGAAGACCTCGGGGTGGCGCGCCTTTTCCTTCCAGCGTTGCGCCATTCGAAGGGAGGGCGCGCAGCTCGGCGAGGACCACGTCGGCGGCGAGGAGTTCCCCGTCACTCGCGTCACTGACCGTCTTCCTCGCCGGATGACGTGATGGCTTTCGGCTGAGCTTCTTGATTGCGTGCGCGCCATGAGCGCACTCGCGGTGGTCGATTCGAAGCAGCGGACGTCCCTGTCAGGACCGTTCTCGGGCGATCCGTGGCCGGTCGTCGATGCATGGGCACCCGGCGCGGGCTACCGCCTCGTCGAGGGCGCGGGCACGCAGACGCGCACGTACCAGAAGGGTTCAGGATTCCTCGTGGCGCCGATGTTCGCTGCCTTCTCGTTCACCGGCAGCACGCTCTCGATGCAGGCGTGGATCGCGCCGACTCTGTTCGCGCGGTTGTTCGCGCTCTTCCTGATCCCTGCGTCGATGCACGTGAACTCGGGCGGCTTCGTGATGGTGTTGCCGCGCAACATGGCGCGCAAGGCGCTCAATGAAGTAGTCGGCAAGCTGGGCCTGCCGCTGATTTCCTAAGCAATCAGGCCCGTAAGGCCGAAAATCGGAGAGCGCATGCGGGCGTGGGCGGTATTTCTGAGCGTGGTGATCCGTTTTCAAAGATGGTGGCGTGAGCCCAATCGAGGCGCTGTACGGGACGCCGCCGCAAGCACCGTTTCTGAGTGAAGCGTTGACCGTTCCATCGCTTCACCTCAACTCGCAGGGAGAGGTCTTCTCAGGTTGGGCGCATCGAGGTGACAGTGGCGCTCTCAACGAGTTCTTCGTGGCGCGACGAAGCATCGATGCGGGTTGGCAACAGGCCGAGCGGATCGTCTGGGAAGGCTACTACCCGCCATCTCACGTGCCCGGGATCCATGTGACGTGGATAGACGCCGCGCCAGGACGTCAGCCCTTTCTGTCGACGGATAAGGAATTCGAACGGGGCAACAGCCCTTCGCTCGCGCTGAACCGGGATGGCGGTGCACTCCTCGTGTGGGCTGGGGCGCCCGATATGCGTTCTGCTCGTTACGAGTCTGGGGGTTGGGCTCCCACTGAAAGGTTTGGCGGCGACGCTGGCTTCTCCGTGGGCCCATCGATCGCAGGTACCTTCGCGCTCGAGACCGCGCGCTGGGTCACCGTCCATGTCTCGCTACAGTCGATCTGGTCTGCGTACCGCACCGGGTCAGGATGGAGCGAGCCAGTTCTCCTCGATGAGAGGCCGCGCGGCCTGTATTTCTTGATTCATGCGTCCAACGGGAAAGGGAAAGAGTTCCTGTCGTGGTCGCGCGAACAGACGATGGTGGTGAGGTCAGGCAATGACGGCGGAGAGGATCTCATCGAGGGACTGAGCCTCATCGATCCAAGGCTTGCCGTCGGCGAGGATGGCACTGGGTGGGTCCTGGCAAGAGCACAAGAGCAACGATTGCGGCCTGTAGCGTTGTTCTGCTCGTCTGAGTGAAGGGGAGGCGTGCCGTCAGTGCCGTCACTGTCGATGCACGTGAACTCGGGCGGCTTCGTGATGGTCTTGCCGCGCAACATGGCGCGAAGGCGCTCACGCAAAGCACCGCTCGGACGAAGGCGGTCAAAGAGCCGTCAGCTACGGTGCTCGTCTCGCGCAGGCCTCTCTCCCTCGGGCGCTAGATGTTCGGCTGGTTCTGGTGGGATAATGTTGCGCAACTATCAATCGCGCGCATTTCCAGACGGCATCAGCACAGAACTCGGCGCATTCGGTCATCGATTGATAGTTGCGCAACACGGCCCGAGTGCACTTCGCCCGTAGCCAGAGTCGCGGACCGTGCCGCGCTGGCGTGCAGGTCTCGCGACACCACACCCATGAAGGCGTTCAGGCGCCCTTGCCGACGAGGATCTCGAGGCTGAGATCCATCGCGCGGGCTGAGTGCGTGAGCGCGCCCATCGAGACGTAGTCGACGCCGAGCGTGGCGAGCCTGGGCAGGCGCTCCGCGGTCACTCCGCCGGAGACTTCCAACTCGACCTTGCCCGCGGCGATCGCCACGGCCGCCTTCACCTTGGCGTCGTCCATGTTGTCGAGCATCACGATGTGCGCGCCGTGCGCAATGGCTTCGCGGAGCTGCTCGAGGCTGGTCACCTCGATCTCGATCTTCACCAGGCGGGGCGCATTGGCCTTCGCGCGCGCGAGCGCCTTCGCGATGGAACCGCCGACCGCGGCGATGTGGTTGTCCTTGATGAGCACCCCGTCGAACAGCCCGAAGCGGTGATTGAAGGCGCCGCCGTCACGCACGGCCTGCTTCGCCAGCCCACGCATGCCCGGGGGCGTCTTGCGGGTATCGAGGATCTTCAGCTTGCTGCCCTTCACGCCTTCGATCAGCGCCATCGCTGCAGCTGCAGCAGTGGCCATGCCGGCGCAGCGCTGCACGATGTTCAGCGCGGTGCGTTCGCCCACGAGCAGGCTTTGCAGGGAACCGCTCAGCGTCGCGATGCGCTGGCGCTTGCTGGTCTTCTCGCCGTCCTTCGCTTCGAGCTTCACCTGCACCGCGGGGTCGACTTTTTCGAACGTGCGCACGAACGCGCCCAGCCCTGAGAGCACCATCGGCTCTTTGGCCCAGAGTTCAGCTCGGCCTTTCGCGCCTTCGGGGACGAGGGCTGAGGTGGTCACGTCTCCGGCGCTGCCGAGATCTTCATCCAGCGCGAGGTCGATCAGCCGGTCGATGAAGGTGTTCATGTTTCCTTTTGTGATGGTGAGGACATGAGGCCCTCACCCCGACCCTCTCCGGAAGGGAGAGGGAGACAGGTTTCACTTCCGCTTCTTTGCCTTGGGCTTCTTCGGCGCCGGCTTCTTCTTCTTCACGACTTTCTTCGCAGCGGGCGCCGGCTTCTTCTTCACGACCTTCTTCTTCACGACCTTCTTCTTCGCGGCCGGCTTCTTCTTCTTCTTCGCCTTCGGCTCGTCTTCCTTCGCCGCGTTGAACTCGCGCACCGCGTCATCGACCAGGCCCATGTTCATGTACGCCACGCCGAGATCGTAGTGATCGCGCGACGTGAGGCCTTCCTTCGTACCTTCCCGCAGCTTCTGGAGCGCCTCGGTCACCTGCTGATCCGTCTCCTGCACCCGAAGACCCGCCAGCTCCTCCTTGAGCTCCTCCCCCAGGTCCACTCCCCCACCCTCCGAGGGCGGAGCGATGCGCACCTCCACCGGCGCGATGCGCAGCAGGTTGTCGTTC
>JBKJSE010000442.1:0-10018 GCA_046595925.1 Archangium sp. | reverse complement strand
CGCACTCACTCTGCGTCATGCAGGTCTTCGCGCCAAACGTACAACCAACAAAGGCAACACAACCAACCACCAGAAGAAGTGCACGCATCAGAATTGACCTCCGAACTGCACGACAGCGCCACCGCTCAAGGGAACCACAGCAATGTTCGAGACAGGCGCCGGGGCCGCGGTGCCCCAGAGAATCGCGCCCACGACCGCCGTCAGCGCGCCTGCGCCAACGCCGATGAAGCCCACCGTCGTCAGCGTGCGCGCGGTGATCACAGAATCGATCTCTCCAGGCGGCACGTTCCGATCGTTCAGATTCTTTCCGTAGCCAATCGCTCCACCAACCCCAGCGACGACCGCACCGGCAACCGCAACGACCCCACCCGCGATCACCATGCCCTTGCCCGCCGACCGCTGCCCTGCGCCCGTGTCTTCAACGAACAACGGAGGCGGCGGGGGGGGCGGATCTCTCAGCGGATCCTTCATCAGGACCGGGTCCATCACGAGCTCGGTCTTCTCGACCGGCCTCGTCGCCGGCAACTCCGACAGCTTGAGCTGCGTGAACAACTGCACCAGCGCGTTCTTCGCGATGTCCTTGAACGAGTCGCGCCCCTTCGCGAGCTTCACCGTCTCCGTGGGGCTGGCGACCTTGCCGTCATCACGCACCACGCGCCCCGTCACGATCACCGCTCCCTCGAGCGTGTAGTCGACGCTCGTGTACAGCGAGTAGAGCGACTCGGCCTTCTTCGCCAACTGCACCAGGCACTCATCTTCCCGCTCGCAGTCCTGCCGCTTCAGCTCCTTGAGCGCGAGATCGTACCTTGCGAAATCAGGCACCATCGCGCCGGCGAGGCGAACCAGCCGCGTGTACTCGCGCTGCATCGCCTCCTTGTCGTCCTTCGAGAAGCCCGAAGGCGTTCGCTTGAACTCCAGCGGGAAGGGCATCAACGACGGCTTCGGCGCCTGTGCGAAGGCAACTGCCGAGGCACAGACCACCAAGCACCAGAGCCATCTTGTGAACGCGAACATGGAGGCGCGGTTGTAGCAAAGCAGATCGATCTGTCGACTCATGTGCCGCTCAATGACCCAGATTGACGCGGAGCTTGTCGAACGCCGCTTGCGCAGCGACACACTCTCCCACCGTCTTCGCGCTGCGCGTGAGCTCTGACACGTGCCGGCCATCACGCTCCCAGATCTCGTTCAGCTTCGGATCCTTCAGCACCAGCCCACCCAACTCGGTGACGCCACCCGTGATGCGGTTGCGCCAATCGTCGGTCGGCTCGCACGAAGCGCTCTCGATGGTGACCTTCTTCAACGGCGCAAACTTCAACGTCGGCGGCTTCACCTCGGGAGGATTCGCCTTCGTGATCTTCGGCAACGCCTCGACCGTCTCCACCTCGGGCTCCGGGTTCGCAGCCACGATCGCGGGCTCCACCTTCACTGGCTCGGGGTTCGGAGCCGCCACCACGACCTCATCCTTCACCACGACCGGAACCTCTTCCTTCCCACCCAACTTCCAGACCAATCCGCCACCGAGCAGCAACAAAAGGAGCGCCAGCACCGCCACCAGCCCCCCGCGGCTCTTCTTCTCGGGGAACGCCGCGAGGATCGCCTTGTCCGTGCTCGCTGCGACGCGTGAGATCTTCGCCGTCGGTGCACGCTTCGGGTCGAACTCTTCCATCGCGGGGTTCATGCGCACCGCCGTGGAGTCCTGGGCCAGCCGCTTGAGCAGCCGCTGCACCGTCACGCGCGCCGCGTCGGCCGACTTCGGTCGCAACTGCGGCTCTTTGAGGAGCAGGTTCTCGATGAACTCCTCGAGCCCCTCGGGCACGTTGTTCATCACCGACGAGAGACGGGGCGCGCGCTCAGAGACGTGCTTCTGCAGCAACGCCACGACCGTATCGGCCTCGAACGGCAACTGACCGCTGACCATCTCGAACAACATCACGCCGAGCGAATACAGATCCGCCGAGCCTTCGACCTTCATGCCCTGCGCCTGCTCGGGCGCGATGTACTCCGGCGTGCCTGCGAGCAACGAAGCGCCGTCATCGCGCTTGGGAAGATTCACCGCGGCATCGACCAGCGCGATCGGCTCCTGTCGAGCCAGACCGAAATCGAGCACCTTCACCAGCAGCTCGCCGTTGTGCTCACGCAGCAGGTACACGTTGGCGGGCTTGAGGTCGCGATGCACCACGCCCTTCTTGTGCGCCTCGGCCAGCCCGTTGAGGATCTGATCGGCGATGCCCAGCGCCACGGCCGGCGCCAGCTGACCCAGCCGGCGAATGTACGCGTCGAGCGGCTCGCCATCGAGGAACTCCATCATCAGGAACTCGCGCCCATCAGGCGTCTTCCCGAAGTTGAGCACCTCGATCAGGTTTCGATGCTTGATCGCTCCCAACGCGCGCGCTTCGGACAAGAACCGCTTCGTCCACTCCGCGTCGGCGGCCATGTCGGGCTTGAGCACCTTCACCGCGGCACGACGGCCGATCGCCGGGTGCATCGCTTCGTAGACCAGGCCCATGCCACCGGCAGCGAGCAGCTTCACCACCTTGAAGCCACCCAGGTCGATGCCGATCAACGGATCAGCCCCGCTCTCGTCCACCTGAACTGAAGGAGGCGCGCTGCCGGGGTCGAGGTCTGTCACGGACATGGGCGGGTTGTACCAACCCATGTTCAACGCCTCCACTTCGGTGCGGGGTTCCCCGGTGCTTCCAGTGGAGGCGGAGTTCGTCACGGCTTGGCACGCTCGAGCGCGTTCCTGCCGGTGGCCTGACCTTCACTCGCCAGCGACGCGGAGATCGCGTGGCCAGCCATCTCGCTGGCCTCCTCAGCACCGAGCTCGACCAAACCGTGAACCGTGACCTTCGCGAGGTCACCGGCGTGGTGAAGGGCGCCATGCAACGCGGCGTTGACACCTGTCGCAGCGAGGACGCTCGTGGCGGCGGCGGCCGTCTCGATGACTGCGTCACGGTGGGCTTCTTCACCCGCGCCGGCTTTCATCGTTCCCGCCGACTCGCTCGCTTTCGCCGTCCCCACGGCCTCCCACGCATGCATTACGGCAGGTGCGCCCATCGAGGCCGACACGCCCATGCTGACCACCGTGCCGGAGATACCGGCGCCCCCCAGCGCGAGCCCTCCGGTGAGACCGCCTGCAATCACGATGCTGGCGACCTTCACGTAGCCGAGCCGACTCTTTTCATTCTCGCCCTGTTCTCGGACCTGATCGAGCTGCGCCGAGAGCATGCTGCCTTCCTTGATGCCCGCGGACTGCTTGAAGAGCGGCCCCACGTCCTGCGAGGCGAGCTCGCGAAAGAGCACCCCGCGAGCGTGATGCTTCATCTTCGTTCCCTCGTGCTCGAGCAACGCCGCGCGCTGGCACAAGGCGATGGTGAGCTTCTCGGGTGTCACCTTCGCGTCGTCGGGATCGAGGCCCATCGCAGCGCGGAGATCGCGCACCGAAGCCTGGTCGCCCGGATCTGAGAGGGGATGCGCCATGTCGTTGAGCCGCGCCGACAACTTCTGGATCTCCGCTGGATTGGTCGCGGTCTGAAAGAACGACTTCGACGCGTCTTCCAGCATCTTCGTCGCGAGGTTCTGCAGTTGAGGCGCCACGCGCTCCCTCAACGACTCGGCGATCTGTCCCATGAAGTACTGCTTCAACTTCTCCGTCTGCGCGGGCGTGCTCTGGGGCCACGCCTTCTTCACCTGGGCTTCGACGTGCGCGCGAATGTCGCCTGCCGAAAGGGTCGACGCAGCTTTCGTGAAATCATCGGTGTGGATCGCGTTGCCGAACGAACCGAAGGCCACGTCCTTCGTCTTGAAGGCGGTGTCGGGATCGGGAAACTTCGTCGCCAACTTCACCAGCGGCGCATCGAGCTCCGTCAGTGACTTCAGCGCACGTTGCCGGTCGGCAGTGGCGCGGGCGGACTGCGCAGCGAGATCAGCCCCCGAGCTGGTGGCGCCTTCGAAGGCCGGTGCATTGAAGGCGGCCGGACCGGTCCACGGCTCGACCTGACTCTCGCCTCGCTGAGGTGACTTCGATCGAGCCGTCGTGACCGGCTCACTTTCGATTTCGCTGAAGTTCACTTCGGTGACGTTCGACGCGGCACTTCCGACAGGGCGGGACATGGTTGCTCCGGGGTTCAGCGAGGGGAACGCAGGTAGACTCTGAGAAAGACGATGAGCAGCCAGAGGCCCAAAAAGCCGAAGAGGATGGCGGCGTCACGCGCGCCCTGAATCAGGCGCTCCCGGCGAGCCATGGGAGCAGCGAGCTCAGAAAATGGCTGCGACTCGGCGAGGGTCGTCCAGTGCCCGTCGACCATCACGAGGTCGGTCGATCGAAGCCAACGCTCCTCGAGCCGAACCGCGACGGCTTCAGCCGTCAACCTGAGTTCCTCTGCTTCGATTTCGTAGACCGCACCCGCCATCGCATCGACGTTGGCGCTGGGGTCACGGAAATTCGAGCTGCGATTCGCGGGCGAAGTGGCTGACTTTCGCAGCCGGCGGATTGCGTAGGAGGGAGTGAGCACGGGGCGCTCATGAGCAGCCCTCGTGCCAGCACAACCTCATGATTTGAGACGAACGACTGGTCTACGACCGTCTCAGCTCACGGACCCTGGCGGAGCTCGGTCAAGACGCCGTAGCCGCCCTTCGGGTGAACGAACGCGATCTTCGCGCCACCCGCTCCGATGCGCGGCACCTCGTCGATCAACGCCACCCCTTTGGCCTTCAGCTCGGCGAGCGTCGCCACGAGGTCGTCGACCTCGACGCAGATGTGATGCAACCCCTCGCCGCGCTTCTCGAGAAACTTCGCCACGCTCGAGCTCGGGTCGGTCGGACAGATCAGCTCGATGCGGCCCATGCCGTGACCGAAGATCGCCGTACGCACCTTCTGATCAGCCACCACCTCGAGCTCGGGGGGCGCGAAGCCCAGGACGTGCACGTAATAGTGAACCGCAGCGTCGAGATCCTTAACCGCGATAGCGACGTGCTCGAGGCCTTTTGCGCATCTGGTCTCCATCTGTCTTCCTTTGCATCGGCTGGCAGGTCGGACAGAAGTGCGTCGTCCGGCCGCCCTGGGTGAATGACTCCACGATCGTCTTGCACTTGCGGCACGGCGTGCCCGCGCGCCCATAGATGAGGAACGGGTTCGGAGCGCCTTCTTCGACGTATTGGATCTCATCGCCGTCGCCTTCCACCTCGAGCGCGAAGGCGATGGTGGCCTGGATGCCTTTGACGAGCGCCTTCCAGTCTGCAGGCGAGAGCGTGGCAGGCGTGCGCTCAGGGTGAATCTTCGCGCGGAACAGCGCCTCGGCCGCGTGAATGTTGCCCAGGCCCGCGACGCGCTCTTGATCCATCAGCGCGATCTTCAGTTCCTGATTCGTTCCGTTGAACGCGGCTTGAAGCTGTTCGACGCTGATTCCATCACGGAGCGGATCGAGGCCGAGCTTCGCCACCGCAGGCCGGCCTTCGAGCTCGGCGGCGGGCACCGCGTCGATGCGGCCGAACATGCGCATGTCTTGAAAGTGAATCACTTCACCGTCGTCGAGGATGAAGCGGGCGCGGCTCCACTTCACTTCTTCACCGGGAGCGCGCTTCAAGAACTTCCCGGTCATGCCGAGGTGCCCCACGAAGCCCAGCTTGCTCGAGAAGCGCACCATCAAGTACTTGCCCTTGCGCTCGATGCCGGCCAGCTCACCCTTGAGCGCCTTGAAGATGCCCAGGTCGCAATCGCGAAAGGTGCGCGCGCCCGATTCTGCTTCGGTGCGCACGAGCTTGCGGCCCTCGAACCATTTCTCGAGGCTGCGCTTCGCAAACTCGACCTCAGGAAGCTCTGGCATACAGGCGCGTGTAATCGACGAGGCGCTCCGCGTCATCTGCTTGCGGCGAAGGCCCGGGGCTGACAGGGAGCACCCTCGTGAAGAAGTACGTGCTCGGCGTGTTCCTGGTGTTGCTGACGCTCCTCGGAGGCGCGCTTTACGCGCGGCATGAACTCTTCCGCCGCGCCGCGAAGTTGCCCGAGTTCACCAGCGCCGGCTGGGTGGCCAGCAAGGTCGAGCTGCCCATGCGCGACGGCGTGAAGCTGCACACCGAGATCTACGTGCCCGAGGGCCTGACCCGCGCGCCCACCATCCTGGTGCGCAACCCCTACGAGTACCTCAAGCCCATCGAGGCGATGCAGTGCCAGGCCATGACGCGCTTCGGCTACGCCTGCGTGCTGCAGGACGTTCGAGGCCAGATGGACAGTGAAGGTGACTGGGAGCCCATCATTCACGAACGCGACGACGGCCTCGACACGCTCGCGTGGCTGGTGAAGCAGCCCTTCGTCGACGGCAACATCGGCATGCGGGGCCCCAGCTATCTGACCTGCACGCAGTGGACGGTGGCCGATGCGCTTCCTCCTGAAGTGAAGACGCTCATTCCGTCCGTGTTCGGTACCGACCTGCGCAAGGTCTTCTACGAGCGCGGCCTGCTTCGTGACGACATCCTCACCGCGTGGGCCACGTTGATGCCGGGCCGCGGCATGCGGCAGACCGCGGGCAGCGACTATCTCGAGGCGGCGAAACACCGGCCGTCGATCGAGATCGACGAGAAGTACATGACGAAGAAGCTCGGCTGGTACCGCGACGCGCTCGCCTCGTCGGCACCGTCTTCTGAATACTGGCAGACCGACGCGATGAAGCAGTTCCGCGCTGCCCCCGAGCACGCCACCGTGCCGATGCTCTTCGTCGGCGGCTTCTACGACCCCTTCTTCATGGCCCAGCGCGACACCTGGGAACGCCTCGCCACGCGCGAGCAAAGCGTGTTCGTGATCGGCCCCTGGAATCACCTGGGCCTCACCTCGGGCGACTCCGATTTCGGGAGCGCTCCGGGCCGGCTCGATCAATGGCCCCTGATGTTGGAGTGGTTCGACCACACCCTCAAAGGCCAGCCGCTGCGCACGCTGGTGCCCGGCACGGTGCAGACCTGGGGCGTGGGTGATGACGCCTTCCGCACGCACCCGAGCTGGCCGTCGCGTGAGATCCCGCTGACCACGTATGAGCTGGGCGGCGCAGCACAGTCGAATACGTGCACCGGTGGCGTGTTGTCGAAGGCCGCCACTTCGAGGCAGACCACCCAGTTCAAGTTCGACCCGGCCAACCCCGTGCCCACGCGCGGTGGGGCGTCGTTGTTGTCGTTCGCGTTCTTTCGCAACCTCGGCATCACGCCCGGTCCCGTCGAGCAGGGCGAGAGCTGCACGCGCGAAGACGTGCTGACCTTCCGCACCGAGCCGTCGACTGTTGCTGCTCGGCTGTCGGGGGCGGCGCGACTCAAGCTCACCGTCACGTCATCAGCGCCCGACACCGCGTTCGTCGCGCGCTTGATCGCCGAGCAAGATGGCCAGGCGTTGTTGGTGCGAGAGAACGCCGCCACGCTCGCGTACCCGACGGCCGAAGCGACTTCACCGCAGGCCTCCACGCCGGGCACTCCGGTCGAGCTCAGCATCGACTTCTGGCCCACTGAGTGGGTGTTGCCGGCCGGTGCTCGTTGGCGCGTCGACATCACCTCGTCGAGTTTTCCCGCGCTGCACGTTCACTCGAATCGCGCCGGCGCCTGGCAGCTGGAGACCGGCTTCGATGTCGCCACTCAGACGGTGATGCTCGGTGAAGGCAGAGCGCAGCTCGAGCTGCCCCTCACTTCAGCGCCTTGACCTTCTCGGCGATCAGCTCGAACGCCTCGTCATCGACCAGGCTGCCCGGCGTCACCAGCGTCTGCGTGGGAGAGACTCCGAGCTTCGCGGCCAGCACGAGCTCTTCGTCGCTCAGCTCCAGCTCCTTGACGAGCTCCTGCTTGCCTACCGACAGACTGGCCCCGCGGGCAAACGCCTTCACCACCAGCTCGCTGCAGTAGAGCCGCTCGTCATCCCAGCGGTAGCGGGCGTCGTACGGCTTGCCCAATTCTTTCTTCGCCGCGGCGATCACCCGCTTGCGAGCGGCCTCATCGAGCCCCTTCGGCCGCAGCACCGTCACCCAACCGCCCTCCCCTCGCCCCGCCCATTTCGCCAGAGGCGTGCGCGACACCGGCTGCACCGCCTCGAGCACGAACACGCCGTCTTTCGCGACCTCGATGAGGCCCACGTGCGAATACGGCGAGCGGCTGGCCTTGCGAATCAGGGCCGAACGCTCTGAGGTCGAGGCCTGCAACACCAAGTCACCGCCCTGAAGTGAGACGGTTTGCGTTCCTTCGCCCACACCGATGAGGGCGCTCAGACACATCAGACGGAACAAAATGCCCATGTCTTCCGTCGGAGCAATGTCCGTGCCCTCCACCCCTGGATTAGGCTCATGAACGTGTTCCGGTACCTCCTCAGCTCGCTGCTCGTCTTCCTTCCCTGCGCTGCGTTCGCGGAGGGCGACTGCGAAGACGCGTTCCTCGAGTGCAAGGACGACTGCCTCATCGAGTTCGGTGGCTCGACCCGGGTCGAGGTGAAGAAGGCCTACGACAAGTGCATGAAGCGGTGCACCAAGACCGCGCGCGGCTGCGGTGAGCGCGTGATGGAGACCAAGGCGAGCGGGCTCGATGAAGGCGCGCTCGACGGAACGCCTGCCAGTGACGAAGAGCGCGCCCCCGCGAAGAAGAAGAAGAAGGTCGCTGCCGAAGTGGCCGCTGATGACAGCAGCGACGACGAGCCTGCCAAGAAGAAGGAAGCGCTGGGCGAGTCAGAGGTGCCGAAGTCGAACCGCACCACGCTGAAGACCGACGACGCGCCTCCGCCGCCCAAGAAGAAAGAGAAAGACCCGCCGAAGGAAGAGCGCGTCGAGGCGCCCAGGAAGGAAGTCATCGAGATGAAGATGACGCCCCGGAAAGACGAAGAAGATCTTCGCGACGATAAGCCGCGGGCGAGCGCGCCTGCCGAAGCAGAAGCGCCCCCGAAGAAGAAGAAGATCGAACCTCTTCCCAAGCGGAAGGAAGAGGATCACGACGACCTTCGTAACTACTGAAGGTCAGAGGTTGTCGTAGCGGTACACGGGGTCGATCGCGTCGGTCCCCTCGACCTGCGTGAGCGGCTTGATGATGCCGTCGTCGATTCCGTAGACCCAGCCGTGCAGCGTGGTCTCCTGCTTGTGCTTCCACGCGCGCTGGACGATCGAGGTCTTCGCGAGGTTGAGCACCTGCTCCTCGACGTTGAGCTCGACCAGGCGGTCGACGCGCTGCTGCTCATTGGGAATCGCCATCAGCTCGTCGCGGTGAAAGCGGAAGACGTCCTCGATGTTACGCAGCCAGTTGTTGATGATGCCGAGGTTCTTGTGCTCCGACGCGGCCCTCACGCCGCCGCAGCCGTAGTGACCGCACACGATGATGTGCCGCACCTTGAGGACCTCGACCGCGTACTGCGCCACCGAGAGGCAGTTCAGGTCGGAGTGCACGACGACGTTCGCCACGTTCCTGTGGACGAACAGCTCGCCTGGCATCAACCCGACGATCTCGTTCGCCGGGACCCGGCTGTCGGAGCAGCCGATCCACAGGTACTGAGGCGACTGCTGGAGCGAGAGCTTCTGAAAGAACGCCGGGTCGCGCACAGTGATGCGATCGGCCCAGGCGCGATTCAGCTCGAAGAGCTTGCTTAGGGAGGAGGGCAGGTGGACTCCGTTCGCGGGTCCATAACGCCGTGGCGCCTTACAGCCCGATGTAGTGCAGCGGCTGGTTCCCGCCTTCGCTGAGCGTCACCAAGCCGGTCCCGTCGATCGTGAACCCGATCGCCTCGCCCTGCTGCTCGCCCTCGAGCTCGACCACACACGGCTCGTCGTCGAAGACGTCCTCGAGCGGCAGATACCCGTCGCGGATCCACATCCGCGCGGTGGTCGTGTAGTCACGCACCACCACCCGCGACCCATCGGCCGAGACCGAGCCCCCGGTGGCGGTGAGCTCGAGGGTGTCCTGCTCGCCGAGCGCCTCGAGCTCGAATGGGCCCTCGCCGACGTGGGGCGAGCGCTTCACGAACACGCTCGCCGGGCCCGAGGAGTCCTTCGTGACGATGTACACGTCGAAGGTG
>JBKJSE010000379.1:0-6634 GCA_046595925.1 Archangium sp. | reverse complement strand
CTCGGAGCGGCAGAACCTTCAGATCGTCAAGGCGATCCTCGCCGCGGTCGGCAAGCCCGAGTCACTCATCAAGTACGTCAAAGATCGCCCCGGTCACGACAAGCGCTACGCCATCGACGCGTCGAAGAGCAAACGCGAGCTGGGCTGGGCGCCGACCCACGTCTTCGAGCAGGCGCTCGGTGAAACGGTGAAGTGGTACCTGGACCACAAGCCGTGGTGGGAGCGCATCCTTTCCGGTGCGTACAAGAGCTACTTCGACACGCAGTACGCTGCGCGGCTCAAGGCCTGATGCGCGTTCTCGTCACCGGCGCCAACGGTCTGGTCGCGGGCCGCGTGCTGCGCCTGCTCGCCGCCCGCGGTCACCACGTCACGGGCCTGGGCCGCGGGCACCAGCGCGCGACCGATCTGGGCGGCGGTCAATACCTGTCCATCGAGCTGGGCGACGCCGACGCGCTCTCCCTGGCACTCAAAGAGCTCAGCCCGCAGGCGATCATCAACTGCGCGGCGATGACCGACGTCGACGGCTGCGAACGCGATCCTCTCGGCGCGTACACCGCGAACGTCGAAGGCGTGGCCACCCTCGCCCGCGGCGCGCGTGAGCTGGGCAGCCACCTGGTGCACGTCTCGACCGACTACGTCTTCGATGGCGACGCGGGCCCCTACGCTATCGACGCCATTCCCAACCCGCGCGGCGTCTACGCGATCACCAAACACGCCGGCGAAGAAGCGGTGCGCGCGCTGTTGCCCAAAGACAAGTGGACCATCGCCCGCACCGCGGTGGTCTACGGCTGGCCCTCGACCGGGAAGAACAACTTCGGCTCGTGGCTCATCGACGCGCTGAGCCAGGGCAAGACCGTCAAGCTCTTCACGGATCAATGGGTCTCGCCCACGCACGCCAGCAACGCGGCCGAGATGCTCGCCGAGCTCGCCGAACGCAGCTTGCCCGGCATCTGGCACACCAGCGGCGCCGACGTGGTCGATAGAGTCACCTTCGGCCAGCGCCTCTGCGCCCGCTTCGGTTTCGAGACAGGCCTCATTCAGCCCAGCCGCATGGCCGACGTGAACCTGCCCAGCCCCCGCCCCGCGAAGAGCGGTCTGAATGTCAGCCGCACCCTCGAGGCACTCAGCGCGAAGCCTCTTTCGCTCGAGGCCTCTCTCGATCGCCTCTACGCCGAGTCCAAAGGAAGCACCTCATGAAGGGTATCGTTCTCGCCGGTGGCTCAGGCACGCGGCTCTACCCGCTGACCCGGGTCGTCTCGAAGCAGCTGCTCCCGATTCACGACAAGCCGATGGTCTACTACCCCATCAGCACGCTGCTGCTGGCCGGCATCCGCGAGATCCTGATCATCTCGACGCCGCAAGACCTGCCGCGTTTCCGCGAGCTGCTCGGTGATGGCCAGCAGTGGGGCGTGTCGTTCTCGTACGCCGAGCAGCCCAGCCCCGATGGCCTCGCGCAGGCCTTCGTGATTGGCCGCGAGTTCGTCGGCAAGGACACCGTCTCGCTCGTGCTCGGCGACAACATCTTCTTCGGTGAAGGCTTCAGCGCGATGGTGCAGAACGCCGCGAAGCTCACCAAGGGCGCCACCGTCTTCGGCTACCAGGTCAGCGACCCCGAGCGCTACGGCGTGGTCGAGCTCGACGCGGCAGGCAAGGCGCTCTCGATCGAAGAGAAGCCGACGAACCCGAAGTCGAACTACGCCGTCACCGGCCTGTATTTCTACGACAACGACGTCCTCGACATCGCCCGCACCTTGAAGCCCTCGGCGCGCGGTGAGCTCGAGATCACTGCGGTCAACGACGTGTACCTCAAGCGCAGCACGCTGACCGTCGAGGTGATGAGCCGAGGCTTCGCGTGGCTCGACACCGGCACGCACGAGTCGTTGATGGAAGCGTCCCAGTTCATTCACGTGATCGAGCGGCGCACCGGCCTCAAGGTGGCCTGCCTCGAGGAGATCTGCTGGCGCATGAAGTACATCGACGACGCTCAACTGCTGAAGCTCGCAGAGCCGATGAAGAAGAACGGCTACGGCGAGTACCTGTTCTCGTTGCTCAAGAAGCGCTCGTGAACGTCGACGCCACGCCACTGCCCGGAGTGCTCCTGATCACCCCGCGGGTGTTCTCGGACGCGCGCGGCTTCTTCCTCGAGACGTTCCACGCCGAGAAGTACGGCGCCCACGGCATTCAGGGCCCCTTCCTGCAGGACAACTGGAGCCACTCCGTCAAAGACACCCTGCGCGGCCTGCACTTCCAGAACCCCAACGCGCAGGGGAAGCTGGTCTGCGTCACCCGCGGCGCGGTGTTCGACGTGGCCGTCGACGTGAGGGTGGGCTCTGCGCACTTCGGCAAGTGGTTCGGCTGCGAGCTGTCTGAATCGAACCGCCGTCAGCTCTGGGTGCCGCCTGGCTTCGCGCATGGCTTCTGCGCGCTGTCGGACGACGCCGACTTTCTCTACAAGTGCACGGCGCTCTACGCGCCCGACTGCGAACGCTCCATTCGCTGGGATGATCCGGCGATCGGCATCGACTGGCCCGTGCGCAGCCCGCTGCTCTCGAAGAAGGATCTCGAGGCCCCGGCGCTCGCGGCCACGACGGGCTTGCCCACCTTCCCGCGCTGAACGGCAGGGCGCGTTGCTTGCCCCCTCGGGCGCGGCCTGCTAGCCGATCGGATCCCGATGCCCGAAGCCGTCGATTACTTCTCCAATCACGCCATGAAGTTCCGGTTTCCCTGGCGGCTGTATCACCAGCCGATCCTCGAGACGCTTCAGCGCGCGATCTCGGGAGCGCCGGGCAACAAGGTGCTCAATGTCGGCAGCGGGCCCTTCTTCGAACGAGAGAAGCTCGAGACCACCGGCATCGAGTTCACCCTGTGCGACGTCGACGAGCGCGCGATCGCCGTCGCCCGCGAGCTCCACGGCGCGGCGATCGCGCACTTCGACGTGACGGGCATCGATCAGCCGCTCCCGTACGCCGACGGCACCTTCGATCTGGTCATCTCGATGGACGTGATCGAGCACCTGCCTGATCCCGAGCCGTGGCTTCGTCAGAACATCCGCGTGCTCAAGCCCGGCGGGCACCTCTTTCTCACCACGCCCAACTACGGCTCGCCTTCGCTGGTGATGCTCGAGAACACCGCGCTCGAGGCGATCGCCCGCGCGCAGGGCTTCAGCCGCAAGAAGCTCCACCCCACCAAGTTCAACCGGACCTCGCTCGAGGCGCTGCTGCGCCAGGAAAAACTCGAGCGCGTGCTGATTCAGCCGATCGCTTTCGATTGGGTGCTCAGCGCCTTCGCCATGAAGCCCCGAAACTCATGAAGCCCGAAATCAGCCTCGAAGACTTCAAGCGTTACTACCCCTACGCCCCCACCGCCCTCGTCATCAAAGAGTGCGTGCGGCTCACCTCGCTGCGCGAGGTCGATTGCCCCGGCCCCATTCTCGACGTGGGCTGCGGCGACGGGCTCTTCGCCACGCTGGCGTTCGGTGGCCGTGAAGTCTGGGGCATCGACATCGACGGCAACGAGGGCCGGCGCGCCCAGGCCAGCCAGGCCTACAAGCAGGTGGTGCTCGCCGACGTCACGCTGGCGAAGCTGCCGCAGGCCTTCTTCGGCAGCTGCGTGGCCAACTGCAGCCTGGAGCACGTGCCCGACATCTCTGCGGCGGCGCGCACCATTCTCAACGCGCTTCAGCCGGGCGGCGTCTTCTACACCTTCCTTCCTGCGAAGGACTGGGCCGACGCCTTCCTGGTGGCCAAGACGCTGCGCAAGTTCGGGCTCGAGACGATGGCGTCCACCATCACCGAGTCGATCAACTCGATCTTCAAGCACCGGCACCTCGAAGACGCCGCGGGTTGGCGGAAGATCTTCGAAGACGCGGGCTTCGTGGTCGAGCGCGTCGACCCCGTCGGGTCCACCGCTTCGACCATGGCCTTCGAGGCGTTCCTCGCGCCGTCTCTGCTGGGCCGGCTGACCAAGGCCCTGACCGGCCGGTGGACCTTGATTCCCGGGCTGCGTCAGTTCGGCGCGGTGCCCGTGTACGCGTTCGTCAAGGCGCTGCTCGCGGCCAACCCCGATCAGATCGCCACGGCCGAGTACCTGCTCGTCGCCCGGCGGCCCGTGAGCCCATGACGATCGCCGCTCCGGTCGACGGCCCGGCGTCCGCAGGGCAGCGGTTGAAGGCGTTTCTCACTTCTTTCCCCTTCCTGCTGTTTGCCTTCACCCGACTTGCCTACGTGGGCATGTCGTGGATGGGCCTGAACGCGGTCAACACGCTCTTCTACAATGACTACGACCGGCACCGGGTGCTGCAGCCCTACCCCTGGATCGACGGGCTGTGCCGGTGGGACTGCGGTTGGTTTCACAACCTGGTGGTCAACGGGTACCTGAACGTCGAGTACGCGAAGGTCTTTCCGTTGCTCGCGGTGATCGGTGGCGGGGTCGAGAAGCTGACCGGCATCAACCACCTCATCGTCTTCATCATCGTGGCCAACCTCTGCAGCCTGGCCGCCTACGTGGTGATCTACCGGCTCTTCACCGAGATCGAAAACGAAGAGGCAGCCCGCTTCGCGCTCCTGCTCCTCACCGCGTTCCCCTTCGCGTACTACTCGGCAGCGGGCTACCCCGAGTCGATGATGATGCTGGCGACGGCCTACAGCATCGATCTCGCGCGCCGCGGCAAACACATCGGCGCCGGGTTCGCGCTGACGCTGGGCTTCGCCGCGCGGCATCTGACGCTCGCTGGTGGCGCGGGCATTCTGGCCGCTCAAATTCGCCAGCGGGGGCTGCACCCCAGGAAGTTCCTGCTCAACCCCGCAGTGCTCGGGCTGCTGCTGCCCTGGCTGTTCCTCGCCGGCTTCAGCTTCTATCTGTCGTGGAAGGTCGGAGACCCGCTGGCGTGGTGGAACTCGCGCAAGATCGGGTGGAACGACTGGGTCTGGTACAGCTTCCGGCAGACCCTCATGTACGTGCCGTACTGGGATCGGCCCGAGTACTTTTACTACATCCTCTTCTCCATTCCCGTGGTGGGCGGCGCGGTCGGCCTGCTCATCGCGCTCAAGAAGAAGAGGTGGGAGTACGTGGAGATCGCCGCCTACGGCCTGGCGCTGCTCTTCGTGGTGATGAGCAGCGGCGCGGCCGGCATGGGCCGCTACCTCGCCAGCATCTGGCCCTGCTTTCTGCCGCTGGGTGTGTGGCTCGCAAAACGGCCCATGCTGCAGGGGCCGGTGCTCGGGTTCTTCTGGTTGTTCCAGGGCCTCTGGTTCTTCCTCTTCAGCCACCAGTGGCGAGTGCTCTAGGCGGCTTCGTAGGCGGCGATCTGCTCGAGGGTCAGCGCCTTGAGCTGGGCGACCGAAGCCCCGTCGAGCTGTGCGCGGTACCAGCCAACCGTGCGAGAGACGGTCTCCTGGAAGTTCCACCGCGGCTGCCAGCCGAGCTTCGCGTGCGCCTTGTCGATGGACAGGCGCAGCAACGAGGCCTCGTGGTGCGCCTTCGGATCACTCTGGTCGACCCACGAACCCTTGCCCCACGCCTTCACCAGCGCGTCAGCGAGCGCGGAGACCGGCTGAGCAGAGGCCGCTTCCGGCCCGAAGTTCCAACCCTCGCAGAAGTCCTGCGGGCGCGCCGCGCGAAGCAACTTCACGCCGAGCAGCAGGTAGCCACCGAGCGGCTCGAGCACGTGTTGCCAGGGGCGAATCGCATGCGGGCTGCGCACGCCGATGGGCTCACCCTTCGCCAGTGAACGGATGCAGTCAGGCACGATGCGATCGGCAGCCCAGTCGCCACCACCGATGACGTTGCCAGCACGCGCCGAAGCGATGCCCACGCCGTGCTCACCGAGCTTGGCGGGCGGAAAGAAGCTGCGCCGCCACGAGGACGTCACCAGCTCGGTGGCGCCCTTGCTCATCGAGTAGGGGTCGAAGCCGCCCATCGCGTCGTCTTCGCGGTAGCCGTAGACCCACTCGCGATTTTCGTAACACTTGTCGCTCGACACCACGACGACCGCGCAGCGCTGCTTCGTGACGCGAATCGCCTCGAGCACGTGAGCGGTGCCGTTGATGTTCGTCTCGATGGTGCCGAGTGGATCGGAGTAGCTCTTGCGCACCAACGCCTGGGCCGCGAGGTGAAAGACGATGTCGGGCTTGCAGGCCGACACGGCGTCACGCACCTGCGCGAAGTGGCGCACGTCGGCCACGTGGTGCTCGCACGAAGCGATCACCCCGGCGGTCGTGAAGACCGACTCGGTCTCCGGCTCGAGGGCGAGGCCGACGACCTGGGCCCCCAACCGCTCGAGCCACAAGGTCAGCCACGAACCCTTGAAGCCGGTGTGCCCCGTGAGCAGCACCTTTTTCCCGGCGTAGGTCGACCGCAGCTCGGCAGCAGAGGGGTTCACGGCCCGTCCTTCCACGTCTTCCACGGCGCTTTGCCCGCGGCCCACAGCTCGTTGAGCATGTTGAACTCACGCAGCGTGTCCATCGGCTGCCAGAAGCCCGTGTGGCGGTACGCCTGCAGCTCATCCTTCTCGGACAGCTGCCGCATGGGCTCCTGCTCGAGGGTCAGCTTCTTGTTGTTGGGCAGCACGTCCCAGATGCGCTTGCTGTCGCAGACGAAGAAGCCGCCGTTGATGAAGCCTTCGGTGGCCTGGGGC
>JBKJSE010000203.1:0-6308 GCA_046595925.1 Archangium sp. | reverse complement strand
TCGAGGGGTCACCTGCCGCGCGGCGCAGAGGTGGCATCTCGACTGCGCTCGATGCGAACGGTGGGTCTGTTCCTTCGGACGAAATCGCCGGCGAAGCCGGTCCCCTGCTCGGGAGGGACGGTCGAATGCGCTGACCCTTGCGGAACAGGGGGGAGCGCCCGGGTGTCCATCCGGCTAGCCTGTTCAAGCTCATGCGCCGCTGGTGGTTCATCATCCTGGGGGGGCTCGTCACCCTCTTCTCGGCTGCCTTCGTTCTCTGGCCGCAGACGATCGAGCCGGTGGTCGAGCCCTCGGCCGAAGCGCCGCCTCAATTCCAGTCGGTCGACGTGCTCGCCACCGGTGCACTGCAAGGCCTGACCCTCACCGGCGTCGTGAAGGAGCCGGGCGGCAAGCCGATCGCCGATGCCGAGGTGTTCCTCGCGGCTTCTTCGCAGCCCAGCCTCACCGCGCTGCGGTGCGGGGTGTGCTCGGAATGGCTGCTCTCGTGTCACGCCCATGAGACCGCGCGTTCGGTCGCTTCCCTGCTCGAGACGCGCCGGGGAGAACAGGTGCCCGCGCTCACCACGCGCAGTGACGCCGAGGGCAAGTTCCGCTTCGAGCGGCTCGCTGGCACCAGCTTCACCGTGTGGGGGCGCGCCGGTGGTTTTGGTGACGGCGTGAAGGAACGTGCGGCGCCGGGGGATCCGGTCGAGCTCTTCCTGCCTCTGCCGAGATCGTTGCGCGGCCGGCTGCGTGGAGAAGCAGGCCAGCCCGTCACCGGCACCGTGCGCGTCACTTCTCGACGGCTGGCCCGCGTCGTGGAGACCACCACCGATGCCGAAGGGGCCTTCAAGGTCGACGGTCTGGGCGAAGGTCCGTTCGCGGTCAGTGGCGCTTCGCCTGGCCTGCTTCCCGCGTTGGAAGATGAAGCCGAAGCGGGGCCTGACGTCGTGGTGCTCACGCTGCCTTCGCCGCGGCGGTTGGAAGTCAGGGTGCTGGCGAACGGCAAGCCCATCGACGCGACGCTCTCTCTTCAAGGCGATCACCTCACCCGGCAGCTCGAAGTGAAGGCGGGCTTCCGGGCGATCGACGAGCTGTATCCCGACGAGGTGATGGTCTCTGCGGTGGCGGGTGAACTGTCGACCGTTCCTCAACGCGTCGCGCTGACGGCTGCCGTGACGCAGATCACGCTGACCCTCGAGCGTGGAGGAACGATCGCAGCCACGGTGCTCGATGACTCTGAGCAACCGGTGGTCTCTCCCACGCTCGAGCTGCTCACCCGCGGCCGCGAGCGCGTCACCACGCGGAAGGCGCAGACCGGTGAACTCGCGATCTTCGGCCCTCTGGGCGTGGGTGAGTACCAGCTGCGCGCGACCGCGGCCGGCTATCAGCCCGTCAGCGTGCCGGTGCACGTGAAGCCCGGTGAGACGCAGCTCGTCGTCACGATGACCAGGGGCACGGTGATCTCAGGGCGGGTGATCGACGAGTACGGCCGTGCCGCTCCGGGCGTCTCGGTGTTGGTCACCCCGACCGGTGACTCGATCATCGCCGACAGCGAAGGCCGCTTCGTGGCGCCGGTGCCTTCGCCGGGCCTCTACGAATTGCACGCGCATCACTCGGACTGGGGCGGGGGTGATCTCAAGGTGCAGGCACCGAAAGAAGGTGTCGAGCTGCAGCTCGAGCCGCGCGCTGGCGCCGAGATCACCGTGAGCGCAGGCGGCCGGAGAGTCGAAGGCGCTTCGGTCACGCTGTTCCACACCAGGGGCAACTTCCGCAGCGATCGCACCTCGGGCGCCGATGGCGTGGTGTTGATGCGCGGCCTTCCTCAAGACACGTACACGCTGGTCGCCACGCATCCAGATTTTCTTCCCTCTGAGCGTCAGGCGCTCTCGCTGCGTGACGGCGATCTGCAGCGCAGCTCGGCAGAGCTGAAGCCCGGCGCGAAGATCGTGGGGCAGGTGGTCGACACGCTCGACGCTCCCATCTCGGGCGTGGCCGTCGCCGTGTTGCCGCGTGGTGCAGAGCCGGCGCTCGCTGATGCGCAGGGCCAGTTCACGCTCTCTCCGCTTCGCCCCAACGTGACCTACGCGCTGCGCGTCGCGCAGAAGGGCTTCGAGCAGGTCGATCGCGTCACCGCCAGGCCCGGTGGTGAGCCGGTGCGCGTGGTGCTGCGCCGGCAGCCCGTGTTTCGCGGCCGCGTGCTCGGTGATGGCCAGCCGCTCAAGAACTTCCGCGTCGATGAGCACGAGGTGACCTCG
The DNA here is from genome assembly GCA_046595925.1 of Archangium sp. GTDB lineage: Bacteria > Myxococcota > Myxococcia > Myxococcales > Myxococcaceae > Archangium_A. The sequence continues at coordinate 4,071 of JBKJSE010000203.1, read as the reverse complement.
GCAGATGGGCGTTTCGAGCTGCCTCTCCCCGCCACGGAAGATCGCGTGATCGTCAGCATCGAGGCGCCTGGCTTCGAGCCCATGATGGCGGATCGCCCGAACGCCGCTGAGCTGGGTGACTTCGATCTCGATCGTGCTCCGCAGGTCAGCGGCATCGTGCGCGATGAAGGCGGCGGCGCCGTGGTGGACGCGGTGGTGAGCTGCGACAGCTGCGAGCAGTCGGTGCTCACCGGTCAAGACGGCCGCTTCACGCTCGGCAAGCCCGCCTTCCAGCGCGAGTTCACGGTCGTCGCCAAGAAGGGCCGCCGCACGGCAACGCGCACCGTCGCTGATGGCGCGCTGCAGGGCCTCGAGCTGGTGCTCAAGCCGGGCGTGAAGGTGAGCGGGCTCGCGTATCTGCCTGGCGGAACCCCGGCCGCGGGCCTCGAGATCGCCGGCGTGAACGTGGATCGCGGCGAGTCGGTGAGCGTGGTCACCAACGCCGACGGCACCTACTCGATGGACATCGCGCCCGGCATCTACCGCTTCATGCTGGCGCTGCCGGCAAGCCAGACCCGCTCGGAAGATCCGCCTGCGGTGATCGCCGAGATCACCGGCCCCGAGACGCGCCTCGACTTCGGCCCGGTGCCGGGCCTGGGCACGCTCACGGTGCGACTGGTGCCCAAGCCCGGTTACGCGCTGTGGCTCATTCGCGGTGACGTGCGCGCGGTGGCCAACCCGCCGATGGAGTTGCTGCGCACGCCGTGGGCTCAGCTCGTCTACCAACCCCTGGGCGATCGCGTGACCCTCGGTGCGTTGCCTGCCGGTCGCTACACGCTCATCTGGGGCAGCTTTCACGCGGCGATTCCCGGCGGTCCTCTCATCGTTCCCGTGAGCATTCCCTCGTCGGGCGAAGTGACGTTGGTGCAATGACGATGCGCAAGCTCTGGCTCCTCATCGGCGTGGTGGTGCTGGGCACGGGCTGCCTGGTCTGGTGGCTCACCGACGATGCTCGAGCCGGCGACCCCGACGCGATCGCGCAAGACGGTCGAACACAGGTCCTGGGTCAGCCTTTCTTGCACGCGAATGACGGCGAAGAAGCCGTCGACGCAGGCGTCGGTCGCGTAGGCGGGCGGGTGGTCGACCCCGATCTCAACCCGATCGCGGGCGCGAAGGTTCGGCTCTACGCCCACGGCGAGGGGATCGAGGGGCTGGAGTGCGGGCTGTGTCACGCCGTGGTGCTCGACTGCGCCGACCCCGCCACGGTGGCCCGGGTGATCCAGCTGGTGCGCGAAGGCACGATTCACCCACCCGCGATCATCGCCGAGGTGATCACCGGCGTCGACGGCACGTTCGTGTTCGAAGACGCGCCCCTCGATGGCGAAGTGGTCGCGCTCAGCGGGCGCCTGAGCGTCGAGGCGGCCAGCGACTCGGAAGAGCTCGAGCTGGTGCTCGAGGAACCGCTCGTTGAGCAGGTGCACGTGGCTGACTTCGAAGGCAAGCCGATGCCGAACGCGAGGGTCTCTCTCTATTCACCCCGCGATGGCACCCTGGTCGAGACGCGCCTCGATGCCGAAGGCTCGGCGCAGTTGGAGAGCGCGGATCGGCGCGCGTGGTTCTTCGCTGAGGCCGAAGGAACGCTCCCGGCGGGACAGCGCCTCGAGCTGGGCGGCGAGCTGGTCCTCGGGCCGCCGCGAACGCTGATCATCCGCACGATGCTCGGGGGAAAGCCGACCGATGCCGACGTCGAGCTCGTCATTCACGGAGAGCCGGCCAGGCTGCGAACGAAGAACGGCGTGCTCACGCTCGAGCGACTGCCGTTCGGCTACTACTCCGTGACGGTCAGCTCGGGTGATCTGGTGGCCGCTGAGCAGGGCACCGAGTTGGGCGAGCCCGTCACCGAGCTGGTCTTCGAGCTTCGCCGGGGCGCGAAGCTGTTGGTGACCGTGGTGACCGCGATGGGCGAGCCGTTGGCCGCGGTCAACGGCTCGCTCTCCAGCAACGACACCAATGCCAGCAGCGACGCGACCGACGGCGCACTGCTCGTCCTGGGCCCGGTGCCTGAGGGTGAATACCTGTTCGGGCTCGCCTCGGAAGGCATGGTGACCATCGAACGAACGATCGATCTCAAGCCGGGTGAGACGACGCTCGAGGTGGTGATGCGTTCGGCTCCGAAGCTGGTCGGCATGGTGGTCGGGCCCGACGGCAAACCCGCGACGATGACGCGCGTCGGCGCCTGGGAAGGCGAACAGCAAATCGCGCTCGACGAAACCGACGAAGACGGCCACTTCGAGATCGAGCTGCACTACTCGGGCACGTTTCTGTTGAAAGCCGAAGACCCCCGTGTGGGCGTCGGTGAAGCGAGCGCGGTGGTGCCTGGCCCTCCCGTCACCATTCGGCTGGGAGCCAAAGGCGTGCTCGAGGTCGAGGTCTTCGATGCCGACGGCACGCAGTTGCCCTGCGACGTGATGGTGCGCGCCGAGAAGGATCAGTCGATGAAGTGGGTCGACGACGCCGAGAGCAAGGTGGGCAGGTTGGCGGGGCTCTCAGCGGGCTTTTACTTCCTCGAGAAGATGGTGGCCAAGCGGCTGCCGATCTCGCAGAAGGTCGAGATCATCGACGGCAAGGTGACGCGTGTCGCGCTGAAGGTCGAGCGGGGCGTCTCGGTCAGCGGCAAGGTCATCGATCATCTGGGCAAGCCGGTCGAGCAGGCGGTGGTGGTGATCAACGGTCTCCAGTCGGTGACGGCGGCGGACGGGCTCTTCGAGGTGAAGGGCGTCGCGCCGGGCAGCGTCGCGGTCCTCGCGGTGGGGCCTTCGGGCGCTGAGGCGCCGCCCCTGCAGGTGACCGCGCCCGTCGGTGAGCTGGTGCTCAAGCTGCCCGTGGTGGCGCGCGTCACCGGGAGAGTGGTCGACCCTGCCGGTGTTCCGGTGACCACCTTCGACGCGAACGGTGAACGCGTGAAATCTGACACGGGCCGCTTCGATGTGCCCGCTCCGAACAAGAGCCTCGACGTCTGGGTGGAAGGCTATGCGGTCACTTTCATCTCGCCTGCCGAAGGTGACGTGGGCGACGTGGTGGTGAAGAAGGACCCGACGGTCGACGGCGAAGTGGTCGACCAGGAAGGCAAGCCTGTCAGCGGCGCCACCGTGATGGGCACCGTCGATCTCTCGGCCACCACGACGGATGCTTCCGGACGTTTCAAGGTCACGCTCAGCACGGAAGAGCCGCAGGAGCTGGTGGCCACCCGCGGCGCGATGTCGGGGCGCACGCAGTTGCGCCTCGGCGCCGTCGCGCACATCGTGATGGAGCGGGGCACCACGCTGAGCGGAAAGGTCGTCGACCCGTCGGGCAAGCCGGTGCCCACCCGGGTCACCGCGACCAACCGGGTGACGACTCGCCCGATGGAGATCGACACCGACGAGAACGGCCGCTTCGAGCTCGATCTGCCGCAAGGCGTGTGGATGTTCTCCACGCGCTCCAACCGGGTGCAGCGGGCCATCGACGTGCGCGGGCCGAAGATGGAGGTGACCCTGGGCGAAGAAGCGGGTGCGTGTGGCATCTCGCTTCGTTCGAGCAGGCCCATCGATGCGTTGTGGCTGCTGACGGTGCCGATGGCCGATGAAACGCGTCCGTGGGATCTGGTGGGCACGGCCGCCGGCTCGGTTGAAGTTCCGGTGAGCGTGGCTTCGCTGGAGATCAACGCGCGTGGGTTGCCGTGTGGGCGCTACACGCTGGTGGCGTCGATTGACAACGTGGTGACCTCTGCGCCGTTGGAGCTGCGCAGTGCGGGGCAGCGGGTGCAGATCGAGCCGAGGCAGCTCGAGCCGGAAGCCGAACCCGAAGCGGCACCGTAGTCGAGGTGTCAGAGCACCGTTCCCCCCCGAGCAGGGGACCGGCTTCGCCGGCGATTTCGTCCGAAACAACAGACCCACCGTTCGCATCGAGCGCAGTCGAGATGCCACCTCTGCGCCTCGCGGCAGGTGACCCCTCGACTTCGCTCCTAAGGAACAGCACCGTTCCCCCCGAGCGAAGTCGAGGGGTGACCTGCCGCGCGAGGCAGAAGTACTCCCTCGACTCCGCTCGGGAGGA
>JBKJSE010000429.1:0-3466 GCA_046595925.1 Archangium sp. | reverse complement strand
CACGGAAGTTAAGCCCTCCAGAGCCGATGGTACTCCGCGGGAAACCGCGCGGGAGAGTAGGTCGTTGCCGGATGTTGTGCCCTCACCTCGTGAAAACGAGCGTGGGGGCTTTTTTTTTGCCCTTTTTTCGGCGCGCCACCACGCGTTGTTCGCGGCTGCAGTGTCTACCGACCCTTGGTGACGCCTGACGTCGAAGAATTCCGCAACCACCGCGTGCGCTGCCAGTGCGGCGTGATCACCTGTGGAACGCCGCCGGTCGGGACACCCTCGGGCATCAGGGGCTCAAGGCTGCTGGCTTTGGTTGGACTCCTGGCGGCGAACTGTCACGTCGCCGCAAGACGTCGACATCTCGCTGGGCGCGCTCAGTGAGTCCGAAGCCGTCGTGGCTGACGCCCTCACCGCACCTGTCGAAGAACTGCGCGCCCACGCGATGGCCGCAGAGGTCAAGCACGCGGACGGCACCACCTGGTACCGGGCACACATCTTCCGCGCGCTGTGGGTGATGGCGACCAAGGCGGTGACGGTCTTCACCATCTTCGAGGCGGGCACCATCGAGGCGCTCAAGGCATGGATGGGCGAGAAAGGTGATCTCGTCAGCGATCGCGGCAGCGAGCTCTCGTTCTGGGCCATGAAGCGCAGACAAATTTGTTGGGCCCATCTCCTCAGAAAGTTCGCTTGGTACGCGGAGCTACGAGGTGAAGCGGGCCAACTTGGCCTCGCGCTGCTGGGCCGTGCGCAGTTCCCGATGCACGAGTGGCACCGCGCGCGTGACGGTTGCATCAGCCGCGAGGCGCTCAGGCGCAACAGCAACACGAGCGCCACGCGGGACACCATCGAGGTGCTCCTTCGTCGAGGCACTCACGTGTCCGAGATCGCGGGCTCGTGCACGCACATCCTCGAGCACCGCGACGCGCTCTGGCGCTTCGTCTCTCAGGAGGGCGTCGAACCGACCAACAACCGCGCAGAGCAGGAACTGCGCGGCTTCGTGCTTTGGCGCAAGACGTCGCTGGGAAGTCAGCGCGAGCGCGGCGAACGCTCGCCGCCAATCTCGAGTCTGTCATCCACACCTGCCGCAAGCAGCGTCGCCATGTCTTGAGTTACCTCGCGGACGCGATTCAGGCGCCGCTCAACTCGCGCTCATCCCCTTCGCTGCTCCCCACCCGGTCAACGCGTACGCCAGATTGACCGCGCCGGCCTGGAACTCCCAAGGCGCCCTCTTCGCGGTGAGGCCAGCAGTGCCCGCGAGAGAGGAAAAGAAATCAGTGTTGGTAGTTCGCGGGCCCTCTCACGTTCTCGTGCTCGCCCACGGGCAGCGCCCTCTGTGGCTCAGGCGTCGTGGCAGTGGCAGGCGATCGAGGCCGCGCTCCATGATGGACGCCTCGCCTCGACCAGCGCCTGAGGACCAATGGACGAAGCCCAGTGCTCGATGCGTGCGGGGGGGATCTTGAAGCGGCCTGGCGGCACCAGCTTTGACCTTCGGCCCATGTCGTCAGGCCCTTTGCGGCGGCACGGGTGATCACCGACGAAACGAAGCCCGAGCTGATCTCCAAAGCCCTGCCCACCTCGCGATGGCTCTTCTTCCAGACCCACTTCTGACGCAGCACTTCCTCCACACAAGGCATCGACAGCCTCTTTGCGTCCACTGACCCTCCGGGTTCGCCGGGGGGCGGCCTTCGGGTTGTCCAGCGCTGCGGCTCTCCGCCCCGCGGTTGCCGGCGGGCTTACCGCCCACCGTGTTCACGATGGGCGATCCAGGTGTTCACGATGAGCGATCCGCCCGTTCACGTTCGAGCGATCCCGGTGTTCACGATCGCGCGGTGCGGGCACACATGCGCAGCGGCGCACTCGGCCGGCACACGACGAAGACGGAGCACATGCCGAAGGCCCACCAAAAGCATCTGGAGTGGAGCGCCCGCATTCACGCGGAGCGAAAGCGACCGGGCGTGACGCTTGAACTGCTGCACCTCGAGTACCTCGAAGGGAATCCGAGCGGGTATCGCTATACGGCGTTCTGCGACCACTACCGAGGCTGGTTGGACAAGCACCGGCTCTCGATGAGGCAGGTGCACCTCGGCGGCGAGAAGATGCTCGTCGACTACTCGGGGCGAGACCGCACTTCATCGACCAGAAGACTGGCGAGGTCATCGACGTGGAGCTCTTCGTGGCGGTGCGTGGCGCATCTTCGCGCACGTACGCCGAAGCGACGATGAGTCACAAGTCACACGACTTCATTCTCACCACGTGCACGCGTTCGAGTACCTCGGTGGCGTGACGAGGGCAGTGATCCCCGACTGTCTCAAGAGCGCGGTGATCGACGCGGACCGCTACGAGCCGATCATTCAGCGCACATACGAGGAACTGGCGCGGCACTCCGGCACCGCGGTGGTGCCTGCGCGCCCTGCGAAGCCCAAAGACAAGGCGAAGGTCGAGCGTTCGGTGCAGATCGTCCAGCGCTGGATTCTCGCGCGGCTGCGCAACGAGGAATTCTTCGGTCTCGGCCCTGAACGTGCGGATTGGCGAGCTGATGGAAGACGTGAACGCCCGGAAGATGCGCGTGTACGGGGCGAGCCGAGACGAGCGAGCTCGTCGAGCGAATCGAAAGGGCGCGCTGCTGCCGCTGCCGCAGGACCGATTCGTCCACGCCGAGTGGAAGGCGGCGCGCGTGAATCGGCGGGACTACCACGTGGATTTCGAAGGCCACTACTACTCGGCGCCACAGGCGATGGCCGGCGAGAAGGTGGAGGCGCGGGTCACCACGACGCCGGAGCCTCAGAGGGCGTTGCCGAGGGCCCGCCAACTGCGCACGTGGGCTCAAAGACGCGCCCAGCACCGCCAGGAAGAGCTCGACGTCGATCGAGCATCACGCCCGGTCGCCTTCGTTCTGCGTGAATGTGCGCGGGGTCAGGAATCGGCCTGGCGCCACCAGCTTCACCTTCGGCCCAGAGAGCCGCGCAGGCCCTTTGCGGCCGGACGGGTGATCACCGACGAGGCGAAGCCCGAGCTGATCTCCACGGCCCCTCCTCGCGGTGGCTCTTCTTCAACACCCAGGGTTCGCGGGGGTGCGGCCTTGGGTTGTCCAGCGCTGCTGCTCTCCGCCCGCGGTTGCCTGCGGGCACGGGCGAGGTGAGGTGTCTCGAGGTCGCGGACGGAGAAGAACCTCGCCGACAACCGCCAACGATGCCGCATCGACGTTGATGGGTGCCCCACGACACCATCGCCCAGCCGATCGGCCGGGTTCGCAAAAAGCACTTCGCCTCATGAAAGAACTTGCAGAACGGAGAGCTGAAGATGTAGAAGGCCCCGCGCGGCAAGCAGCACGGCCGCAAACGCAGGTCGCTCTTTGAAAACCGGATAGCAAGCCCAAGAAGTACTGCAAGTATACGCAGTGCAACAAATATAAGTTCTGTCGGCACACACACCGACAGGACGCTAGCGGACAACCGAATCAGCAATGGTTTGGAAGTCA
>JBKJSE010000422.1:0-6726 GCA_046595925.1 Archangium sp. | reverse complement strand
GGTGACCTGCCGCGCGAGGCAGAAGTACTCCCTCGACTCCGCTCGGGAGGACCGGTGTGTTCCTTCGGTCGAAATCGCCAGCGAAGCTGGTTCCTTGCTCGGGAGGAACGGTGTTCGCTCATTTCAACACCCTCTTCGGGAGAGGGTTGGGGTGAGGGCCAAACCGTGTTCTAGATCCCGCCAGTGAAGACCCGCTGGCCGTTTCTCCTCGCGGGACTGGTGCTGGTGGTCGTCTTCCGCGAGCTCTTCATCGGCTCCGTGCAAGCAGGCCGCGATCTCTCTGCGCACGTGTTCCCCGAGACGTTCTTCTTGGTCTCGCAGTGGTCGAAGGGCCAAATCCCGCTCTGGCTACCGAACGCGCGCCTGGGTCAACCCTTCGCAGCACTGCTCTACACGCAGGTCTTCTACGCCCCGCGCATCATCACCGGAGTTCTCTTCGGTCATGTGCTCGGCCCGAACGTGATGCACCTGTTCCACGCGGCGTGGGGATTCTGCGGCCTCTGGTTCGCGGCGCGCCGATTCGGCCTGACCCGAGCTGCCTCCTTCATCGCAGCGGCGCCTTTCGCGCTCTCTGCGTTCTTCACTGAGTTCGCGCAGAACATTTCGTTCGCTTCCGGTGCAGCGTGGGGCGGCTGGACACTGTGGGCGGCCGAAGGACTTCGACGTTCTCCTCACCTGCGCACGAGTGCGTGGCTCGCCGCGATCCTGGGCGCCACTTTCCACGCAGGCTCTCCTGAGATGTGGCTGTGGCAGGCGCTGCTCGTGGTGTTCGTGTTGGCGCGAACACGGAAGTCACTGGGGTGGGGTGCGCTGGCTTTCGTCTGGGCGGGAGCCCTCAGCGCGATCGTCGCCTTGCCTGCCTTCGAGCTGACTCGTGAGTGGACGAAACCCGGTGCCCTCGCGAGCGGTGCGACGGAGTGGTCGCTCTCCTTTGCCCAACTGCTCTCGATCGGAATTCCCGGCGGCGACCTGCCGCGCAGTGGCGGGTACTGGGGCGGTGATGATCAGCACTTCCTCTTCACGGTCTTCATCGGCTCGGCAGCGCTGCTGCTCTCGCTGCTGGGCGTGACGGTTCGTCGGGCGCGACCGGTGCTGGCGCTGACGGCGCTGTGCTTCCTGCTCGCGCTGGGCAAACACTTCGGGCTCTCTGAGTTGCTCTTGAAGGTGCCGCCGTTTCGGTTGTTCCGGTATCCGGTGAAGTACGCGGTGGGCGGCTTGTTCGGCCTCTCGGTGCTCGCCGGTTTCGGAGCGCGGCGGCTCGTGGCGCTCTCTCGTCGCGGCAAGCCCGAAGCCGCGCTCGCGATGCTCGGGTTCGCCGTGGGGATCGCGCTGAGCTCGCGCTGGTCGTGGGTGCGCGATGGATTTCGTGAAGGCGCTCCGTGGCTCGTGCTCGCGGCAGTGGTGATCTTCATCGCGCGAAAGCACCCGCGGCTGCTCGCGTTCGCGGTGGCGGCCGAGTTGATGGTCGTGCCCATCGAGCGTTGGGAACGGCTGCCTGCTTCCGAGTTGATGCGGCCTTCGCGGCTCGCGCCGTTGCTTGCCGGGGCAGGGCGGATCTCGATTCGGGTCGATCTCGATGACGTCGAGCACGAAGCGTGCGGCCCGTGGGACAGCGAGACGGATCCACTCCTCGAGGGCCGTGATCGTCTCGCTGCGCTTCGTTTCGTCGAGGAAGACCTTCACGCGGTGGGCGGCTACGGCTTCCGCGAGCCTTGGCGGTTGCGGGCGGCGTTCTCTCATGGTGCCGGTGCGTTTCAGGTCGCGGGCGTGAACACCTTCGTGCGTGAGACGTGGGCGGCGGCTCCTCCTTCGGTGACTTCGGTCATGGCGACGCCGCTGGAGGATGTGTGGATCTGGAAGGCTCCTGCTGCGTTTCAGCGGGGCTTCTTCGTCTCGGGCGTGCGGGTAGGGACTGATGATGAAGGGTTGACCGCTCTCGATTCGCCGTCGCAGTTGTCTCGTGAGGTCGTCGTCGATCGATCGATCGGTGCGTCTGGTGCTCCCTGCGATGCTCCGGTGACTACGACGGACGTGAGCGCGGTTCAGGTCGAGCAGCAGCTCTCCGCCTGTGCAGCCGGCGCGGTCGTTCTCGCCGATGCCTGGTATCCGGGCTGGGTGGTCGAGGTCGATGGGCAGCCTGCGGAGGCGTTGCGTGCCTGGGGTTTCATGCGCGCAGTGCAGGTGAGTGCCGGGCCTCACTCGATTCGGTGGAGCTATCGGCCCTGGTCGTTCCGCCTCGGCGGTGCGTTGTCGCTGCTTGCTTTGCTTGGGCTCATTGCGGCGGCGTTTCGAAAGGCCGGTAGAGCCGGTTGATGGCCGCCTGGTATTCGAGTCGGCCTTGATGAACGCGGTCGTTCACTCCGGCCGGGTCGACTCTCCGGGCCATGAAACCGATGACGTCACGCATGACATCATGGGTTTCACGGCTTGAAGAAGACAGCCGCACCACCACGTCACATGAGCGCACCTCGCGGCGTGCTGAGAGCCCGCACGCAACGAGCTCCGCGAGAGCCCCTCACCGACGACCCTCTTCAAGGCTGCTGGGTGTACCAGTCCGCCGCTGGACTCACTGTGCCGCTCCGGTCGGTGGGCTCGTTCCACTCGGGTTCACCGTCCCTGATCTCGCGCGAGAATTCCGCAGTCTGCGCGGGAGCATCGAGCTTGACGTCGTCTTCACCGAGCGGAGACAGGTGATAGGGTTCGCTCGCTTTGGAAGGCCGACTCCTCCTCAAGAACTGCAGTCTCTTTCGCGCCGATGGTCGCGTGCGATCCGGCATGTCGGTGCTCGTCGAAGGCCGGCTGATCACCGCCGTCGGTCCCGATGAGTCGACTCCGGTGCTGCCGGGTGATTGGGAAGTGAAGTGCGAAGGCCGCCTCGTGATGACCGGCCTCGTCGACTGTCACACGCGGCTCGTCGGTGGTCCGCTCACCCCGTGGGCAGGCGATCTGCTGCTGCGCCCGTTTCAGCAGCGCTTCGACCAGGAGCACCGCCTCGAGCGCGGTCTGACCGTTGGAGAAGTCGAGGCGCTCACCGCGTTCTCCATCGCCCAGAATCTCCGGCACGGCGTCTCGATGGTCGTCGAACACCTGCACGCGCCCGGCTGCGTCGAAGAAGCGATGCACGCGCAAGCCCGTGTCGCCGAGCGGCTGGGCATTCGACTGCTGAACTCCCACGCGTCCACCAGCCTCATCGCCGAGTCGCCCGGGCCCGCGCAGGTCGAAGCCAACGCCCGCTACGCCAGCTCGCGAAAGCCAGAGAACCTCGCCCGGGGCGCCATCGGAGTTCGCGCCTCGTTCTGCGCTGACGACGATCTGCTGCGACTCGCGGGGCACGCAAAGGAAGAGCTCTCGATCGGCGCGCACTTCGGTCTGGCCGAGAACGACGACGATCTCGCGATCACCTGGTCGAAGACCAACTCGCGCATCGTCACCCGCTTCGAGCGGTTCGGTCTGCTCGGTGGCGCGTCGGTCGGTGCACATGCCCGCGCGATCGATCGTGCTGAGGCCGCGCGCCTCGCCAAGAGCAAGACGCTGGTCGCCTTCACGCCGCGCGCTGCGCAGACGGTGGAGGGCGGCTCGGCGCTGGGCATGGAAGCCGTGCTGGTGAACCAGAACCTGGTCGGCCTCGGCTCGGGTGGCACCGGTTCGCTCTGGGAAGAGCTCGCGGCCAGCTACACCGGCGTGATGGCCATGGCCCGCGCGGGTCGCATGCTCGACCCCGACAACCTGATGGCTTCGTTCCTCGTGGGCGGCCCCGCTGAGCTGTGCACGATGATCTACGGCGCGCCGAGCGGAAGCGTCGAGCCCGGCTCACTGGGTGATCTCGTGGTCTACGACTTCGTACCCGCGCGCGAGACGGGCAACTTCACGCCGCATCTCCTCATGCAGCTCAGCCAGATGACCGTCGGCTGGACCATCGTGAATGGCCGCGTGGTCGTGCGTGAAGGCCAGCTGCTCGGCGCGAATTTTCTCGAGCTCGCCCGTGAGTCGGCCGCTGCGTTGGAGAGCGCGTGGAAGCGCGCCGGCGTGACGGGCGGGAGCGCGGCTCCGTCGTGAACGTGTTGGCTGAGGCCCTGGCGCGGCGGCTCGAGCGCCTTCCAGAGAGTACGAGCTGCTTCCGGTGGATCGACGGTGAGCTGCCGGGCGTGACGGTGGATCGTTTTGGTCCGGTCGCGGTCTTGAGTCTGTATCGCGATGCTCCAGATGAGCTCGAGATCGCCGCCGCGCTCGCGAAGACCGAAGGCGTCGAGGCCGTGTACGTGAAGCGGCGCCCTCGCGAGGCGAGGAAGTTGGCCAATGAAGCGCCTGAGTTGTTGGCGCCTCTGCTTCCGATCGTCGGCAAGGCGATCGAGACGCTCACGGTCAGCGAGCTCGGCGCGCAGTTCGAGATCCGCCCGGGGAATGGGTTGTCGGTCGGGCTTTATCTCGATGCGCGTGATGCACGCGCGTGGGTCAGAGCGAACGCGGGCGGGCGCGCCGTGCTCAATACGTTTTCGTACACCTGCGGCTTTGGCGTGGCTGCGCGGTTGGGTGGCGCGAAGCGGGCCGTGAATCTCGACGCGTCTCGCAAGGTGCTCGACTGGGGCGAGCGGAACCACCTGCTCAATTCGCTGAGCGTCGATCGCTATGACTTCGTGTCGGGGGACACGTTCGATTGGCTCGGAAGGTTCGCGAAGAAGGGCGAGTCGTTCGACCTCGTGATTCTGGACCCCCCGGGTTTTGCGACCACCAAGACGAGCCGGTTTACCGCGGAGCGCGACTATCACCGGCTGGTTGAGGCGGCGGCGAAGGTGACGTCGCCGAGCGGGGTGATTCTGGCGATGTGCAACGTCGCTCAGAGCGAGCGGGCGTTCGAGGACCAGATCTCTCGCGGGTTGACCGGGCGGAAATACAAAGCGGTGAATCGTTTCGGTGCGGGGTTCGACTTCGTCGATGCCGACCTTCGATGTCACCTGGTGGAACTGAGCTAGCCCCTCACCCTGACCCTCTCCCGAAGGGAGAGGGGAACGGGGTCGTGAAATTGGACGATGTTGATCACCCACGGCCCGTCGTACTCGAGCGGATCCAGGGAGATGTCTTCGTTCTGCGCTGTCATTCCGAGCAGGGCCTTTGCGGCCTCGTGCAGACTCTCGACTCGCAGTTGTTCGGCTCTGAGTTCTCGAACTGCGCGGCGCCGGCGAATGAAGGCCAGCACCACCAGGCCTGAAGTTCCGATCCACACCAGCGTGCCGCCCGACAACAGCAACGGCCACCACGGGTATCGCCGCGGCAGCTCGCGGCGGAAGGCGTCTTCTTCCATCGAGAGCGGCAGGTAGAACGCCACGCCGAACGCCTTCTCGAAGTTGTCGCCTTGCGAGACGCGTTCGATCAGGCGCTGAAACGCGAGCGAGCCATGTCGATCGCGGAGGAACTCCACGAAGGCCACGCTCTGCGCGTAGGCGATCTCGACGTCGTCGGGAAACTGCGGAAAGTGCGCGGTGAGATCGTCGAAGTAGAAGACCCGATCTTGCGTGACAGCGCGGGTCAGCGTTGCGACCTGCTGCATGTGCCACTTTCGCTCGCCGGTCAGCTCCTGCGCGAGACCCTCTTGAAACCAGTGCGGCCACACGCTGCCGAACTGGCCCAGCGCGGCGTGCACCAGTTCATGTCGCAGCGTGAGCGGGCCTTCTCCATTCACCAGCGAGTGCGCCTCGACCAACACGATGTTCTTGCCCGGGTACGCCAGCGCGATCGCCCAGCTCGGCGGCCTTCCCCCCGGCAGCGCCAGCGCCTCGTATTCCTCGCGGCCGAAACCCACGCGGATCTCCGTCACGCCGGGCCAGTCGCGGCCGAGCAGCTTCGCGATGTCGTCGCGCACCGACTCGATGTCTCGCCTCAGATACTCAGCGGCGCCCTTCGCGCGCGGCGTATGCACGATGCGGAACCGCGGGGTGAGGATCTCCGAGGTCTCCATCGAGCCGGCCGTGACTGGGCCCGACGAGGGGATCTCGAAAGCAGGTGCGTCCGAAGGGGGAGGGGGCGCCACCATCAACGCCAACGCCAACAGGGGGGCCAGGGCCGTCACTTCGGCAAGATGGCCATGACTTGCGAAGGCGCCACCCCCCGAACGGCCAGTCGCTTGCGGCGTGAGGTGTCTCCCTCGAGCAGGCGCAGGTCTGCCTTCCGCACACCCAGCAGGTCACTCAAGAAGTCGATCAACGCGGCGTTCGCTTCCCCGTCGACCGGTGGAGCGGCCAGCGCGATCTTCAACCGCCCATCGTGTTCGCCTACCACCCTGGTGCGCGAGGCGCGGGGCGCGACGAGCACGACCAGCTCGCAGCCGCCCTTCACCTCTTTCAACCACGCGGTCACTTCTTGACCAGGAACGCCACCTCGCCGCCGGGCTGCGTCTTCCAGCTGTCGAGCAGCTTCTTGTGCGAGTCGACCAGCGCCTCGAGGTGCGACTCGAACTGCACCTTCTGCCGCTTGAGCTCGTTGAGCTCCCTGACCAACTCGACCAGGCGATTGTTCGCGGAAGCGACGATCTTGTCGGCCTGCAGCTCGGCCTCAGCGACGATGACCTCAGCGTCCTTCTTGGCGAGCGCCTTGACGTCTTCGCTGATGCGCTGCGCGGTGACCATCGTCTCCTGCAGCGCCTTCTCGCGATCGAGGTGTTGCTCGAGGCGAGACTGCACGCGCTTGAGCTCTTCCTTGAGCGAGATGTTCTCGCGCACCACTTCTTCGAAC
>JBKJSE010000421.1:0-4925 GCA_046595925.1 Archangium sp. | reverse complement strand
GCGAGGCAGAAGTACTCCCTCGACTCCGCTCGGGAGGACCGGTGTGTTCCTTCGGTCGAAATCGCCAGCGAAGCTGGTTCCTTGCTCGGGGGGAACGGTGCTGTTCCTTAGGAGCGGCGTCGAGGGATTGCCTCGGCTTCGATGGGCAAGTGCCCCCTCGACTGGGCTCGGGGTGACCGGTGGGGTTCTCAATGCATATTTCGGCCACTCCTCACGCCTTGTCGAGCTGACGCCGCACGGCCCAGTAGCGCTGCTGCGCGGTCAGGTTGAGCGGGTCGAGGCGCAACGCATCGGCATACGCCTCGAGCGCCTGGGGCATCTGGTGACGCGCTTCCAGCGTCTGCCCCGCGAGGATGCTGCCGTGGCTCTTGCCTGCGATGGTGGGGTTGGCCTTGAGGAAGCGCAGCCGCGCCGCCTCGAGCTCCACCACCGAGACCCCCGCGCTGATGCACCGCGCGACGCCTTCGAAGTTGCCGCGGCCCGCGTCGTACTCGAGCCGGCTCATCGCCTCGGTCAACGTCTTGCCCACTTCGTCGAGCCGGGCGCGCGCTGCCTCGAGCGACTTCTGTTGATTGAGCGAGAGCGGCCGCGTGGTGAGGCCTTCCAGCGCACGCTTCGCATCACGCACCCGATCGCGGAGCGCGTCGAACGGAGCACCCTTGGAGATCGCCAACATCGCGTAGCCGTCGACTGCGCGTTCGACGGAGAACCGTTTGAGGATCTCTTCCGCCCCCGGATCGTCGGGCCGCCTCGCCAGGCCGGAAGGTGACTCGGGCTGCTTGAGCCCTTGATGGGCACTCTCGAGCAGCCTGCGTTGTTCAGGCGAGAGCGCACCGAACTGCACGCCGTAACCAGCCGACACCTTCCACTGCGTGGCCTGCTCCGAGGTGACGTGGTGCACGACCTGCGCGTCGCAGCTCAGGCCCCCGAGATCGGCGAACGACAACTTCACCCGACTCAACAGGGCGGGCAGCGGGCCGGCAGTGCAGACGATCAGCCCGGCGCGCGTCACCGAGCTGCAGGCGAAGTCACCCAACGCGGTGCCTCTCTCATCGCTCACCACGACCCGAAGCACGAGCCCCTGGCTGGGCGTGGGGGCCGACACCGACACAGGCGAGCTGGGCCGTGGACGCTCCGGCGCGGCCGCGACAGGTGCCGGCGTGGTGGTGACGACGAAGCCGTCCGCGAGGCCGCTCACCGCCGGGTTCGCTGCAGGAACTGCGGGCTCGGCAATGGGCGCCGGCGTCAGCGAGATGGAGATCGGCGGCTTGAGCTGGTCTGAATCGCCCCCCAGCACCACCGTGCCCGCGCCGACCTGTGAGGGCGCGCTCGCCGCGGCGCGGAAGGCGTCGGCGAGCTCACGCGCGGTCTGAAAGCGGCTCTCGGGCGACTTCTCCATCGCCTTCAGAATCACCGCCGACCACGTGCGCGAGACGCGAACGTCGACGCGATGCGGAGCGGTCGGCATCACCTCGGCGTGCGCGCGCTGCAGCGCTTCGGGCCCTGGCGCTGTGAACGGAGTTCGCCCGGTCGCCAGCAGGTAGGCGATCGCCCCCAGGCTGTAGACGTCCATTCGCGGGTCGGCCGGGGCCCCCAGCGTCTGCTCGGGCGCGCGGAAGTCGGGTGAGCCCAGACTCGCCACGTCGCGATCGCCCGGTTCTTCGCCATCGATTCGCGGGCCGATCGCCACGCCGAACGGCAGCAGCTTGGCGAACTTCTCCTTCTTCTCGGTCACCGTGCGGAAGACGTTCGAAGGTTTGAGCGAGGCGTGCACGATGTTGCGCTCGTGCGCTTCGGCGATCGCATCAGCGACCTGCACCAACAACTGGAGCGCCTCGGCCGCCGCGACCCGCTGCGTGGCGATGTCGAGCAGCGGCTCGCCTTGCAGGTACTCCATGACCACGTAGGGCCCGAGCGGGTCTTCGTCGTTGAAGTCGAAGACGTTGACCACCGATTCGAGCGCGATCTGGTTGGCGAAGTGCGCTTCACGCGACATTCGCCGGGCCACGCTCGTGTCCTGGAGCAGCGCTCGATGCGCCAGCTTGATCGCTACGTTGAGCCCGGTGGCGAGGTGCTCTGCGAGGTAGACGACGCCCGTACTTCCCCGGCCGAGCTCGCGCACCAGGCAGTATTCGCCCAGCGCCTTGCCGAGCAGCAGATCGGTCGCGACGAATTCGTCTGCGTGCACACACGTGCCGCCGTCAGCGTGCTCCTGTTGGCAACCAGGACAGATCATAGGTGCTTTCAGCGAGGTCGGCGGTGGGGGGGGGACGGCGACGACGCAGTGTACTGGTGCGCGTCGTGGCCTCCATCGAAATTGGGCCTGCCCGAGGGGGGAATTGGCCTAAGGTAGACAGGCTGCGCTGCTGGTGCGACACGTCGATCGGGGAGTTCGAGATGGCAGTCACGCGGATCCAGGCGTTCCTGATGTCCCTCCTTGCGCGCCAGCTCACCCTCGCGCAAGACACCTTCCTCACGCGCTACCCAAGCTCCTGGCTGGTGTGGGAGCCCGGCGAGTGGTCGGTGCCCGTCAGCGGCGTCGACGTGTCGGTGGCCGAGACGCGGTTGCCCAACGGCGCGGTGACAGACCTGCGTCCGCTCGGTGGCGACGCGTTGTGCTTCGCGCTCAAGGTCGCCGAGGCCAGCACGGTGCGGGTGGGTCGCGCGGCCGACAATGAGATCGTCGTCTCGGACATGACCGTCTCGCGGTTGCACGCGCGGCTCGAGTTCAACGCCGGCGCGTGGACTCTCACGCCGCTCAGCGAGACCAAGAAGACCACCGTGGCAGGCAGGGCCGCCGGCACTGGCAAGCCCCTCGCGCTGCAGTCCGGTCAGGTGGTCGAGCTCGGCGGGGTGACGGTCACTTTCTATGACGCCACCTCGTTCAAGGAGCGCGTCTCGAGCTCCGGCATGAAGCCGAAGCGGTAGTCGCCGCTTCCTGTACACTCCGCCCCCGAATGTCGGTCGCCAACCAGGAGACGGTCAGGCTCGCGTCAAGACCCCAGGGCGCACGAGCGGGGCGTTGGCGCGTGGTCGTGGTGACGGATTCGGGCTCGGCCTCCTTCGCGCTCCCCGTCGACGGCACCATCACCCTCGGCCGCGGCGATGACGCCGGCATTCGCCTCGACGACACCGCTGCTTCGCGAAAGCACGCGCAGCTGGTGGTCAGTGGTGGAGCAGTCACCCTCATCGATCTGGGCAGCGCCAATGGCACCACGGTGCGGGGCCGCAAGCTGGCCGCCCATGAGCAGGTCGTGCTGGGAGAAGGCGACGCCGTCGAGCTGGGCACCAGTCTGGCGGTGCTGCAGATCGATGAGCTCTCGGCCAGCACGCGCCCGTGGAATCTGCACACCCACCAGCGGTTCCTCGAGCTGGCCGCAGAGACGAAGCCGCCTTTCGCCGTGCTGCGCGTGCAGGTGATCGCGCCGCCGGGCCTCGCGCAAGAAGTGCTGTCCGCCGAGCTCTCGCCGCACGATCTGGTGGCGTCATTCGGCCCCGGTCAGTTCGAGATCATCGCGCCGGGCCGTTCGCCTGAATCGGCGAAGGCGCTGATGGAGAAGCTCTCGGCGCGCCTCGTCGCGAAGGGGGCGCGGGTGCGAGCGGGCGTCGCGACGGCCCCGCGTGACGGCACCGATCCCGACATGCTGGTCGCGGCGTGTTCGCGGCCCGCGAGCGCTCCCACGGAAGGTTTCGTGGTGCGTGATGACGCGATGGGGGCGCTGTATCGCCTGGTCGATCGCGTAGCGCCTTCGCAGATCAACGTGCTGCTGCTGGGTGAGACGGGCGTCGGCAAAGAAGTGCTCGCCACCGAGCTGCACCGCCGCAGCAAGCGCGCGTCAGCCCCGTTCCTCCGACTCAACTGCGCTGCGCTCACCGAGTCGTTGTTGGAGAGCGAGCTGTTCGGCCACGAGAAGGGCGCGTTCACCGGGGCGATCAAGCAGAAGCAGGGCCTGCTCGAGTCGGCACAGGGGGGCTCGGTGTTCCTCGACGAAGTGGGTGAAATGCCCGCGTCGATCCAGGCGAAGTTGCTGCGCGTGCTCGAGGAGCGCAAGGTGACGCGCGTGGGCGCGACGGCGCCTCAGTCGATCGACGTTCGCTTCATCTTCGCGACGAACCGCGATCTCGAAGCCGAGGTCGCGCGCGGTGCGTTCAGAGCCGATTTGTATTTCCGCGTGAACGGCATCTCGTTGGTCATCCCTCCGTTGCGTGAGCGCGCGGCAGAGATCGAACCGCTGGCCCGCCAGTTCCTCAGTGACGCTTCGAAGCGTGAGACCCGCAGCGCGCCCGAGTTCTCGCCTGATGCCATCGCCACGCTGATGGCCTGGCCCTGGCCGGGCAACATTCGTGAGCTCAAGAACGTGATCGATCGCGCGATCCTCATGGCGGGTGAAGGCAGCCTGACCGCCGAGGCGCTCGGGCTGGGCATCAGCGCGACGCCGCGACGTGAGGTCGCCAGCGTGGGGCAGGCCTCGAACCTGCGTGACGAGCGCGAGGCGGCTGAGAAGCGCGCGGTGCTCGAGGCGCTCGAGAAGACCGAGGGCAATCAGACGAAGGCCGCCGAGCTGCTGGGGGTCAGCAGGCGTACGCTGGTCAGTCGCCTGCAGCAGTACGGCCTGACCAAGCCACGCAAGAAGTCAGAAGATCCGTGACGCACACCGTTTCTCCCCAGAGCAGTCGAGGGAGTACTTGTTCCTCGCAAACCGAGGGCACAGCGCACCGGTCCTCCCGCGCGGCGTCGAGGGAGTACCTCTGCTTCGCGCAGGCAAGTGACCCCTCGACTTCGCTCGCAGGGTTGATCGAAATAGGGAGCGCACACCGGTCATCCCGAGCAAGGAACCAGCTTCGCTGGCGATTTCGACCGAAGGAACACACCGGTCCTCCCGAGCGGAGTCGAGGGAGTACTTCTGCCTCGCGCGGCAGGTCAC
>JBKJSE010000359.1:0-5016 GCA_046595925.1 Archangium sp. | reverse complement strand
GGTACGACTCCTTGACGGAGAAGTCCTCGGGCTTCTGCTTGATCTTCATTTCACGAATGCCCTAGCACGCTCAGACCACCGTGAGCACGAAGTTGGGCAGCTGTTCGAAGGTGTAGTGGCCCGGCTTGCTCTTGATCAACGAGCGAATCTGCCGCGCCGCGACCAGGGTGAGCTTCAGGGTGAGGGCCCGTTTGCTGAACTCAGCCAGGGCGGGATCGCCGTTGACCACCTCGACCCGGCTGGCCCCCGACACCACGCTGAACGGGCGCTGATGCGCGATGCGGCCCTTGAGCAGGCTGCACAGCGTGTCCACTCCGTCGACCGAGAGCTTCCAGGTCACCACCTCGCCCGTCTTCGAGGCGTGGCTGGTGCTGGCCGTCATGGTGGACAGGCTGCTGCCCTCTTTCTCCATGCGCTGCTCGATGAGAATGCGCGCGCGCGGCGATTGGAGGAGAGAAGGGCGATCGAGCAGGGTGATCAGCAGCGGGTCGACCTTGCCCAGCACTTCCACCAGGGCCGGCGGAGACCATTCCCGCACGGCGCGCGCTTCATCGCGGGTCACCGGCACGGCGAGCAAGACCGGAAGGCGATCGTGCGCGGTCACCAGCTCAGCGGCCTCGGGGTCGGCGGTGAACACCACCCCGAACAGCTCTGAATCGGTGCCCGGAGCCACGCCTTGCGCGAGCACCATCACCTGGTTGGTGTCGGCAGAGAGCTGGCCCTCTTTCGCCCGGGCGATCAGCGTCGAGAGCAGGTTCACCGCCCAGGCAGGCGCGGCGAACTCTTCTTTCTCTCGCTGCACGCGAAGGGAGAGCTCGTAGCCTCGCCCCGAAAGTCCCTCAGTCAGCAGATGCCAATGGGGCCGCCCGCGCGTGACCTGCCCGCAGTGAAGGACGACCTCATCGACTGTGCTGATGACTGAGCCCGACGTGGGCCACAGTTGATGGCGAAGCGCCGCGTGCCGTTCAGCCAGGGCCGCTCGGCGTTCCTCCTCGGACGGGGGGGCAGGCGGGGGAGGGAGTTCGGTTGTCTTCTGTTTCCGCGCAGTTACACGGCGGGAAGCAGGGCTTTGGGGGACCTTCTGCCGTGCGGAGCGAAGCATCGGGGAAGAAGTAGCCGCGCCGAGCGGCCAATGCTGCGCACCACAGGACATTTCGTCTGGGCTTTTGCGATCCACACAGGTGCCAGCATTGATGCCACCCCAGGTTTCTCTTGATAGCGTCCGCCCCGCCTTGAGCAACCAACCCATTCCGCTCACTGATGTCGCTGGGACGGGATCTCAGCCGCGTCCTGGTCAGGTGTTCGCGCCGGGTCAGCTGAAAGGTCCGCGCCTCTCTGGTCGCTTCGCCGACGGCAAGGTCGGCGAGTTTCCGCTCTCTGATCGCACGTCGATGGGGCGTCATCCCAACAACACGCTGCGCCTGGTCGATCGCGAGGTCTCCAAAGAGCACTGCATCGTCGAGAAGGTGGGCGGCAATTACCTGCTGCGCGATCTGAACTCGAGCAACGGCACGTTCGTGAACGGCCGCAAGGTGCGCGAGCTGCGCCTTCGCGACGGTGACGAGATTGCGCTGGGCAACAGCCGGCTGGTCTTCCACGACGGCGGCGGTCAGGCCGGTCACACCACCTCTGCAGGCGTCACGGTCGTCGCGTCGGCTCAGTCGATGCCCGCGTTCCTCGCCACGGTCGCGCAGATGGAATCGGCGGAGTTCCGCCCTGCCGACAAGATGAACGATCTCGAAGCGCTCAAGCAGGACTACGAGAAGCTTCGCATCGCCAACGAGTTCCACCGCATGGTCGGCATGGAGCGCGATCTCAAGAGCCTGCTCGACAAGATCCTCAAGGTCGCCTTCCAGCTGTTGGCGGCGGACAACGGGGTGGTCTTCCTCGCCAGCGAAGAAGGCACGCTCACCCCGCAGGCCGTGCTTCGCCGCAAGCAGGACGCCGCCGAAGTGGTGGTCTCCGACACGGTGCTCAAGCGCGTCACCGAGACCCGCAGCGCCGTGCTCACCGCCGACGCCATTCTCGACAGCCGGTTCTCTTCGTCGGAATCGATCGTCGCCCAGGGCATTCGCTCGGCGATGGCCGTGCCGCTGCTCAGCAAGGGCGTGCTCCGCGGCGTGCTCTTCTGTGACACCCGCGAGCGCACCAACGCCTTCTCGGAAAAGGATCTCAAGGTGCTGTCCGGCATCGCCTCTCAGGCGGCGATCGCGCTGGAGAACTTCGAGCTCGGCCGGAAGATCGAACAAGAAGCGGTCACCCGCGCCGAGCTGTCACGGTTCCTCGCTCCGGCGGTCGCCGAAGCGGTGGTCTCGGGCAAGGTCGAGCTGCTGCGCGTCGGTCGCCTCGCTGAGGTGAGCTGCATCTTCGCCGACATCCGCGGCTTCACCTCGATGGCCGAGGCCGACAGTCCGCAAGAGACCGTCGCGATGCTGAACACCTTCTTCACCGCGATGGCGAACTGCATTTTCACGCACGAGGGAAACCTCGACAAGTTCATCGGTGACTGCGTCATGGCCACCTGGGGTCCGCCGATCACCCACCCCGACGACGCGGGGCGCGCGCTCAAGTGTGCGCTCGAGATGTTGGACGAGATCAAGGCGATGAACGACGCGCGTGAGGCCGCCGGCAAGAAGGCGATCGAGGTCGGCATCGGCGTGAACACCGGCCAGGCCGTCGTCGGCTACATCGGCAGCAACGAGCGCCACGAGTTCACGGCCATCGGCGACTCGGTCAACACGGCCTCGCGCCTGTGCGGCCTCGCGAAGGGCGGCGAGGTGCTCGCCAGCGACGTCACCGTGAAACGTGCAGGCCCCGGCTTCAAGGTCGAGGCCGTCTCCGTGCTGCAGGTCAAGGGCAAGGAAAAGGGCGTGCCCGCCTTCCGCGTCCTCGATTACACGGGCGCGTGATGACCGACGCACGTTCCTCGCGGAGCGTCGTCGCGCAGTCGTGCCCCAACTGCGGCAAGCTTCACGACGTCGGCGTGTACGTCTCGGGTCAGCAGGTGATCTGCACCTGCGGCATTCGCTTCGACGTCAAACGCAGCGACGTGAAGACCGTCGGCCCGAAGTCCGAGCTGCTCACCCTCAACGCGCACACCCCCACGGCGGGTGAGCACGGTGGGCTCGACAAGACCTTCGCCAGCAGCAAGCCCGTCCCGAGCGAGGTCGAGGGGCCTCACCCGCAGACGAGCTTCGATGAAGACGAGACCACCAGCGTGCCCATCGGCGCGAAGGTGCCGGGCTACGAGCTGGTCGAGCTGCTCGGCAAAGGCGGCATGGGCGAGGTGTGGCGCGCCCGGCAGACCTCGTTGGGGCGCTTGGTGGCGGTCAAGTTGTTGCCGCCGCGCTTCGCGAAAGATCCCGAGTTCGTCGCGCGCTTCGACAAAGAGGCGCAGGCCCTCGCGTCGCTCTCGCACCCCGGCGTGGTGCAGATCATCGATCGCGGCCAGGCGGGCGATCACTACTACTTCGCGATGGAGCTCGTTCCCGGCATCAACCTCCGCGAGATGATGGCGTCGGGGCGTCTGCCGGTCAGAGACGCCGCGCGCATCGGCACGCAGATCGCGCGCGCCATCGACTACGCGCACGAGATGAAGGTCGTGCACCGCGATCTGAAGCCCGAGAACATTTTGATCGACGCGCGCGGCCACGTGAAGATCGCCGACTTCGGGCTGGCGGGCATGAAGGGCAACGAGCGCGACATCGCGCTGACGGCCACCGCGGTCGCGATGGGCACCGTGAATTACATGGCGCCCGAGCAGCGCCGCGACGCGAAGAACGTCGATCACCGGGCCGATCTGTATTCGCTGGGCGTGCTGCTCTACGAGATGTTCACAGGTGAGGTGCCGCTGGGGCGCTTCAAGCTGCCTTCGCAGAAGGTGCCCGGCCTCGATACCCGGGTCGATGAGATCGTCGGCGCGTTGCTGGAGACCGAGCCCGAGGCCAGGCCCGCGCGGGCAAACCTGGTGGCCGAGGTGCTCGAGCAGGTGACCCCTTCGAGCGGAGCGCCGATCCCCGCGTCCTCCTTGCCGCCTACGACTTCATTGAAGCCGCAGGGGCGCGCGGCTTCGTTCATTCAGGAGCCGGGCGCAGGGTGGAAGGCCGGCGTGTTCCTGCTGGGCGGGATGCTGCTGCTGGCGCTGGTGCTCAAGTTCTGGCCCGAGGGAGGAGCGTCGTTGCCCCGGGCGGCGCCGGCCTGGTACCACGACAGTGACGACGACGAGATCCTCTCCAGCATCACCACCGAAGGCGACAGCTTCACGCTGGGGTTCGAGCCGGTAGAGGGCGGGGAGGAGATAAACCTGCACTCCGGGCTGTGGACGTCAGAGAAGGGGATGCTCACCGCGGTGCAGTACGGGGGGGCGCAGCAGTACGACGTGCTGGTGCCTCGCGCGTACCTCGCCAAGCGGTACTACCTGGCGGATCGTTTCGAGGCCGCGGTCGACGTGGAGATCGAGCCATTGCCCGCGGAGTTTCCGAAGGTCGATCCGCAGTCGAATTCGCACTTCGCTGAGCTCGCGTTTCGGATCAACGATCTGCAAGTGAGCGTGTTCGCCATTCCCGGCACGGACATGCGCATCGGGTGGCGGTACTTCAAGAAGGACGGTCGCGAGGAAGAGGGCAACTCAGCGACCGACCTGATGGAGCTGAACGCGGATCCGGTGCGGGTGCCGACGGGGAAGTTCCGGCTGCGGCTCAAGCTGACGGCGCTCAAGAACGGTGACGTGAACGCAGAGGCGTTCATGAACAGCACGCGCGTGACACGGCAGGTGTTGCCCGGGCTCGCGGGGCAAGTCGGGAAGGTCGCGCTGGGTTGCCGGAATCATCTCTGCCGCTTCGACAACCTGACCGTCGATGGGCAGGTCGGTCAGCGGCCCGTTCCGAAATAATCTCCCTCTCCCCGAGGGAGAGCGTTGAAGACGGACCGGCTCAATCCCGCTCGCAGGGTTGGCCGAAATAACGAGGAACCCGTTCATCCCGAGAGGGTTGGCCGAAATAGCGAGGAACCGTTCAT
>JBKJSE010000185.1:0-3812 GCA_046595925.1 Archangium sp. | reverse complement strand
CCTCGACTCCGCTCGGGAGGACCGGTGTGTTCCTTCGGTCGAAATCGCCAGCGAAGCTGGTTCCTTGCTCGGGGGGAACGGTGCTGTTCCTGAGGAGCGCAGTCGAGGGATTACCTCCGCTCGGGGGGACCGGTGTCTGCCCCATTTCACCAGCCTCTTCGGGAGAGGGTCAGGGGGAGTGCCGAATCACTTCACGGCAACCGAATACAAAGACCCACCGCGCCCGATGGTGAGCAGCGAGCTCTTCGCCGAGAAGATGACGACCGTGTCCGCGAAGTCCTTGGCGAGCACCTTCCACGAGCCCGTCGCCAGGTCGCTCTCGTAGAGCTTGCCCGTCGTCTCGGTCGTGTAGAGCTTGCCCTCGAGCACCGCCGCCGCCGTGGTGCCGCGCCAGTCGCCCGGCTTGCCGATGCCCTTCCACGAGCCGTTCGACGGGTCGATCTCGAACAACGAGCCGGCCTTCTCGATGCTGTAGAGCTTCGAGCCCGAGCTGAAGAGCACGACGGTGTTGCCGTACTCGGGCTTGCCGATCGCCTTCCACGTGCCGGTGGTGAGGTCGGTGACATAGAGACCGCCGTTGACCTCGGTGCTGTAGAGCTTGCCGTCGTGCACCACGCCCGCGGTGGTCGCGCCCCACGCGCCGGCCTTGCCGATCTGCTTCCACTTCCCGTCTTCGGGGTTGATCACGTACAGCGAGCCGCTCGTTTCCATCGTGTAGAGCTTGCCGTTGCCCGAGGTGATGAACGCGGTCTTGCCGAAGACGCGGTCGCCGATCTGCTTCCACGCACCGGTGGTCGCGTCGGTGACGAAGAGTCCTCCTCCGACTTCGGTCGTGTAGAGCTTGTCGCCCAGGGCGGTGCCGGTCTGCACGCCCTTCCAGTCGCCGGCCTTGCCCAGTTGTTTCCACGAGCCGGGACCGGCAAAAGCCACGGTTGCACTCAACAGCACTGCCATCGTCAGGTTGTTGGTTCGCATGGGCGGGGTTGTACTCGGTTCAAACGGCCCCTGGGTGCGTGGCGCTTCGAGGTTTGAGGCCGCTGCTCGCATCGTGCAGGCCGTTTCGGCTTCGGGCGAGGACCTTCACGGTCGCAATTCGGTGCGTTCAGCCGACAAGAGCGACGGGCGTACAGGGCCCTGTACGCCTGTGACTTGCGTCGAAGCGTGGCTCAATTGAGCGAAAGAAAGCCCGCTCGGAGAGGCCTGCTCGCGTCAGGCGCACGTGCCAGATCGAGAAAGCCCCAGCTCCCTCAGGGCCTTACGGAAACCGATGCTTCGTTCCGCGCG
This sequence comes from Archangium sp., assembly GCA_046595925.1. Classification (GTDB taxonomy): domain Bacteria; phylum Myxococcota; class Myxococcia; order Myxococcales; family Myxococcaceae; genus Archangium_A. The sequence continues at coordinate 2,528 of JBKJSE010000185.1, read as the reverse complement.
CCCTGAAGTCGAGCGCACGCGCCGCGATCCACCCCGCGAGCGTACGCGCGTCCTTCCGACCATCGATCGGAAAGCGCGGCAACACACCACCGGGCCGCAGCTCTTCCATCCGGTACGGCCGCGCCTCCGTCGTCCAGATCGGAAAATCTCCGAGCGCGCGAAGCCAGTCGACGTGCCGCTGCTGGAAGTGATGTTTCGGCGTGCCGAACGGAAACGCGAACTCCTGCTGCTTGCCGAACAGCCGCGTGAACGACGCCGTCGACCGCTCGAAGTCCGCCTTCACCACGTCATCGGGCGTGTTCGCCGCCGATAGATGCAGGTTCGTGTGATTGCCCAGGCGAACGTTGGGCAGCTTCGTGAGCGCCTTCAACTCCTCGACGGAGCACAGCGCGTAGTCGTCGACGCCCGCGAGCGCCTTGAGCTCAGGTCTTTGATTCTCGCGCTGCACGTCGGCCGGCGCCTTCAGCAGCTCATCTCGGAGATCGCCGCCCGACTTGATCGACTCCTCCACCAGATCCCACCGGAAGCCCGCTTGCGCTTCGGCCTTCTCGGGGCAGATGAAGAACACGAAGTCGACCTGGGGATACTTCGGGGCCCGCGAGCGCAGATAGTCACCGACCTCGCGATACCCATCGTCGAACGTCACCGACAACCGGCCCGGCTTCGCGGCCAGCAGCCGCTCGATCAGCTCGTCCAGCTCGGGCGCGGGCATCGAGAGGCCCTGCTGCCAATCGGTAGGGCGCGGGCGAGCCGCAATGCGGTGCATGCAGAGGGAAACGCCGAGATCACGGATCGCACCGGTGAGCAGCGCACCCAGCGCGGGTCCCGGCAACCAGCGGCCGGCCATCCCCGCGAGCTCGTCGGGAGACGTTCTTCGTCGTTCTGAGTTGCGGGGCATGGGGCGCGCGTACCATATGAGTACGGTGACGACGACCCGGCTGCGACTCGGAAAAGTTCCCATCGACGTCCTCTCCTTTGGCGAGGCGCTCGAAGCGGTGGACCGTTTGGTGACGGTGAAGCAAGGCGGCTTCGTCTTCACGCCCAACGTGGATCACATCGTGATGGTCGACGACCACGCGGAGTTCGAGGCCGCCTACCAGCGCGCCGATCTCTGCCTGGCCGACGGCACGCCGGTGGTGTGGGCCTCGCGGCTCTTCAAGACGCCGTTGCCGGAACGCGTCTCCGGTTCGGATCTCATCGGCCCCTTGCTCGAACGCGCAGGCCAGAAGAAGTGGCGCGTCGCTTTCCTCGGCGCAGGCCCCGGCATCGCTGAGAAGGCGGCCGCTGTCGCCCTGCAGCGCTGGGGAACCAACGTGGTGAGCTGCGAGGCGCCGATGGTGAACCTCAAGGACAAGGCGCAGCTCGACGCCATCGGAGAGCGCGTCGCCGCTGCGAAGGCCGACCTCGTGCTGATGGCCTTCGGGGCACCCAAGCAGGAGCTGCTCATCGCCCACATCGCCGAGCGCGTGAAGCCCGCGGTGCTGCTGGGCGTCGGAGCGAGCCTCGACTTCGTCGCCGGCACCCTCAAGCGCGCGCCGCCGATCTTCCGACAGCTCGGCTTCGAGTGGCTCTACCGCCTGGGCCAGGAACCGAAGCGGCTCTGGCGCCGGTACCTCGTCAACGATCCCAAATTTGCGCTGATCCTCATGAGATCACTGCGCGAGGCCCGGCAGCGCTGACACCTGTCCCCCTCTCCCTTCTTCGGGACAGGGTTGGGGTGGGGGTCGAACAGTGCGTCGCTGCGCCCCGGGGCGGGTTTCTTGCTGTAGAGAGAGACCATGGCTTCTTTCGCCCGAATCGTCTGGAGCAAGCTGCAGCGAGACCGTCACCTGTCGCTGCGGCAGATCCTCGACAAGAGCGTGGCCTACGCCAGCGCGACATTGCTGACGCCGATCTTGCTGCGCGACGTCGATCACGTCGGAGCCCGCGTGCGCACCGTCGGTGGCATGCCTCGGCTGATCAACTACGGCTACATGAGCATCGGCGACGACTGCCGCATCGCCTCGTACATCACCAAGTGTGAGCTGGTCACCGGTAAGGGCGCCGAGCTGATCATCGGTGAGTCGGTGAACCTGAACTACGGCGTGTCGATCGGTGTGACGAAGTCCGTGCGCATCGGCAGCCGGGTGCGCATCGGCCCGTATGCGCGCATCGTCGATTCCGATTTTCACGACGTCTACAACCGTGCGCTGCCGGCCGTACCTGCGCCGGTGGTGATCGAAGACGACGCGTGGATCGGGATGAACGCGGTCATTCTTCCCGGCGTGCGCATCGGCAGGGCGTCCATCGTGGGCACCGGCTGCGTGGTGACCAAAGACGTGCCTCCGTTCACGGTGGTGGGCGGCGTGCCGGCGAAGGTGCTTCGCCAGCTCGACCCGGAAAAATTCGTCGTCGATCGCACCAACGCGGGCGCTGACGAAGCGGCGTAATTCGACCGTTGATCGAACAGGGCGCGCGCACCGTGCATCCCGAGCGGAGTCGAGGGAGTACCTCTGCTTCGTGTCGCAAGTGGCCCCTCGACTGGGCTC
>JBKJSE010000463.1:0-4136 GCA_046595925.1 Archangium sp. | reverse complement strand
AGGCAGAAGTACTCCCTCGACTCCGCTCGGGAGGACCGGTGTGTTCCTTCGGTCGAAATCGCCAGCGAAGCTGGTTCCTTGCTCGGGGGGAACGGTGCTGTTCCTGAGGAGCAGGGGTACTGCACCGTTCGCATCGAGCGCAGTCGAGATGCCACCTCTGCGTCGCGCAGCCAGTGACCCCTCGACTTCGCTCAGGGGGGAACGGTGCTGTTCCTGAGGAGCGCAGTGATTCAGAGCGCTCGAACGACCTCGAGAAACCGCCGGCCCGTCGACTCGGCCTCTGCGTGACGGCCTTCGCTGACGATGCGCCGCCCCGCGACGAAGACCTCGCTCACGGCCGACGCAGGAGCACCCAACACCACCCGCGCCAACGCTGACTCGTCGCTGCCGAGCACCGACGGATGATTCAAATCGACCGCGACGAAGTCGGCCGCCTCACCCGGCGCCAACGAGCCGCCGCTCAGGCCCAGGCTGCGCGCGCCCTGCACCGTCATGAAGTCGAGCAGCCGCGCCGCGAGCGAGTTGCGATCTCCCGAGCCGGGCGCCAGCACGTTGCGACGCAGCCGCAGCAACCGCAGGTGCCCTTCCACCTGCTGCGCTTCCTGCAGCAGATCCACGTGCGCCTGGCTGTCGCTGCCCAGGCTGACGCTCGCCCCCGCCGCCAACAGCGCGTCCACCTCGACGATGCCGTCGCCCAGGTTGCGCTCGGTCGAAGGGCACGCACAGACCGTCGCGCGCGCACGGCCCAGCCGCTCGATCTCCCCGCGATCCAGATGAATGGCGTGCACCGCCGTGAAGCGGGAATTGACGAGGCCCGCTCCGTCGAGCAGCTCCACCGGTCGCGCGCCGTACTCCGCTGCACACGCGCGGATTTCGCCGGGCTGCTCCGCGACGTGCATGTGCACCGGGCCCGTCTTCCAAGAGCGGCCAATCACCTCGAGCCACGCTTTGGGCAACGCGCGCACCGAATGTGGCGCGAGCCCGACGCTCACCAGCGCATCACCCTTCACCGCGACCGCGAGCTCACTGGTGCGCCGCAGGTACGTGTCGACGTCAGCGTCGATGAAACGCAGCTGCCGTGGGTTGGGCGCGACCTGAAACCCCGCGCGCGCGTAGCCGACCCGGAGCAAACAGATGCGCAGCCCCACGTCACGCGCCGCCCGAATCACCTGCCCCGAGAGCTCGTGCTCATCGGCATACGGCCGGCCATCGGCTTGATGATGCAGGTAATGAAACTCACCCACCGTGGTGATGCCGGCGAGCGCCATCTCGAGGAAGGCCTGCTTCGAGACCGCGTAGAGCGCTTCGGGTTCGAGCGCGGTCGCGGCCTCGTACATCGCCTCGCGCCAGCTCCAGAAGTCGTCGCGTTCGTGCCCGGCGGCGAGGAACTCGGTGCGCCCGCGAATCGCGCGTTGAAACGCGTGGGAGTGGCCGTTCACGAACCCCGGCAGCAACAGCTTTCCCGGCAGCGCAATCTGCTCGGCGTCGTGCGGCGCGGTCTCCAACACCCGGCCGTCAGCCGACACCACCAGGCCTCGGCCTCGCTGCAGCGTGCCTTGCGCGAAGAGCGCGTCTGGCAGGTAGACCTTCGTCGTCATCGCGCTACGCAGGGTAATACGGAGAGAGCATCAGGTAGACGATCACCCCCGTCACCGACACGTAGAGCCAGATGGGGTGCAGCCAGCGCGTGACCTTCGTGTGCCGGTTGAACTCGCGTTTCCAGGCGAACCAGAACGCGGTCAAAGAGAGCGGCACGATGCCCAGGCTCAACAAGACATGGCTGGCGAGGAGCACGAGATAGACCGTGCGCACCGCGCCCACGCCCCCGAACTTCGTGTCGCCGTGCACCGCGTGGTACGCCAGATAGCCGACGAGAAAACAGGCCGACGCCGCGAACGCCGCCACCATCAAGTAGCGGTGCAGGTCAGCGCGCTTCTTCTTGATAGCGATCCACCCCGCCACCAGCAGCACCGCCGCGCTCGCGTTGAGGCAGGCGTTGACGCCCGGAAGAAAGCGCAGGTTCACGTTCGTGCCCTGCATGCCCCCGTGAAACAGCAGCAACCAGCTCAGCAACGAGAGCGCCGCCACAGAGACCACGGCGTTGAACACGAAGAAGGATCGATCACTGGCCCGTACAGGCGAGGCGGAACTCATGGGTTCCGTTCCTTACGACACGCAGCGACGTCTGCACACACGCCGACGGACGATTGTCAGATCCACCATTGCGGCAGGTTTCCAACCGACGCACACTTTGCCGCCTTCGAACCTGACCAACCTGCTGGGGGTGGCCGATGCAGCTTCACCGAATCCTTGGGGCAAGCGCTGTGCTGTTGATGGCCAACGCTGCCTGGGCAGATGGCCCGACGTGTTCTGTCTCGCGTTCGCAGGTGTCGCTCGAGCGACGGCTGCGACAGGTGTACCTCGATCTCCTCGGGCGCCCGCCGAACCTGGCCGAGTACCGGTTCATTCAGAGCAAGGGTGAGATCCTCGAGGACGATCTCCAGGAGCTGATGGGCCGCGACGAATTCTACGGCCGCCTCAAGGGGTACCACCGCGCGCTGCTCAGGGCGAACGTGAGCACCTCGATCACCACCAACGGCGACACGCGCCTGCAGTTGGCGACCGACGGCCTCAAGCCCCTCGAGATGCGCGGCAACCCCGCCCGCCCGCTGCGTGGCAAGAATGGCCAGGGCTGCGATCACTTCATCCAGCAGGACAACTGCAACGCCATCAGCGAAGACCCGCACAGCGAGCCGGCCATAAAGACCTGCCGTGACGCGCTCGGCGTGCCGATGCCGGTGTCGTTCGACTACAGCACCGACAACTACACCTGCACCCGGCTCAACACGACGAACGCGGCCATCACCGACTGCACCGCGGCCGTCACGCTCAACGCGATTCCCGACAAGCACCTGTACTTCTGCGACATGCGGCGCATCGGCACCACCGGCACGCCCGCGCCGCACCTCTGCCTGCCTCAAGCCGGCAACCCCGTCACCGCGGCGATGACCGAAGAAGTGCTCGACGGCGCCAGCCGGGTGATCGCCTTCCGCAACCCCGCTGCGCCCTCGGGCCAACTGGCGCGCCTCGATCGCTGCGGCCTCGACCTCATCCTCACCGGCGGCGTGCGCGGCCGCTACGCGACGCAGATCGGCTGTGTGCAGAAGGAAGGTGTCGTCTCGGTGCCTCCGCCCTTCTGGGAAACGGCGACCGGCAACGTGACCATGTGCGCCATCGAAGCCCAGCCCAACGCGGTCAACCCGTGGACGATGGAGAGCTGCGAGTCGGCCCGCTTCTCGAGCGATCGCGCCTGTGGCTGCGGCGTCGGTGCACGGCGCTGCGAGTCGGGCAGCGGCGCGATTCACAACGCCCGCGTGGCGGCCGTCAACGAAGAGCCTCTCCAGCTCATCGAGACGGTGCTTCGCCGCGACGAGGACTACTTCAACATTCTGACCACCCGCCGCGGCGTGGTGAACGGCACGCTCTCTCAGCTGTACCGTGAGACGCAGAGCCCCACGGTCTGGCAGGCGACCTCGCCCACTCAGCCTTCGTTGGTGCCCAACGTTCCGCTCGCCAGCACCGACACCTGGGTCGAGTACACGCGTGACGAGCAGGCCGCCGGCGTGCTCACCACGGCAGCGTGGCTCTACCGCTTCCCTACCCAGCGTTCGCGCGTCAACCAGTTCTGGTCGGCCTTCCTCTGCAAGAGCTTCTCGCCGCCCGCGGGCGCCGTGGTGCCCCCGCCTGAAGACAGCTGCAACCGAGACAACAACCTCGCCTCGCGCTGCGGCTGTTCGTACTGCCACGCCACCATCGAACCGGTCGGCGCGCACTGGGGCCGCTTCGGTGAGCGCAACGCGCAGTACCTCGACCCCGCCCTGTACCCGAAGGTGTCCGCCAAGTGCCGTGACTGCGCGCTGGCCGGCAACACCACCTGCGACAACGAGTGCGGCAACTACGTGATGCAGGCCTTCGACGGAGAAGGCGCTCAGTCACTGGGCCTGCTGCGCACGTACCTGTACCGCACGATGGATGAAGAGCCGAACATCGTGGGCGGCCCGCGCCTGCTGGTCGAGCGCACCATGCAGACCGGTGAGCTCGAGAAGTGCGCCATCAAGAACGTGTGGAACCACCTG
>JBKJSE010000322.1:0-6235 GCA_046595925.1 Archangium sp. | reverse complement strand
ACTACAACGGCCTGTTCCGTCCGGAGACCGGTCAGCTCGACCCCAACATCAACGCTGACTTCGACCTCATCTCGTTGCTGCCCAACCGCACCGGGCCGCTCGACGCCGACCGCAACCACTTCATCAAGGCCTACGCGAGCAAGGAGTTCCAGATCACCAACAGCTTCAGCGTGGTGGCGGGCCTCACCTACGAGGGTCGCTCGGGAGCGCCGATCAACTACCTGGGCGGCCACCCGCTGTACGGGGCTGACGAGGTGTTCGTGCTGCCTCGCGGCGCCGCCGGGCGGCTGCCCTGGCGTCACGCCGTCAACGCCAAGGCAGGCGTGCGCTACAAGATCAGCAAGGACAACGTGGTCGAGTTCACGGCCGACGTGTTCAACATGTTCAACTTCCAGGCGGTGACGGCGGTCGACAACACCATCACCAACTCGGATGCCCTGCCCTTCCAGACCAACTCGAAGGATCCCCAGGCTGCGGCGTGCCTCTCTGGCAGCGGCCAGCCCCAGTGCACCCAGCTCGCCTTCGACGACGCGGGTGACCCCATCCTCAACGCGGACGGCACGCAGGCGTACGTTCTCCCGATTCAGGGTGGCGGCACGAACCTGACCACCGCCGACCTCAACCCCAACTTCAAGCGGCCCACCGCGTACCAGGCACCCATCTCGGTGCGCTTCGGTATCCGGTTCAGCTTCTAAGCCGCTGACCAGGAGACACGACAATGTCCAAGAACTCTCGAATCAGCCTCTTTGGTCTCATCGGTGGCGTCGCTGGCTTCGCGCTGTCTGGGTGCTTCGCGGCCCAGCCCACGCCTGAATGCAACGTGACCATCACAGCCGCAGGTCAGGGGCTGGGTCCGTACTACGCGTTGCTCACCCGGGTCGATGGCACGGGCAGCTGCTCAGAACTGACGCACATGAGCGTGGGTATGCAGCGGTTCCGCACCCAGGCCAACGGCGGCGCCTTCACCCTCGCGGTGAGGACCTCTCCGGTGGTCGACCCCTACCTCGGCTACATCTACTCGGCCGACCTCGACCCCGCGAACAACTGCGCCAACGAAGAAGACTGCCTGGGTGAAGAAGACCCTGCCGCCAGCTGCGTGCAGCCTTCGGCTGACGGTGGCGTCGAGCTCTTCGATGGCACCCCGGTCGACCCCGCCACGGCCACCTTCACCACCGCCGACGGCGGCTCGGTCGAAGTGGACCTCGCCAACGAGTGCGCCTCGGTGGAAGAGCCCTTCGCGCGTCGTGATGCGGCAGACCCGAAGGGCAAGAAGCTCAACGCCATCGGTCAGATGCCGCAGTTCCCCAGCAACAACGCCTGCACCATCACCAACTTCACGGGTGGTGAGCAGAACTACCAGGAAGAAGTGCTCACCCTGGCTGACGGCAGCAGCGCGACGCTCGCCGCCGTCACCTACAAGACCGAGTTCACGAACTTCAACGTGATCAACTCGGCCAAGGTTCCCGGCACGGCCTTCACCACCGACATGAAGTTCACCGAGGGTGGCTGCGTGGCGAATTACAAGGTGGTGGGTTTCTGGCCTGAGATCCACTGCAGCAACGCCCCCAGCGAAGGCGCGCTGGTCGTGTCGGGTGATTGCGACCCGAGCGCCGACCTGGACGCCGGCCGAATCACGGGCTCCGGCATCAACCCCTCGTTCGAGCCCAAGTGCAACACGGCCCTGGGCGTCTGCGTGCCCACGGTCGACGTGGCCACCATCAAGTAAAGCGCTGCAGGTTTCGGCCCCCTCGACCAGGTCGGGGGGAGTTCGACTCCCAGAGCACTTCGTGAAAGAGAGCCCTCGCCCCCACTTTCGGGAGCGAGGGTTCTTCATTTTGGCATCGACACGTCACCAGCTGCTCGAAGGGTTGCGCGCGCTGCAGGCCGCGGAGCAGGGGACCCTGTTCAAGCAGGCCAGGCTGAACGTCGCCATGTGTTACCCGAGCCCGTACCACGTGGGCATGAGCAGCCTCGGGTTCCAGACCATCTACCGCGAGGTGCACGCGCACCCCGAAGCGACGGCAGAGCGCGTCTTCTTGCCCGACGACGTCGACGCGTGGCGCGCGGCGAAGGTGATGCCCTCGTCGATCGAGACGCAGCGTTCGCTCGATCAGTTTCAGGTCCTGGCCTTCTCGGTGGCCTACGAGCTCGAGGTGACGGGCCTGTTCGAGCTGCTCGAGTCGTCGGGGTTCCCCGCGCTCCGCGAGCAGCGCAGCGAGTCGATGCCCCTGGTGGTGGCCGGTGGCCCGCTCACCTTCAGCAACCCTGACCCGCTCGAGCCGTTCGTCGACGTGTTGCTGCAGGGTGAAGCGGAAGACCTGGTCGCGCCGTTGCTGGAAGCGGTCCTGGAAGGTGGCGGCAAACACGCCGTCTTGTCGCGCCTGGCGCACGTGCCCGGGTTCCGCGTGCCCGGCATGTCGGCCGAGTCGACCCGCGGCTTCGTCTTCAAGGCGACGGACATGCGGTTGCCGGCGCGTTCGCAGATCGTCACCCAGAACACCGAGCTGCGCGGCATGTTCTTGATCGAGCCTGAGCGTGGCTGCTCGCGCGGTTGCCACTACTGCGTGATGCGCCGCACCACCAACGGCGGCATGCGCACCGTGCCCCCGGAGCGGGTGCTCTCGCTCATTCCCGCCGGCGTGAAGCGGGTGGGCCTGGTGGGCGCGGCGGTGACGGATCACCCGAAGATCGTCGAGCTGCTCGAGACGCTCGCCCGCGACGGTAAAGAAGTGGGCATCTCGTCGCTGCGTGCCGACCGGCTCACGCCCCGGCTGGTGGCAGCGCTCAAGGCGTGCGGCGCGCAGGTGCTCACGGTGGCCTCTGACGGCCCCAGCCAGCGGCTGCGAGATCTGGTCGATCGCAAACACTCCGAGTCGCAGATCGTCAACGCGGCCACCATGGCCAAGGCCGCCGGGTTCAAGCGGCTCAAGGTCTACAACGTCATCGGGCTGCCCACCGAGACCGACGAAGACATCGACGAGCTGGTGCGGTTCTCACTCGAGCTCTCGCGCATTTTGCCCGTCGCGCTGGGCGTCGCGCCCTTCGCGGCCAAGCGCAACACGCCGCTCGATGGGGCCCCGTTCGCGGGCATCGACGTGGTCGACAAGCGGCTCGAGCGCCTGCGTCGCGGCCTCAAGGGGCGCGCCGAGCTGCGGCCCACCAGCGCGCGTTGGGCCTGGGTGGAATACGTGATGGCGCAGTGTGGCCCTGAAGCGGGGCTCGCGGCGTACGACGCGTGGAAGGCGGGCGGGGCGTTCTCCGCGTGGAAGAAGGCGTTCGCTGCGCACGATCTGCGGCCCTTCGAAGCGCGCCGCACCCCCGATGGCCGGCGCAACGCGGTGGCGTGGCCTTCGGTGGGACGCAGGGCGGGGCCGTTGTCGATGCCCTCGGGTGATGAAGCGGTGCCCGCGGCCGTGGTGGCCGATTGGGGGCCGCTCGACCTGAAGGACTCGGCGCGCTGATGCGTGCGCAGAGCGAGTTGAAGCCGACGGCGGCGCTGCTCGCGGCGACCGCGGTGTGGGGCGCGACCTTCGTGACGGTGAAGGACGCGCTGACTGCTTCCGACTCGTTCACGTTTCTCGCGCTCCGGTTCGCCGTGGGCGCGCTCACCGCGGCGCTGCTCGCTGCGATCCTCCGCAAGACTTCCCGACTCCCCGCCCAGAGCGACTCGAAAGGAACGTGGGTCACGGGCCTGGGCCTCGGCGTGTTGCTCTTCGCCGGCTACGCGATGCAGACCGTCGGCCTCGAGACCACCACGGCGGCCCGCAGCGCGTTCATCACCGGGCTCACCGTCATCTTCGTGCCGTTCGTGAGCTGGTGGCTCAACGGAAAGCGGCCTCCCACGCGGGCTTTCGTCGCGCCGTTGGTCGCGCTGGTGGGGTTGCAGCGAATGACCGGCGTCACGTTCTGCGCGGCGCTGCCGGTCGGTGACGCACTCACGTTGGGGTGTGCCGTCGTGTACGCGTTTCACATCGTGGGCATGGGCAAGTGGGGGAAGTCGTTGCCTGCGCTCGAGCTGACGGCGGTGCAGTTGGCGGTGGTGTCGATACTTTCCGCGGGCTGCCTGCCGTTCATCGAGCGGCGCTTCGAGCCGACCGCCGGGTACTGGAGCGCGGTGATCTTCACCGGCGTGGTGGCCAGCGCGCTGGCGATCGCGGTGCAGGTCTGGGCGCAGGCGAAGCTGTCCTCGGTGCGCGCGGCCGTCATCTTTTCGATCGAGCCCGTGTTCGCGCTCGCTTGGGCGCTCGTGGTGGGGAGAGGTTGGCCCTCTGCGGCCGAGTTGGTCGGGGGCGGGTTTCTCATCGCAGCGGTGCTGGTCTCGGAGTTCGAGTGGCCGTTGCAGAAGCGGCGCGCTGCGCCTTCGCCGGGCTGACGCTGCTCAGACCTTGAGATCGAGCACGGCGTCTTCATCGAACGCGTTGCTCGGAATCGTCGCGACGCGTGAGTGCAGCACCACGCCCGCGTGATCGTGAATCACCGTGCCCGACTGCTGCACCAGCGACATCAACTTGCGCTGGAGCCCCACCGCCAGGTGCGCCGACTGGCCCTGCACCACGGGGAAGGGCGTCTTCAACGTCTGAGAGACCTGCGCCTCAGAGTCACCCGTGGGCAACACCACGAGGATCGACAAGCCCTTCGCCTCGAGCTGCGGCGCGAGCGCGATCAGCCGCTTCACGTGCGCCCGGCACAGCGCGCAGTCAGACGCGCGCATGAAATAGAGCAGTTGGCCCCTGGCACCGGGTTGCGGCTTGTAGCTGCGGCCCCCCTGCTGGAGGTCGAGCTGCGGCATCGGATCGCCCACGTTGAGAGCCATGCGGCTGGGGTACTAACGGCCGCCCGGCTTTTGGCCACGCCATTCGAGTCGATTGGCTCGGCGGGTTCATTCCTTGGTACGCCAAGCCATGGCGACCCGCCGCGTGCTGCCCTGGGACGAGGGCGAACAGCCTCTCATGCTCGCGCCCATGCAAGGCGTCACCAACCGCGCGGTGCGAGACGTGTTCGTCGACTGGGTGAGCCCTGACGTCGTCTTCACCGAGTTCATGCGCGTGCGGCATGGAGGGGAATCGGAGGGGCCCGCGCGGTTGTCGGCCGGAGATCTCGAAGACGCCCGGCCGCACGTGCGTGGTGTGCCGCTCGTCGTTCAGCTCATCGGCCGCGACAAGGGCCCGCTCGTCGAGGCGGCGCTCGCGGCTCAGAAGGCCGGCGCGATTCACCTGAACCTCAACATGGGCTGTCCCTATGGCCGCATGAACGTGGGCTGCGGTGGCGGCATGTTGGAGCGGCCGGAAGAACTCCCGGAGATCCTCGGCGCCTTGCGCGCGGCGATCGTCGGGAGTTTTTCCATCAAGGTTCGCGCAGGGTACTCGGACCCGGAGCAGGTCTTCTCGCTGCTCTCGCTCTTCGAAGATGCGGGGGTCGATTTTCTCGTGCTCCACGCTCGCACGGTGGTGCAGCGGTATGAGGGGTTTGCGGATCACTCGGTCACCGCGCGCGTGGTGGAACGGTCGCGCCTGCCGGTGATCGCCAACGGTGACATCAACGCGGTGGAGACCGGGGTGTCGATCCTGCGGGACACGGGTGCGGCTGGCTTGATGCTCGGGCGTGGGGCCATGCGCGATCCCCTGCTGTTCGAGCGGCTGCGCGGGAAGGCTTCCGCCACTCCGACGGAAGAGGAGCGGGTGCAGGCGCTGCAACGTTTCCTGCGTCAATTGGCCCAGCGGTACGGTGCGCTGTTTTGTGGCGATGCGCAGGTGCTCAACAAACTGAAGAGTTCGTTGGCCGTGATGGACGCACCGGAAGACTCGAAGCCGTTCAAGGTGCTGCGCAAGGCGAAGTCGGTCGATGCGTTCGTGGAGGCGGTCGAAGCACTCCACTGACTCAGGTCAACTTGAGTCGGCCTTCACGAAGGCGGTGCGCAACGGGCCTTTGACCGTGCTCGAGACGGGCAGGCCTCTCTGCTCCGGAGACTGGTGAAAGAGGTCCACCACCGGTCCGCAGAGGTAATCCCTCGACTCCGCTCCTCAGCAACAGCACCGTTCCCCCCGAGCGAAGTCGAGGGGGCACCTGCCGCGCGGCGCAGAGGTGGCATCTCGACTGCGCTCGATGCGAACGGTGGGAATCCCTCGACTCCGCTCCTTAAGGAACAGCACCGTTCCCCCCGAGCGAAGTCGAGGGGGCACCTGCCGCGCGGCGCAGAGGTGGCATCTCGACTGCGCTCGATGCGAACGGTGGGTCT
>JBKJSE010000111.1:0-7866 GCA_046595925.1 Archangium sp. | reverse complement strand
GACTCCGCTCGGGAGGACCGGTGTGTTCCTTCGGTCGAAATCGCCAGCGAAGCTGGTTCCTTGCTCGGGAGGAACGGTGTTCGCTCGTATTGTCGAAGCCTTCTTCAACACCCTCTCGAAGGGAGAGGGAGACAGAGCTACTTTTCCTTCCAGAGCCCCGGGTCGATCGTCGGCGCCTTCACCGTCGTATCGAGCTCCACCGCAGCCGAAGACTTCGCCTCTGTGCCGCCCACGCTGCGGGCCCGCACGCTAAGCGCGTTCTTCCCTTCCCTGAGTGAGACGGGCACCTCGAAGTGGCCACGCTCATCGACGCTCACGATGCGGCCCTGCACCTCGACCAACGCGCCCGGCTGAACGTCACCCTTGAGCATCAGCTTCGGCGTGTTGATGGTCTTCTTCGTCGGCATCGAAACCTTCAGCAGCAACGACGAAGGAATGGTGATCGGCGTACTCGGCGCCTGCCCCGGCTTCACGATCGACTGCTGCCCCGCACGAACGATGACCACCCGGCCGGCGCCAGAGAACGAGACCTCACCGCTCTCGGTGCCGACCGCCACGGTGCCCTTGCCGTTGCTGGCGATCGTGAACACGCCGCCATCCGTGCTGGCCGCCGCGTCACTGCCCGTCGCGCGCACTTCGAAGGTGTGCCGGCCCTGGCCCTTGACGGTCGCCTTCGCCATGCCTGATTCGAGGAGCAGCCTGGTGATGCTCTCCTTCAAGTCGCCGATGCCGACCTCGGTGCCCGGCTCCATCTTCACTTCCCAGGTCTCGCCGCCGACGAGCACGGCGTAGCTGCCATCGGTAGTACGAACACCATCGCTGGGCATCAGCGCGTCACCGGCCTTCGCGTCCTGCCAGCCACCATCGAGCCCGTGGCGAATCTGCACGGTGCCGTTCAGCTCACCGAGTCGGATCTCGACAGGGCGCGGGCCCGCATCGACCACCGCCGCCACCGGAGGCACCACCACCTGCACGGTCTGCGTGGCCGGCTCAGCCAGGAACAGCCACCACGCCAGCGGCACCATGGCCGCGATGGCAAGGAGGATGAGTGCGAACCGGATGCGGGGGGACATCTGTGCTGCTCCTTACTCGATTCAGCCGGTGATGCCCTTCCCCTGCCCGCCCACATCGACCACCGCCGTGCCTGCCTGACGGCGCGTGCTGCCTACCGCCTTGAAGAACAACGAGAAGCGCGCGCCCTGCCCCGGCTCGCTCTGCACCTCGAGCCGGCCCTGGTGCTCTTGAACCACCCGGTACGCCACCGCCAGGCCCAGGCCGATGTTCGTCCACACGTCCTTCGTGGTGAAGAACGGCTCGAAGATGCGGGTGAGGTTCTCGGGAGCGATGCCCTTGCCGCTGTCGGCGATGATCAACGTCGCGCCTTCGGCGGTGGGCTCGACCTTCACGGTGAGCTGCTTGGTGAGCGTGCTGATCATCGCGGTGCGCGCGTTGACGCAGAGCTGGGCGATCACCTGCTCGAGCTGCTCCGAGTCGCCGTCGATCATCACGGGGCCTTCGGGGAGCACGACGTCGAGGGTGATGCCGGGCGAGCGCTCCTTCTCGAGGTTCATCGTCTTCTTCACCACCGCCGTCAGATCCATCGGCGCGAGGGCGACCTCACCGCGCTTCTGAGAGAAGCGGAGCAACTGCAGCGTGATCTCGCGGCACCGGTGCGCGCTGTCTTCGGTCTGCTTGAGCAGCGAGAAGTTGTCGTCGGTCTCCTTCGTGTCCATCAGGAGCAGCTGGGCGTTGCCGAGAATGCCCACCAGCGGGTTGTTGATCTCATGCGCGACGCCCGCACCGAGCTGACCGATGGCCGCGAGCTTCTGGGCCTCGAGCAGGTGCGCCTGGGCTGCGCGCAGCTCGGCGGTCGCTTCGTCGACCTTGCGCTTGAGCTCGTCGTTCCATTGCTGGAGCCGCGCGCGGGAGATCTCGAGCTCGGCGCCCATGGCGTTGAAGGTCTTGCCCAGCGCGGTGAGCTCGTCACCCCCGGTGAGCTCGGCGCGCTTGGAAAGATCACCCCTGGCGAAGGCGTCGGCCAGGGCACCGAGCTGCTCGAGGCGGGAAGCGAGCCAGCGGGTGAAGAAGATCGAGACGATCACCAGCAGCAGCACCGTGCCGCCCATGCCGCCGAGCACGCTTTGACGCAGTGAGCGGATGGGTCTGCGCGCGGCCTCGAGGGGAATCGAGGTGACGGCGGTCAGACCGAGTTTTCCGGGCACCCTGGCCAGTGACAGTTGCTCGGTCGAAGAGGTCGCCAGCTCGAGTCCCGCGCGCACCGCGGCCATGCGTTCGGGGTCGAGCGTGGAGACCTTCTGATGCCACTGGCTGCTGGCGACCACCCGGCCGTCGGCGTCGACGATCTCGAGCGTGGTGACGCTGGGGGCGTGTTCCACCAGCCACCGATCGAGCACGGTCAGGGTCAGCGCGAGCACCACCATCGGAGCGTCGGGACCACGTGGGCCGACCTGGATGGCGGCGGGCATCCACGGGCCGCCTCCGCTGTCCTGGGCTGCGCCGAGGGCCATCTGGCCGGGTTCACCGAAAGTGGCCAGCGTGACGAGCGGCAGCAGCTTCGCGAGCTCGTCGCGGCTCACTTTGATCTGCGGGCGGCCTTCGAGTCCTTCGACGAGGGGCGCGAGGTCGGGGCGCGCGGGATCGATCAGGGTGGCAGCGACCACGACGGAAGATTGGCTGGAGAGCAGGCGCAGGCCACCTGCGGATTCTTCGGCGGTGACGTTCGGCCAGTCGATCAGCAGCGCCGAGTTGGCGAGCGACTCGAGGGACACCGCGAGCTGAGTGCCGGTCGCTTCCGCGGCGGCCGCGGCGAGGGCGCGTTGTTCACGTTCGAGGCGGGAGGCGAGTTCGCGTTCGGCTTCGCGCAAGAGCCAGAAGCCCGCGAAGGCCAGCGGGATCACCGCGGCCGCGAGCACGAACAGGAGCAGCTTCTGGGACAGCCGCAGCATCGGGTCGCAACGATACGCGAAGAACCCGCAGTTACCTCTCCCTGCGAGCGGGGAGAGGTCGGCGCGCAGCGCCGGGTGAGGGGCCCCACTGGTTCGGCCCTCACCCCGACCCTGTGAGAACGGGTCACGCGATTCGTTGCGTGGTGTCGAGCTGGTCGCTTCGCAGCACCACGCTGCCCGTGACCGCCTTCGCGCGCTTCTTCAACTCCGCCGCCTGCCGCGCCAGCTCGGGGTGATCGACCGTGCCATCCGTCATCACCGCCGCGATCGACACGCTCATCACCGGGAACTTTCGCCGCTGACCGTAGCGATCCTCAGCCTCGATGTACCCGCGCTCACGATCACCCCGCTCGTAATAGAGAGGAATGATCCGATCGAACGACTCGATCAACCGCCTGCAGATCGAATCAACCTGGTCCAGCCGAACGATGAAGACGAAGTCATCACCCGCGACGTGCCCCACGAACTCCGACCCATCACCCATCTGCGAGATCACCTCGCGCAGCAGGTCAGCCGTCTGTTTCACGACCCCGTCTGCCTTGGCGAAGCCGTAGAAGTCGTTGAACGCCTTCAAGTTGTCGAGGTCGAGGTAGCAGAACGCGAACGGCGTCTTCTCGCGCAGCCGCCGCTGCACCTCGCGCTCGATCGCCGCCGACCCGGGCAGCAGCGTGGTGGGACTGGCGCTGGTGTCGGCCGTGCGGCGCCGCAGCACTGATTCCACGCGAGCACCGAGCTCGAGCGCATCGAACGGCTTGGTCAGGTAGTCATCACCACCGAGCTTGAGCGCCCTCACCTTCGCCGACGTATCGCTTCGCGCCGAGATGAAGATCACCGACATCGGCCCGCCCGCACGGTCCGCCTTGAGCGTCTCGAAGAAGCGGAAACCATCCCCATCGGGCAACGACACGTCGAGCAGCA
Organism: Archangium sp.; assembly: GCA_046595925.1. Lineage (GTDB taxonomy): Bacteria > Myxococcota > Myxococcia > Myxococcales > Myxococcaceae > Archangium_A. The sequence goes on along the minus strand of JBKJSE010000111.1, from coordinate 3,982 downwards.
GCAGCTCAGGCCGCTTGCGCGCGATGCACGCCGTCGCCTCGGTGACCGTGCCCGCGCGATCGACATCGAAGCCCTGATTCGAGAGCACCTCGGCGCAGATCGCCGTGATCTGCGGATCATCATCGACGACCAGCACCCGGCCGCGGCTGCCCTGGCGCTCCTTGAGCAACGCCTCGACGCTCGAAAGGAAGCTCGCCGTCGTGAGCGGCTTGAGCAGGAACGCACTCGCGCCCGCCCGCAGCGCCTCTTCACGGACGTCGACCCCCGACACCATCAACACCCGAGCCGCCTTGGTCTCGGGATCGTGGCGCAGAATTTCGAGCAGCCCGAGGCCCGCCACGTCAGGCAGCCGGTGATCGAGGGTGATCACATCAGGCCGCACCCGCCGAGCGGCAGCGAGCGCATCGTGACCGGTATCAGCCACCACCACGCGGAAACCAGCGCTGAGCAGCCGCGCCTTGAGCAGCCACGCGATCTGCGGCTCGTCTTCCACCACCAGCACCGTCCCGCGAGGGGACTTCACTTCCTCCTCGGGGTTCGGCGCCTGCTCGGGCGGCTCTTCCGGGAAGACGGCCACGAAGCGCGCGCCCTCCGCGATCGACTCCGCCCAGATGCGACCCCCATGCGACTCGACGATCGTGCGGCAGATCGACAGCCCCAGCCCGGTGCCCGGCAGCGAGCGGGTCTTGGTCGAACGCGCCTGCTCGAACCGATCGAAGATCCGCTCGAGGTCCGGCTCGGCGATCACCTCACCTGAGTTCCACACCGCGAGCACTGCGCTGCCCGGCAACTCGGCCGAGCGCCCGACGGTGACCTTCACCGAGCCCCCCTGTGGCGTGAACTTCACCGCGTTGGTGAGCAGGTTGTTGAGCACCTGGTTGATCCGGTTCGGGTCCGCCAGCAGCTTCACGTCGGCGGCCGTGACCTCGAAGGCCACCTCGACTTTGCGCTCGCTGAACGACGGGCCGTAGCGCTCGACGGCGACCTTCACCAGCTCGTCGAGCCGCATGAGCTGGAAGTCCATGCGCATGCCGCCCTGCTCGAACTTGGCGAGGTCGAGCAGGTCGTCCACCAGCGCGTTGAGCCGCTCGGTCGACTCGCGCGCCATCGAGAGGAAGCGCTTCTGCTTCTCGTTGATGTCACCGGCCAGCCGGTTGAGCACCAGGTCGAGCGCGCCCGCGATGCTGGTCAGCGGCGTGCGCAGCTCATGGCTGATGATGCCGACGAACTCGTCTTTGCGCTGGGCGAGCAGCTTCTGCTCGCTCACGTCACGCAGCACCAGCACCAGCCCCTTGAGCTCGCGCGCAGGCCCGGCCACTGGCGTGACCACCAGCTCGAGATCGCGCTCATGAATGCGCAGCTCCTCGCGCATCGTCTTGGTGCCGCCGTACTCCCAGCCGCGCACCAGCTCGAAGGGCGAGAGCCCCAGCGTGGCCGTGAGGCGCTCGAAGTCAGGCCGCGCGTCGTCAGTGGCGAAGCCCAGAAACTCGCGCGCAGCGCGGTTGACCACCACCACGCCACCCTTCGCGTCGGTGAGGATCACCCCGTCGCCCATCGCCTCGACCATCTGCTCGATGCGAAGACGGGCTTCCCGCTCGGCCGCGCGCACGTGGGTGATCGCGTCGGTGGTCTGATTGACCAGCAGGTCGAGCAGCTCGCCGTCGTCCGTGCTGTACGAATCGGGGCGCGTGGAAAACAGCGCCAACGTGCCCACGGTCTGCTTCTCGGAAACGAGCGGCACCGAGATCGCGCAAGCAAAGGTCGACAGCCCCTCCGCCACGCCCGCGATCTCGCCGCCGACGTTGGTCGTCACCCGCTCTTCCGGCAGCATCACGCCCGCCGCTTTGCGATGCGCCAAAAGTACGGAGTCCTTCACGTGCAGCAGCGCGCTCTCGTTCATCGCCGTGGCGCAGCGAATGCGCAGCGCGGCCGTCTGACCGTCACTCGACTCGATCAACACCGCGCTGGCGTCATGCGGCAACACGCGGCCGACGGTGGCCAAGAGCCGATCGACGATGGCATCGAGCGAAGGCGCGTCCTTCGCGCTCTGCCGGCTCACCTCGTACATCACGTTCAACGCCTCGACGCGCTTGTGCAGCGACTCGACGAGGCGCTCCTTCTCTTTGCGGAGCTGGGCGACGGCGAGCGCGTTGCGCACCGTCATCGTGAGATCGTTGAGGTCCCACGGCTTGGTGACGTAGCGAAACACCTGCCCCTCGTTGATCGCGGAGATCAGATCGTTGGGGTTGGTGTACGCGGTGAGGAGAATCGTGGTGACGCCGATGCCCTCCTTGCGCGCTTCACGCACGAGCTCGATGCCCGTCATCTCGGGCATCTTCTGATCGGTGATCAACAGATCGACGGGCCGGCTGCGCAGAATGCTCAGCGCTTCAGGACCTGACTTCGCGGTGAGCACGAGCGCGAGTCGATCGAACATGCGGCAAAGCACGTCGAGCACGTTGGGCTCGTCATCGACGCACAGAATGGTTGGCTTCACGGACACGGGGGGCCTGCAGTGTAGGCCGCTCCGGCCCCGGGTCGAAAAACCTACATTGCCTACCTGCTACTTCTGCGGCTTGCCCGACGAGTCGATCTTCTCACCGTTGCTGATCGACATGCGCACGAGCTCGCGGAGCACCCGGTTGCGCTTGATGTTGCCGAGGATCTCCTTGAGGTCCTCGTACACCGTCGGGTCGTTGATCACCGCGCCGAGCGTGCCTTCACCCGCGTTGACGCGTGTCGTGATCTTCTTCACGTCAGCCACGGCCGAGGCCAGGTCACCCAGCAGCGACTTCGCGTCGCCGTAGACCAGTTGGTAGACCGCGCCGTCCTTGGTCGTCTTGGCGTCGTGAATGAGCTTCGCCAGCTCGTCGGCTGCCTCGCCCAGGTCGGTCACCGCCATCGCCACCTTCTTGTCGTAGATGAGCGCGTGCAGAGAGCCTTCGCCGTTCTTCACGTCGGCCAGCAGCACGTCGACCTTGGCCACCGCGCTGTCGAGCCGCACAGCCACCGCCGAGGCGCTGGTGAGCAGGCCCTTGAGGTCATCGCTCGCCTTCTTGTCGTAGATGAGGGTGTGGGCCACGCCCTTGCCGCCTTCGATCTCGGCCGCGATGTTGCGCGCCGAGCGAATGAACTGGAGCACGTCGTTCTGGATCTCAGGCGTGGTGTACGACTGCACGCCGGACCGCAGGTCGCGCGTGATGCCCACCGCGTTGTCGATCACCTCACCCGTCGCCTTGAGCAACGAAGAGATGTCGCCTGACGTACCGGTGGGCAGCTCACCGTGGTTGGGCACGATGTCCTTCTCAGGCGAGCCCAGCGAGATGTCGACCGCCTTGTCGCCGAGCACGCCACGGCCGGTCACGCGCGCGATCGAGTCGGAGCGCAGGCGCTCCTGAAAACGATTGCTGATCTCCATGGTGACGATGATGCGCTTGTCGCCGAGATCGGGCGCGAAGCTGATCTTCGAGACCTTGCCGACGGTCAGGCCGCCGAGGCGCACGGGGGAATCGAGCGCGAGGCCGTCGACGTTCTCGAAGGCGCCCGTGTAGACGTTGGCCTCTTCGAAGAGCCGGCGCTCCTTGCCGATCACGAAGACGACGATGCCCGCCAGGGCGAGACCGAGCGCGATGAACAACCCCGCGCGAATGATCACGCGCCGTTCACGCTCTGCCGGGTTCACTGGGGTGTCTTGGGCCATGGGTCAGCTCTTCCTCGCGTCGAAGAACGCGCGTACGTCTGGGTTCGTCGAGGCCTGCATCTCTTTGACCGTACCGCTGGCCACGATCTTCCGCTTCGAGAGCATGGCCATCCTGTCACTGACTCGAAACGCGCTATCCATGTCATGGGTGACCACGATGGACGTGCAGCCGAGCTGCTGTTTCATCGAGATGATCAGCTCGTCGATCACCCGGGTGCTGATGGGATCGAGGCCGGTGGTCGGCTCGTCGTAGAGGATCACCTCGGGCTCGATGGCGATGGC
>JBKJSE010000097.1:0-5867 GCA_046595925.1 Archangium sp. | reverse complement strand
GTCCGAAGGAACAGACCCACCGTTCGCATCGAGCGCAGTCGAGATGCCACCTCTGCGCCGCGCGGCAGGTGACCCCTCGACTTCGCTCGGGGGGAACGGTGCTGTTCCTGAGGAGGGGACCAGCTTCGCCGGCGATTTCGTCCGAAGGAACAGACCCACCGTTCGCATCGAGCGCAGTCGAGATGCCACCTCTGCGCCGCGCGGCAAGTGCCCCCTCGACTGGGCTCGGGGAGACCGGTGGGGTTCTCAATTCCTATTTCGGCCAACCCTCTCGAGGAGAGGGAGTTCAGCGTTCAGAGTTCAAGGCTTGCGCGGGTCTTTCCGGCCTGGATCGGTCGCTTCTTCTTCGAGCAACACGATCTCTTCTGCGTCGTCGTCGGTGGCCTCGACCTCGAGCTCGAACACTTCCACCGGCCGCTCAACCAGCGGAGGCACGATCGGACCCGAGGGCCGCGCGGGTGGTGCCTGAGCCGTTCGCAGCGTGCTCTCGAGATCCTCCACCTGCTGGGCCAAACGCTCGCGCTCGTTGTCGAGCAGCTCATTCTCTGCCTTCGCCTCGGCCAGATCCTCACCTGCGGTGGTGACCTGGTGCTGCAGATCGCCGTACTTCACACGCAGCGCGAGGAGCAGTTCTTCGGCCTGTTGTCGGGCAGCCTGCGCAGCCTCCACGTCGTGACGCGCGCTGACCCTTGCGATCTCCAGCTCCGCTTCAAGCTCGGGCAAACGGCGCCGGACCTGGGCCATCTCATCATCCGACTGCGGAGCGGCACGACTCGCTTCAGCCAGCTGCGCCTCGAGCAACGTGGTGCGATTACGGAGCTCGAGATTCATCTCATCATCCGTCAGGCGCGCTTCACGAAGCCGCGTGGCCTCGGCCTCGGCGATGTTGACGCGATCGCGCAGCGTCTTGAGCTCGACCTCCAGCTCGCGCCGGGTGGACGAAGCATCGACGTGCACGCCTTCCAGCTCGGCTGCCTGGGCACGCGCCTGGGCCAACGCGAGATCGAAGTCGACCGCCTGCCGCTTGAGCTCACGCTCCGACGCAGTGAGCGTCGCGACCTGCTCCTGGGCCGCAGAGAGCGCCGTCTCGATCTCCGGTATGCGCGAGCGCAGCGACGTGAGCTCAGGCTGCTGCGCCTTGAGCTGGGTGAGCTCAGCCTCCAGCGGGGGGAGCCGCTCGCGGAGCCGTTCGACCTCCGCCTCCAGCTGGGCGCGAGCCTCCAGCGCCGCGCGAGACTCGCCGCCGACCTGGGTGAGCGACGTGCGCAGTGAAGCCAGCTCGGTGCGGAGCTTGTCGAGCTCCTGCTGCATGGCGAGCTTGCCCGACTGGTGACCCCGCGCTTCAGACTGCGCGCGATCGATCGACCCGCGCGCCTCGAGGTAGAGCTTGTTGACCGAGTCCAACTGCTCGGTCGCCTTACGCCGGGCCTCTTCAGCGTTGGCGTTCGCCTCGTCGAGAGCCGTCTGTAGCTGAGCGCGCTTCTGCTCGAGCTCGGCTGACCTGGTCTCGGAAGCAGCGAGCGAACTCTTCAGCTCGTCTTCGCGGGTCTGCAGCGCCTTCTGCGCTTCGGCGCGGTGGCCCTCGAGGCTCTCCTGGTACGCGTTGGCCTGCTGTTCGAGCGAGCGCTGGTGCTCATCGCGCTGCGTCTGGAGCTTGCCTTCACCCTCTGAGTGCTTCTCGTCGAGCGCGCGTCGAGAGGCCTGCTTGGTGGCGTCCAGCTCGGTCTGCAGATCGGTGCGAGCGCGGCTGGTGCTCTCGAGCTCAGCGCGCGCCGTGGCGATCGACTCACTGAGCTCAGTGCGCTCTGCCTCAAGCGCTTGCAGTTCCTGCGAGACCGTCGCGAGCCGGCCCTCGAGCTCGCTGCGCGCGGTCGTGCTGGTGGCGAGATCGACTTCACCCTTCTCGCGCAGCTCGCGTTCGATCGCCCGGGCGCTGAGCGCCTCTTCGAGCTCCAGCCGCACGTGCTCGGCCTCGCTCATCGCGGTCGCCAGTGACTGACTGAGCAGCGTCTTCTCTTCTTCGAGCTTCAGGAGACGGGCGCTGGTGGTGCCCAGGCCCTCTTCGCGCTCCTTCAGCAGACCTTCGAGGCGCTCGACCTGCGACTTGCGCTCGTCGCGCGCGTTCTCAGCAGCCGACGCGCGCGCGCGCATTTCCTCGAGCGCGTTGCCGAGGTTGGTAACTGACTCGCGCTTGACCGCCAGCTCGATGGTGGCCGACTCGAGCGACAGGTTCGCCTTCTCGAGTTCACCCCGCGTGTTGGCGTGGGTCGCTTCGAGCTCGGAGAGCGCGGTCTGGAGCCGCTGCGCATTCTCGACGGACGCGCTCAGCTCACCGCTGAGCTTCTCGAGACGGGTGTCGCGCTCGGCGGTGGCGGACTCAGCTTCAGCAAGCTGGGCCGTGAGATCCGACGCCGCCCGCTCGAGCCGCGCCGTCCGACCCGCGGTCTCATCGAAGTTCGAGCGCAGCTCAGCAAAGCTCGCTGTGAGCGTCTCGAATCGAGCAACAGCCGCGGCGAGTTCCTGGGCCGTCGCGCCAGAGTTCGCCTGCAGCGCCGAGAGCTGCTCGCGAGACTGCTGAAGCTCGTTCTCCAGCGCTTGCTTCTCGCTGGCAGCCTTTGCCTCGAGGTCGCGCAGCGCCTGCGCAGACGCTTCGAGCTGCCCCAGCAGCGCTTCCCGCGCGTCGGTGGACTTCGACTCGAGCTCACGAAGCCCGTTCTGAAGTCCCTCGCGCTCGCTGGCCCCCTTCGCCTCGAGTTCACGCAGCGCACTTTCGGAGCGCCCCTGAAGTTCCTCGCGCTCGCTGGCCGCCTTCGCCTCGAGTTCACGGAGCGCGCGTTCAGCGCGGTCCTGCAGCTCTTCGCGCTCGCGGGCCGCCTTCGCCTCGACCTCGCGCAGCGCTTGCTCGGAGCGTTCCCGCAGTTCTTCGCGATCGCTGATGGCCCTGGCTTCGACCGCGCGCAGCTCGCCCAGCAGGTTGCGGATCTGGCTCTCGAGCTCGACGGTGCGATCGGCGGCGAGCTTCGCGTCGGTCTCCAGCGCGCGGTACTTCTTCTCGAGGTCGAGACGCTCGAGATCGATCAGATCGCGGTTGTCGGTGAGCTCGGCCAGCGTCTTCTGCGCGGCCTCGAGCAGCGCCTGCGTGCGCAGCCGATCCTCGCGGAGCAACGTGAGCTCGAGCTTCGCTTCTTCGAGGGCCTTGCCGGTCTCTTCGAGGGTGCGCTGCGCTGAATCGCGCGCGACCTCGACCGAGCCGCGCGTCGCCTGCTCAGTCTCGAGCTCGAGCTGAACCGCTTCGAGGTCACGAAGCGCAGTGGTGAGCCGCTGCTCGCGTTCATCGAGCACGTTCTTGAGCGCGCGCTCCTGCGAAGTGGCGTCCTGCGCGGTGCGATCGAGCTCGCCGCGGGCGCGGGCCAGCTCGCCTTCGACCTGCGAGAGCTGAGTGGCCAGCTTCTCGGCGCGTTCGGAGACTTCGGTGAGTCGCCCACCCTGCTCAGTGCGCGCCTTCTCGACGTCCGACAACGAGCCGCGCAGATCGTCACGCTCGACCAGCAGCGCGTCACGATCGTCGCTCAGCTCCTTGATGCGCGATTCCGCGAGCCCCAGTGCCTGCTCCAGCTCCTTCTCGTGGCGGACGGTCAGCGTGAGCGCAGCGGCCAGCTCTTCGGCCTGCGTGCGGACGGTGAGGAGCTGCGTCTGGGTCTCTGCGAGCGACTGGCTGAGCTGAGCGCGTTCACCGGCAGTGCTGGTGAGCTGCCCTTCCATCGACGAGAGCCGGGCGCGATCGAGCTCGACGACCTCGGTCAGCCGTTCGGCGTTCTGCCGCGACACACGGAGCAGATCTTCCAGCTCGCCGACCCGGGTCGCTGCGCGCTCGAGTTCCTCGCGAAGAGCCTGCGCGGACTCGTCGGACGTCCCCAGCTGGCGCTCGAGCTCCGTGAGCCTGCCAGAGACGCGCTGCAGCTCGGTGGAGGTGTCGCTGAAACGAAGCTCTTGCTCGCTGGTGGCCTGACGCCAACGCTCTTCCGAGGCGCGGCTGGAAGCGAGCTCGCTCTCGAGGCGCTCGAGCGTGGCCTTCAGCGCAGAGGCTTCGGTCTCGGCGCCGGTGCGCTCGCTGGTGCGCTGCTGGAGCTCGGCGTTGAGCTGGGCCAACTGCGCGCGCTCGCGTTCGAGTTCACCCTCGAGCCCGTGCCGCACTTGCCGTTCGACGTCGAAGGAACGCACCGCCGAGATCCGCTCGGCTTCCTTGCGGTCGACGACGTCTCTGGCCTCGGCCAGTTGGCGGCGCACGTCGGCGAAACCCGCTTCGAGGTTCTCGATCGCCTTGAGCGCGTCGGTGCGCGCCCCGGCCAGCCGCAGCTCACGATCCCTCGCGTCCTGCAGTTCTTTCTCGCGGCTCTCGATGGACTCCTTGAGCCGCTCGATGGCGATCTTGGTGCGCTCGTGTTCGACGCGCTCGGAGGCGGCCTGGTCTTGAACGCGGCGCAGCTCTTCATACGACTTGGCCAGGCGCAGCCGGCTGTCTTCCAACTGGGTGGCCAGCTCTTCACGCCGGGCCCGCTCGAGGCGCACGCCTTCTTGCGCGGCGAGGTTGGTGATCGCGGCGTCCTTCTGCTGACGGGAGATCACCTCGAGCTCGTTGCGCGAGGCGGTCACCCTGCCCTCGGCATCGATGGCGCGTTCGCGCGAGACCTGCAGCTCGGCTTCCATCTGGCGGATGCGCGTGGCGAGATCTTCGCGATCGCGCACCACCTCGGGCCGCTCGCGCACCGACTCGAGCTGCGCGGTCAGCCGGCTGACGGCGTCTTTCGCGCCTTCGAGCTGCTGCTTGTTCTCGTGAAGATCGGCCTCGCGCACCTGCAGCTCGGCGGTCTTGCGCTCGAGGATCTCCTTGAGCTTCTCGGTGCGATCACGCCAATCACGCGCGCGATTCGAGGCGTCTTCCAGCCGGCCGCCAGTGAACGCGAGCGGCTCAGGTGGCAGCTGCACCCAGGTGGGGTCGAAGTTGCGGACCTCTTCGTGGCCGGCGAGCACCACGTAGTAGGCGGCTTCGCTCAGACCCGCGAGCGAGCCGTCGACCTGCAGCCCTTCGCCGCGCTCGAACGCGAGCTGGTAACCGAGCACGGGTGACTGCGTCGCGACGTCGACCGACTTGAAGTAGCCCGAGAGCAGGTCGAGCAGCTGGCCGTACGTCGGCGGCACGTCGGTGTCATCGGCCTCGAGCACGGTGGAGAGCGCGAGGCCGGCCGGGTTGCGCAGGCCGCCCATCAAGTAGCCGCTCTTGGCCACCAGTCGAGCGATCTCCTTCATCAGCTCGGGGGCGCGAACGTACGGCGCGAGATCCGAGACGATCACCAGGTCGAAGCTGCCCGACTCGAAGTCGTCGAAGACGGCCGCGCGGAACCGCAACGTGGGGCTGGCGAGGCGGGCCTGCGCTTCCTGCACCGCGGCCAGATCGTTGTCGGCGGCCACGACGATGCGGGCGCCGCGCGTGGAAAGAAACCGGGCCGACTGCCCCATGGTGGACGCGACCGCGCCGATCTCCAGAACCCGCCGACGGGCGACCAGACTCTCAGCGAAAATGTAGCGCGGGAGCAGTTCGCTCTGTCCCAGGCGCTTGAAGGTCGTCGTCACGCGGTCTCGACTCTAGTCCCCGCCCGAAGATCGCCAAGTTATGCGCTCCCTCTCCTTTTGTGAGGGTGTTGAAGAAGGCTTCCTCCCGACCAGGGGACCGGCTTCGCCGGCGATTTCGTCCGAAGGAACAGACCCACCTCTGCGCCGCGCGGCAGGTGACCCCTCGACTTCGCTCCTAAGGAACAGCCCACCGTTCCCCCCGAGCGGAGTCGAGGGGTCACTTGGCGCGCGATGCA
>JBKJSE010000416.1:0-10420 GCA_046595925.1 Archangium sp. | reverse complement strand
CCGGGGCGCGGTGACTCTCCAGCCCGCGGCCAGCGCTTCATTCATGTCGTCGAGCGCCGACGCCGAGTACCCCGTCAGGCCCGTCACCGTGCCCGAGGTGAAGGTGTCGACCGGCACTCCCGTGGCGCGCGCTGCGTGAATCACCTTCACTGAAGACAGGCCGGTGTTGCTGAAGACGGACTCCCAGGCCTGATGCTCGAGGAAGCTGCCGTTGAGGCCCAGCAGGCGAACGAGGTTGGCCTGCTGGCTCGAGTCTCCATCGCGCGGCAGCGGCGTCAGTGAGTCGCGGCGGGCGTCGATGAAGTACAGCCCCCAACGCACCGAGGTAGGCAGTCCCTGCGTCTCCGTCACCAGCAATTCGCGCCCTGCCAGTGACTCGAACACGTCCTGCACCACCACGTGGCCAGTGAGGATTGAGAGCCGCTTCGCAGCGGCCTGCTGTTGGTGCGCGTACCTCGCCTGCACCGCGTGTCCCGCAGCCTCAGCGAGCTCGGGGCCGGTGGCGCTGGCAATCGCTTGCTGCCGACTCGCCGCCCACTCGGCCGTCGTGGTGCCGCCCGTGACGGACAAGGTGTACACGCCGCCTGCGACTACCCGGTGACTCACGGCCACGGGGCTTCCATTCGGCACCGTCGCGCGCACGGTGAGTGCCTGTGCTGTGCCCACCAAGACGGAACTTCCCCTCAGCAACTCGACGCCATCGACGCGCACCGAGGGCACCACACGTACCTGGTAGGGAATGACGCCCGTGACATCGCCGGCCGCCGCCAGCGCCGCTTCATCAGCGGCCGTTGCTCCCGGGTAGCGGATCGCCAGGGTCCGGTACTGCAGCTCGGCCAACTCGAACACGGCCGTCGTGCTTCCGACGGTCACGTCCACCGTCCAACGCATCGACGCAGGCGGCCGCGCGAAGGTGAGCAGGCTCGCCTCCACCTTCGCGGGAGACTCCGCAGGGAGGAGCGTGAGCACCGGCTGCGAGAGGGTCGGCAAGTAGAGCGCCTCGTCGAGCGTGTTGCAGAGATTCCGCGCCCGCGCGGCGGAGAGCAACTGCGCTTCATAGACAGCCTGCGGACTGCGCGCGGTCGCCGTCGAGAGGTAGGCATCACCATCGAAGAGCGCCGCGCCCTTGAGGTTGGGCGCGGTGCGCCAGGTCGTCTTCTTGAGGCCGGCATCCAGGCGCACCCAGAGCGACTCGCCCGACTTCGGGCCCGTGCCGCGGTACTCGGCGTAGGGCACGTAGGCCCGCACCCAGGCGCGCTCCGTCAAAAGAGACATGCCGTCAGCGCTCGGCGCCGCGGGCACACCGGCGCCCGAGAGGAGCTGAGCCGCGGCTCGGACCGACGGAGCTCCCGTCAGCGCTTCCGCCTGGGCGGCGGAGAGCCGCACGGTGCCGTACTCGTACCGCGCCGGAATACCTGCGCCACGGAGCAGCGCAATCAACAGAGAGGCCGTGTCGACATCGTTGCCGGCGCCTTCTCTCAGCGTCGCGTCTGCGCCCTTCTTGCTGCCTGCGTAGTTCTCCGCCGCGATGCGCGTCAGCACCACGTTGTAGAGCGCCAGTGCATCGGGGCCCGTCGCCTGAAGCAACGCGGCGATGGCCGGCGTCCTCTTCGTCTCAGGTGTCTCGGCCGTGTCTTCTGCGACGGGAGGGGGCAGCACCCCGAGCAGCGGAAGCGGCAACCCAAAGTCAGACATCAGCGAGGCGAGCCGCGTCTCTCGTCGAGCGGGCGTGGAAGCCATGTCTGTGATTGCGACTTCACTCCCGTCAGGCATGACGACTCGTGCACCGGTCCCCGCGACGGAGGCGTAGAGCTCGAGCGCGGAAGGCGTCAGCGCACCCTGCTTCGGCCACGTGGTGCGCGGCGCGGGCGTGTGAGGGGGTTGGCTCTTCTGTTTCTCAGGCAACGCAGTCGCCTTCACCTTCGGCGGCTTCGGGGCGAGCACCGCACGGCGGAAGCCCGGGGCCACCGCTTCGAGCGAGGACTTCGTTGCTTCGGGAGAGAGCCCCAGCGTCTTCGCCTTCGAGGCCGCCACCGAGAGCCGCGCGGCCTGCGTCTTTCCTTCGATGGCCTGCGCCAGGTTTGCGACACGCACCCGTTGAATCGCCTGCTTCGATGAGGCCGTGTGCTGAGTGAGCTGCGCCAGAGCCGCGGCTCGTTTGATCGCCGCCTGCCCTGCTTGCGCGCGCTGGTACCCGACAGGGTCTTCAATCAACGCGAGCGAGACGCCGAGCTTCGCGGCCACCTCGCTGCGTCGGGCTGCGACGAGCGAGTCCGCCTTCGCGGCCGACGCCCACTGCGTCCCTCCACACAGAAAATGCGCCACCAGCACCGCGAGCACTGCGCTGCCACCCCGAAACGCCCCCGACTCGCGATTCATCGCCAACTCCCGTGAAGTTCATCGTCGTGGCCGTTGTGTTCGTCGTCGCCACAGTCTTCATCTTCGACTTCGCACGCCGCTGAGTCATGCCCGCAGTGCGGTACCCCGGAAGGCACGCCCCCGTCCTGCGCGGTGGCGCCACTGCAGGGCTGCGATTCCTGGAAGCGCCAGGAGAGCCGAGTCGTTCCTCGCTTCGAGTCTCCGTCGTGAACGTGAAGCCGTACGTCGTCGACGGTGCGCAGCGCGCCGGCCGTGACGCCGTTCGTGCAGCGGTCGAAGAGATACCGCTGGCCAGCCGCGACATCGGAAGCGCGCTGGGGATGCGCCACCGGACTCCCACCCTTGTACTCACAGCGCGTGATGCGGCCGGCCAAACTGAGGAAGAGGTACGCCTTCTTGTTTCCCGCGTTCCCCGCCGTGACGTCGAGCGTCCACGGCACGGCGATGCGCACCGGCGCGGTGAAGCGGTAGCGCGCGTCGTACCAGCGCGACGGTGAATAGCGGCGCTCCGCGATGAAGCTCGCATCGACACACTGCCCGCCAATCGCAACCACGACGAAGGTGATGGTGCGGCTCGACAAGTTGCCGGCTGCGTCCTGGGCCAGCACCGTCAAGACGTGTGTCCCCGCGGCCGTCACCGTGGTGCCCGAAGCGAAGAGGGCCCCATCGAGCCTGATGCTCGTGGTGAGCGCCGTCGCGTCGCTGAACGAAATCACTGGCGTGAAGCTCGAGCCGCTCGCGCCATTCGTCACGCCGCTGATGGTGATCCCCGGAGCCGTGAAGTCGAGCTCGAAGCGGAGCGCGCGCACGCTGGTGTTGCCGGCCACATCCGTCGCGGTGACGGTGAGGGTATGAGGGCCTTCGGCGGCGACGATGGCCCCCGATGCGAAGGAAGCGCCGTCGAGACTCGCCGTGGCGGACGCGCCATTCGCGTCACTGGCACCGAAGGCAATCGTCACTGAAGAGTTACGGAACGCTCCATCTGCCACGCCGGTGATCGAGATGACGGGCGGCGTCTCATCGATGGTGAAGCGCAGCGTCACGCTCGTCTCGTTACCCGCCGCATCGCGCGCGCGCGCCACCAACTCATGCGCACCTTCTGCAGTCACCGAACCCCCAGCTCCGAAGGACGTGCCGTCGACGGACACCGTCAGCGCCAGCGGAGCAGCGTCGGTTGCCGTCACGACCGGATTCACGGGACCACGCGTCACCTGGCCTGCGGTTACTCCCGTGACGACGATGGCAGGCGCCGTGTCGTCGATGGTGAAGCTGCGCGACGAGAGGCTCGAGTTGCCCAGCGCGTCGGTCGCCGTCACCGTCAACGTGTGAAGCCCCTCGCCAGCGACACTCGTGGGCGCAGTGACCGCGCTTCCGTCGAGTAATGCGGTCACCGTACCCGGGTGAGGCTCGCTCACGGTCCAGTCGAGGAGCGCCGGGCCTCGCACATACGAGCCCTCTGCTGGCGCGAGCAGCGCCACGACGGGAGCGCTCGCGTCGATTGCGAAGCGACGCGTCTGCGCAGTGACGTTCCCCGCGGCGTCTTCGGCGCGCACTGCCCACGTGAAGTCGCCTTCGGTGGCCATCAGCGCACCCGTGACGATGGTGACTCCGCCCAGCGTGCCGATGGTCGTCACCGGCGAGTCGTCTGACGCCGTCCACGCGAGAGTTCGTGCCGTGAGATGGAGACTTCCGTCCGCGGGGCCCGTCAACGTCAACACGGGCGGCGTCTTGTCGATGGTGAAGCGCACCAACAGCCACGAGCGATTTCCGAAGATGTCCTGAGCTTCGACCGTGAGGGTGTGCAGCGCTTCGGCGCTGACGACATCACCCGCGGTGAAGGGCGCGCCATCGAGCAACGCCACCGCCGTGAAGGCGCTCGCGTCGGAGACCGTCACCACCGGCCGCACGTCTTGATTGGTGTACTCGCCGTCGGTGATGCCCGTGACGTCGATTCGCGGCGGCTCGACGTCGGTCAGCGGCAAGGCGGTCAGCGGCCGCGTGTCCACCACCCGGCCCTCCAGACGTGCGACGAGCAATTTCTGTCCGGTGGGCACTCCCGTGGTGGGCAGTTGGAAGGCGTGGCTCTGCGAGGCGCCCGCTCCGAGGGTGATGATGGTGGCGGCCATCGACTCGACCGCGAGCCCCGCCTCGACGTTGACCAGTTCGACGCTCAGCGCCTGGTTGCTCAACGCCGCCGCCCCGAAGTTCTCCAGGAGCACGGTGACCGGAACCAGCGCGCCGACCTGGAAGGTGGCCTGCGCGGACAGCGTCGCGGCGAGCGTCACCGTGTTGTCGACGCGAACCTCGAAGCCTGCCGCTGCGGCCGCCAGCAACGCGGTCGAATCAGTGAACTCGAGAGTGGCCGTGTAGTGGCCCGGGGCCGCGCCGCGACCGATGGGAACGACCGCCGCGCCCGTGCTGACGCCTCCCGCGGCGAGGCTGCTGATGTGCCGCACTTCACGGAAGATGAGCTGCGAGGCTGCATCGAAGACGCTCAAGGTGCCCACGAGCTGGCTCAGCGTCAGGTTGCCGCTGGCATTTCTCGCAGCGAAGGACAGCACCACATCTCCGCCCGCAGGCACCGTGCCGCGATTGGCCAGCAGCGACGCGGTGAGGCTGGGGCTTCCGGCTTGCACCTGCACTCCAGTCGAGGTCGAGCCCAGCAGCCGCCCCGCAGCCTCCATTCGAACTTGAATCGTGTACGGGCCGGGCGTCGTGGTCCCCGTGTTCCAGGTCAGCGTCTCGAGCTGACCCGTCGCGGTCACCAGACGCGGCGCGGCTGACAGCAGCGTCGCGACCAGCTGCCCCGAGGCGTCTCTCACGTCGACGAAGAGCGTGATGGCGCGCGGGAGGGAATCCTGGGGCGTGGTCTGAACCGCGACGGCGATCGACGAGTTGGGGCCCGCTGTCCCCGGCACGGCGGTCGCGGAGATCAGCAGGGGCGACGCAACCACCGCCAGGGCGACCTGCCGCTGGTTGTTTCCTTCGTCGAGCTCAGCCACTGCCACGTCGGGGTCGACGTCAGCTCGAGCGAACGTGCTGGCCGCTGGCGCCGCGAGCGTCAACACGAGGTCACTGCTCTCTCCCGCAGCCAGAGGGGGCACAGACACCCGCTGTCCCGTGGTGAGGGCGAGCACCGTCGAAGGTGAAGTGGCACCGAGGTTTCGAACGCGCGCGAGCAGGTGAACCTCCTCGCCTGGGTACGCCGGGCTGGGGGTGCTCACGAGCAGGGACTCCACGAGGAAGTCGGGCAACGCAGCGTCCGAATAGAAACCATCGAGCGTGGCGACGTCGTTCGAGCGGTCGACATCGAACAGGACCTGCGCCTCATCCGAGGTGACGCGCCACTGCCTCGCGCCCGCTTGCGCCCGGAACTCGAAGCTGACCGTCTGGCTCGCGCCTGGGCTGAGTGCGGGCACGAGCAGCACGCCCACACGTGTGTCGTTGGAAGGAGGCCCGTCGTCGAGCGCGAGCGTCGTCGCGTCACAGCTCGCCGCTCCAAGGTTCTGTACCGTGGCGGAGAGCGAGATGGACTCACCGGGACTCGCACCCGCAGGCAGAACGGCGAGGCTCGGCTGGAGCACCGCCAGGTCACACCCCGGCCCGGGCGCACCCACCAGGATCTCCCGGCAGTCCATGTTGCCTTCGTCGTCGGGTTCTTCGATGGCGCCGTCGTCGTTCACCACGACACACAACTGATGGACTCCCTCAGGGAAGGCGCGCCAGGAAATGGTGCTCGGCGCGGCGCCTCCGTTGACGGCGAGCGGGCCTGCGACGGTCGAGCGCGCCAGCAGCCGTCCACCCTCGCTCGGACGGCCGTCGTAGAAGGCGACCGCCACGTCGCTCGCGGGAAGACCGCCCACGTTCGTCACCGTCGCCGTCACTGAGACATTCTGGTTTGCAGACACGGGGCTGAACGCGGGCAGACGGCCACGCACGTCCGCCAGCAGCCGCGCAGGCACGTCGTAGAACTGCTCGTGGAACGTGTTGTGCGTCTGCCACCACCGGTAGTTGGTGCTCAGCCTGAGGTCTTCACCCACGCGTCCGTGCACGAAGCGCGCTGTCGGCCACGCTGTCGGCTGCCGCTTCCAGTGCGGGCTCCCGTAGATGAGGACGTTGCCGTCGTAGTAGTTGGCCAGACCCGGCAACTGGTTGGTCGCCGCCGTCCCAGACGACTCCTGGTAGGTCAGGATGATGTTCGACGAGACGCCAGCGCCGCTGACATCGGCGACCACCGGCGGCTCGGAGTCGACCGCGAAGACGTTGGGGTTGTTGTACGAGCGGTAGGTGCCGAACTCCGCGGGCATGGGCAGCACGTCATGGCCGTCTCTCGAGTCGAGGACCATGGGCCCGCCTCCGGCGTGCACGTAGATCGCTTGCGGCCGGCCTCTGCCTTCGAGGTCAGCGAGCGTGATGTCGAAGACGCGCGGCGAGACCCACGCGCGCTCCCAGGCGATCTGCAGGTTCGGGTCGTGAAGACTGACTCGCGTGTCGAGCGAGTTGCTCCCCGCCAGCGTGTACGGCAGGCCGTTCTGACGAACAGGACCGATGGCCAGCGAAGGGGGCCAGCAGTCGCGAAAGGCGCCCATGAACTTTTGAGCGCCGGTGTCACTCCGCACGGCGATCAGCGGCCCGCGAAAGGCCGGGAAGACCAGCTCAGGCGCGCCGTCGAGGTCGAGGTCAGCGAGCGCGAAGAAGTCGCCACCGCTACTTCCACCCACCCACCACACCGTCCCGTCGTGCCGCACGGCGTAGGGCCTGCCCACCTGGGCACCCACCACTTCGTTGTGGCCGTCGGAGTCGAGGTCAGCGACGTAGAGCGCGCCCCCGGCGAAATTGTTGAGTCCGCTCAGGAGCGGAAAGACGAGGGTCGTGAACAGCTCGGCGCCGGTGCTTGCGTTGCGCACCGTGAGGCCCGCCTGCGAGTGGTACGCGATGTCGGCCACGCCGTCGGAGTCGACATCGCCGATGGCCATGGAGCTGATTGGCTGAGCCACGCCCCCGGGAGGGGCGACCTGCAGGACTCGAGTCCATCGGGTCATTCCGGCCGAGTCGAGGACCGTGAGGGTCGGCTGCCTGAACGCATCGGTGTGGAGCACCACGATCTCCACCTCGCCATCGCCGTCCACGTCGACCAGGGCGTGGTCCATGACGTTGCTTCCCATCGCCCTCCGCCAGGCCACCTGCCGGCCAGCGGGGGTCTGCGAGATCATCGCGATGCCCTGCTCCTGTCCGAAGACGAAGTAGCTGACGACGAGGTCTGGCGCTTGTTGACCCGTGACGCGCCCCGTTCGAACCGCGAACACACCGGTGCTCGTGCTCGTGGTGAGCCCGAGGTCGATGATCTCCTCGAGGAAGAGATGGCGCCCGGCGACCATCCGTCGAGGCGCATCCACTCGTCCATCGACGGCGGCGATGCGGGCGTAAATCTCAGCCGGCCCCTCTTGACGGATCCACTGAACGCTCGCTTCGACCTCTGCACCCGCCGCAGCCGTCAGACGACCCGAGCGCCCGATCAACTTGCCTTCGGGAAAGCCCGGCCTGCCCTGGAAGAACTCCAACGCGAAGGTGAAGGTCTCGGTCAGGTCGTCGTTCTGCGCCCTCGCCGTGAGCGTCACCGCTTCGCCCACCGCTGGGCCAAAGGGGGCGAAGCGCAGGTTTCTGGAGATCATCAGCACATTGGCGCGACGCGCCGAAACAGCAACCTCTGTACAGTTGTCGGTCTCGATCGTCTCAGCGAATTGGTCTTCGGGGTCGAGGCACACCTCGTAGACCTTGCTGGCATCACTCACGTCGAGGTTCGAGAAGACCACCTGTCGTGGCGCACCTGCGCCGAGGTTGATCGCTGACCGTCCGACTGCGGCGCCGGTCGACACATCTCTGACGCGCACGGCGACCGTTCCCACCAGTCCCTCGGAGCGCACGTTCGCGGTCAGCGAAGCTCTGTCATTCGAGAAGGCGGCGCTCATCATCACGAAGTTGTTCGTGTTCGCGACCAGGTTCACGAAGACGTGTGCCGTGTTGTTGGCGCGGTTGACGTCGTTCAGGGTCCCTTCTGGATCGACGATGACGCTCACCGTTCCGGCGGCCGTGAGCGCCATGGTGACGGAGAAGAACCCGCTCGAGTTCGCCGCGATGCTGGGGATCTCCGCGCGCGCGACCGGCAGGCCGGTCACGTCTTCGATGACTGTGATTGGAATGCGGTGAGCGAGGTTCGCTGAGAGGTTGTTGATCTGCGCCGAGAAGACGAACTGCGAGCCGGGGACGGGGCCCACCGGGTTGAGGCTGGAGAGCGTCGTCGCCTGAAGGTCGACCGCGTTCTGTGCGCCATTTTCGAAGAACCGAAACGCTGCGTTATTCCCTTCGTCGTATTCCGTCACCACGTCATCAGGGTCCACCAGCGCGTGGATCGCCGTGAAGCCCGTCAGGTCGGTGGTCGAGAACGTGACCTCGCCCGAGACCACCTGGCCCTGGGGCGTACCCGCTGGGACGACGAAGGTCCCGAGCGAGCGACCCGTGCGGGCGGCGAACGCCCAGAGCGCGACCGTGGTGGAAGCCGAAAGAGTCGAGCCGCGGTTCTGCACCGTCACCCGCGCCTTGGCGCTGGTCGCGGTGTCGGGGAGGAACTGAATCGACCCGGAGCTCAAGGCGAGGTCCACCTGCTGAAGAACGGAGACTGTCCCCGTGGCGAGGTTGTTGGTGACGTCGAGTTCAGGCAGCAGGCGTTGGGCGTTCGCTTCTGCCTCCACCTGGTAGGTGCCCGCGAGGCCAGCCGTCGGGAGCGACGCAGAGACCGACACGAGCTGCCCGGGGGCCAGAGAAGGCAACCAGACGTCCTGGGTCACGACGACGGCGCCGGCCCGCTTCAGGGTGAACCGCACCAGGACCTGCGGCGCGGGAACAGCCGAGGCATTGCGAAACTGTGCGCTCGCCTGAGCGGTTGCACCTTGCAAGACAGTCGGAGCACTCAGCGCGACGATCGCGCGGCCGAACTCGCTGCGCGCCTCCCAGTCAGGTGAAGCGCCACCGAGGGCGCGCAGCGCGAGGGCCGTCGAGCGCACGGTGCCCCAACTTCCGTCCGGCGCTTGCATCGCGAGGAGCGCCCCTCGCGCGCCTGCCACGGCAGCAGCGACGTCGACCGAGACAGACTGGAGCGCGAGCAAGCTCATCGCCGTCGCGCCAGCGCCGCCGTAGTCGCCGCCGACGCGCTGCTGACCGAGCAAGCAGCCGATCAACGAGGACCGCGCCGCGTTCAATGCCGGGACATCAGTACGCCGGCGCAAAGCCAACACAGCCACGGCTGTCATTTCTGCGTCGGGTCCGTTGTCAGCCCACCCCAGGCAGCCCCGCGCATCCATTCGACTGGTCAGCGCGGTCGCACGCGTCACCCACCCGGCGTCGGGGAGGCCGGTCAGAAGCGACCAGGCCATCAACCAGGGCTCTGAGGCATCGAAAGCTTCGGCATGGCCCGCGAACGTCGTGACCGGGAAGTCCCAGCCGACACGCTGGAGCGCGAGGTGGCGGCGCAACTGCAGCTCAGTGTCCGGTCGAACAGGAAAAGCGTTCACTGCGGACAGTGCTGAGAGCGTCTCAGGCTGTGACTCGAGACCGAGCGCGTACCAGGTGGCAATGGCCTCGGTCGTTGCGACCAGAGGTTCTTCGCCGCGTGAGACGCCGAGCTGACCGTCAGGGCTCTGCTGCAATCGAAGCCAGGCCAACCCCGTTGCGATTGGTTCGGCTTGCGACGAAAACGCAACCAACACCACCAGCATCACCGACACCCGCATGCGCCACCCCAGAGAGGCCGAGTAAGTCGGTTGAGTGGGGCAAGCCGCAAGGGAATTCGAGAAGGTAGTCGCAAGTGCGCTGGAAAATGACGCTCGGGCTTGATCGGTGCGTGCTTCGCCCGTGTGACCTGACGCCTTGAAACGCGCTCCATCGCCGGTTTCGCCCTCACCCCGACCCTCTCCCGAAGAGACTGGTGAAATAGGTCCACCACCGGTCCCCCCGAGCGAAGTCGAAGGGTCACTTCGCGAGCGAA
>JBKJSE010000307.1:0-6005 GCA_046595925.1 Archangium sp. | reverse complement strand
TTGATCGAAATAGCGAGCGCAAGCCGGCGATTTCGTCCGAAGGAACAGACCCACCGTTCGCATCGAGCGCAGTCGAGATGCCACCTCTGCGCCGCGCGCCAGGTGACCCCTCGACTGGGCTCGCAGGGTTGATCGAAATAGGGAGCGCACGCCGATCATCCCGAGCAGGGGACCGGCTTCGCCGGCGATTTCGTCCAAAGGAACAGACCCACCGTTCGCATCGAGCGCAGTCGAGATGCCACCTCTGCGCCGCGCGGCAGGTGACCCCTCGGCTTCGCTCGGGGGGAACGGTGGGGTTCCTAATTCCTATTTCCGCCAACCCTCTCGGGATGACCGGGGTGTTCCTTCGGTTGAAATCGCCCGCGAAGCGGTCCCTGCTCGGGAGGACCGGTGTTCCTTCGGATGAACATCGCCAGCGAACTGGTGTGAGTTCGTGTTGTTTCAGTCGACCTGGGCGATCTTGTTGCGCTCTTCCAGGAACCCGCCGACGGCCTCTGAGATCGAGTCAGCGACGCTCTGCTGGTACTCATCACTCGCCAGCCGCTCTTCTTCTTCCGGGTGCGAGAGGAACGACGTCTCGACCAGGATCGCCGGCATCTTCGCGCCGAGCAGCACGAAGAAGAGCGCCTCCTTGGTCCCGAGATCCTTCACGCCCTTGTACTCACCCGACAGATTGCGAACCAACGAGCGCTGCACCCGCTCCGCCAGGTGCGCTGACTCGCCGGTGTTCGCCTTGGTGGCCAGGTCGGCCAGGATGTACTGGAGATCGCCGACGCCCCGCTCGGTGGTCGAGTTCTCTCGCGCCGCCAGGCGAATCGAGTACCGGTTCGACGACGTGTTGAGGGTGTACGTCTCGATGCCGCGCAGGGTCTTCGTCGGGGCCGCGTTGCAGTGCACCGAGATGAACAGGTCGCCCTTCTGGCGATTGGCGAAGCGGGTGCGATCTTCGAGCTTCACGTAGGTGTCGTCGTCGCGGGTGAGCAACACCTCGAGGCCGGCCTCTTCAAGGCGAGCGGCGAGCTTCTTGGCGATCGACAACGAGACGTCCTTCTCGCGCGTGCCCTTGGCGCCGATCGCGCCCGTGTCGTGGCCGCCGTGACCTGCATCGATGATCACCCGGCGCACCTTGAGACCCAGCTGCTGTGAAAGCGAAAGCTCGGCGGCCTTCTCTTCCTTCGCGAGCTTCTTGAAGCGGCTGCGCGTCTCGGTGTCGTCGTTGCCGGGCAGGCGGGCGCCGACGCGCACGTCGCGCAGCTTCTCGGCCAGCGTGGCGACCACCGGCTCGGACTCCTCGATGACCGCGGTCTCCTTTTCCTGCTCGGTCTCTTCGGCCTCGTCGGGGCGCATGGCCGGAGCGCGGCGGGCCTGCACGACGGCGGGGGGATCGGCGATGTGCGCGACCTGCAGCGGCTTGATCGCCCGGCGAATCGCTTCGGTCAGGTCGGTGGTGGGCGCCTCGGCGCGTGCGGGCGCTTCCACCACGGTGCGCACGGGCGTCGCGACCCGGCCCGGAGCAGGCGCGAGCTTGGCCGCCACCACGGCAGGCTTCACGGCCCGGGGCGCGTCTGCCGGCAACGCGGCGAGCATCGACTTGATGTCCTTCTTCTTGTCACCGGCGTTCTTGAGCGCGCCCTCGAGCACGCGGCGCGCACCGGCGGGATCACCTTCCCTGTCGGCCAGCAGGCGCGCGAGCGAGAACGCCGCGTCGTCGGCCAGCTTGTGCGCAGGCCAGCCGTCGAGCAGCCGGCGGTAGCTGCGGCGCGCCGAGTCGCGATCTTCGTCGAGCGCGGAAAAGCGCGAGAGCTCGTTGTTGAGCTCGCCCGAGTTGAACAGCGCTTCCGGCGCACGCTCGCTCTTGGGGAACCGGGTGGCGACCGACTCGAACTTCCGGGCCACCTTCTGCCAATGGTGACGAAGCTTGCGGCGCTTCTCGTCGCCCTTGAGCTTGACGTAGTCGGACTTGGCCTCCTGGTACGCCTCGTCAGCGCTCGCGCCGAGCGTGGCGCTGGAGGAGAGAATCAGGAGTGCAAGAGCGGCTCGGATCATGGGCACACGGGACAACCAGTCGCTACAGAGGTGTGGGATGTGAACACGCCGCACACATCGCGGCAAAAAAACCACCGATCGCGCTAGGCTGCGGGCCATGTCGCAGGAACAACGGCCCCAGGGAAAAGGCGGATCAGCTGATCAGAAGAAGCCGGCTGCCGCCGCGGTGCCCGCCAAGGGAACCGCAGCGCCGCGCACCTCCACGGGGAGCATTCCCGCCCAGGGCGGCGTCGACTCGATGACGGTCAGGCCCAGCGAATTTTCCACCGATGCCTCGATGCTCACGAAGCATCAGAAGAGCCAGCTGGGCTCGCAGTTCGCAGACTCCAGCGCCGAACGCCGACGCAACTCGCAGCTGGCGACCTCGATGCCCTCGGCGAAGACGGGCCTGATGGCTGAAGAAGAGCCCAGCGGCGTGGGCATGAAGTTCGACGGCAAAGAAGTGCCCAAGGTGCTGCAGGGCCGCGACGTGTGGATCGCCGTGCAGGCCCCGCTGCAGAGCCGCGAGGGCAAACGCAGCAAGGAAACGTACGAGATGTTGGTCAAGCAGTTCGGGGTGACGGTCAACCCGCGCTACGCCGACGACGCGCCGGGCAAGGTGCGCGGCCACATCTTCGTGTGGGACGTCAGCCGCGCGATGAACTGCGAGATCCCCCACTTCGTGGGCGCCAAAGAGCTCTCGCTCGCGCAGACCTGTGACTGGCTGCGGCACGAGGGCCCGATGCGCGGGTGGAAGCGCCTGGGACCCAACGACGTGCTCGAGGCAGCCAACCAGGGCCGCCTGGTGGTCGCCCTGCCCCGCGAGATGCGCACCAAGTTCATCGCCGTCGTCACGCCGCAGGAAGTGAGCGCCGATGGTTCACCGCGGCTGACGGGCATCTGCCTCAAGCGCGACGTCAACGTGCACCCGCGTGAGATGTTCGGCGCGAAGCCGGTCGACTGTTTTTACCACGAGTGAGTTGGGGCTCGCCCCCGGGAGCTCAGCGGTACCAGCCCAACACCTTCGCGAGCTCCTCATCGATCACCCGAACCCAGGTCGGCTCACTGGGCACCACTGCCGCCAACACCTTCTCGCCGTTGCGCACCGGCCGTCGGCCTGGTCGGCCGCGCGCCATCACCACCTGCTTCACGTCATCGCGAAAGTAGTGAGCGCGAAACCGCAGCTCGTCCTTCGAATCGGGCAAGGCCTCATCTGCCGTCAGCCACACCAGTGCCCCCAGACGCAGCGGGGCCACCTCGCGCCGGATCGCCCGGCGCAGCTCGACGGCCACCAGCCCGGCGCCGAGCAGCAGTCCCAACCCGACGATCAACGTGCCCAACCACACCCAGCCGACGCGCCCCCGCACCCACGGCGCATGCTGCGCCTTCGAGGGCGCCGAGGGATCAACCAGCAAGGCCACCTTCGAGCCGAGCCACAGCTGCTCGGCGTCGACGCTGCTCGCTTGCAGGCCCGACGCGGCGTAGTCCTTCCCACCCAGCTTGTAGATGACGCGCAGCTTCGCGGGCGTCTCCAGCCGGCTCTCCATCGGAGGAAGCACCACCTCGGTCACCTGCCCCTGCACCTCGTGCGCACGCTCCAGAAAATCGCGCTCGGCGCTCAACGATGACTGCGCCCGCGCGGCGATGAACCAACCCAGCGACGTCGCCAGCGCAGCGGCCAGGGCCACCCACGCCACGCGGCGCAGCGCTCCGGGAATCTGGGAGAGCTTGACCGGCCTGGGCGCGCTGGGAATGGCGAGCTGCATCGAGGTCACGCCTTGCCGGACTTGAGGCGGCGCTTCCACTCGAAGAGCGCGGTGAGCGCCTCCAACGGACTCGAGGTGTCGATGCTGAAGTTCTCCAACGCCGCGAGCACGGCCTCCTGCGCCGAGCTGGGTGACTTCTTCGGCCCGCCGCCGAACAACCCCAGCTGCGAATCGTCGACCACCGGCGCCGGCCGCTCGGAGTTCCCGGTCGCGCGTTTGGCCAACCGCGGTCGCCCCGCCTCGTCGAACTCACCTGCTTCGAGGTTCTTGAGCAGCTCTCGTGCCCGCGCGAGCACCTCAGGTGGCAGACCCGCGAGCCGGGCCACTTCGATGCCGTAGCTGCGGCTGGCCGCGCCGGGAATGAGCTTGCGCAGGAAGATGATCTTTCCCTGCTGCTCACGCACCGCGATCGAGCAGTTCTTCACCCGCGGCTTCTCGCGCGTGAGGTCGGTCAGCTCGTGGTAATGCGTGGCGAACAGCGTGCGCGCGCCGATGCGATCGTGCAGGTGTTCGGCCACCGCCCACGCGATGGACAAACCATCGAAGGTGCTCGTGCCGCGGCCGATCTCATCGAGGATCACCAGGCTGCGTTTGGTCGCGTGGTGGAGAATGTTGGCCGTCTCGGTCATCTCGACCATGAAGGTCGACTGACCCCGCGCCAGGTTGTCGGACGCGCCGACCCGGGTGAACACGCGATCGCACAGCCCGATGCGAGCGCTCTTCGCGGCGACGAAGCAGCCCGCCTGCGCCATCACCGCGGCGATGGCCACCTGCCGCATCACCGTCGACTTACCGGCCATGTTCGGGCCGGTGATGATCAACACCTGGCCGTCATCGCGATCGACGCGCACGTCATTGGGAATGAAGGAGTCACCCCCGAGCGCCTTCTCGACCACGGGGTGGCGCCCCGCGGTGAGCTCGAGCACGCCCGACTCGTCGACGACCGGCCGCACGTAGCCGTTCTCAGCCGAGACGCGCGCAAAGGACACCAGCGCATCGAGGGTCGCCACCGCGTCGCCCGCCGCGCGCAGCAAGCTCGCCCGGGAAACGACCAGCGCCCGCAGCTCTTCGAAGAGCCGCTGCTCGAGGGCGATGCGCTTCTCATCGGCGGTGAGCACCTTCTCTTCGTAGGTCTTGAGCTCTTCGGTGACGTAGCGCTCGCCGCCCGCGGTGGTCTGCTTGCGGATCCACTCCTTGGGCACGTTGTGCAGGTTGGCCCGGGTGACCTCGAGGTAGTACCCGAACACCTTGTTGTAGCGGACCTTGAGCGAGCTGATGCCCGTGCGTTCGCGCTCGCGCAGCTCGAGCTTGAGCAGGTAGTCCTTCCCGGTGGTGGACAGCGCGACCAGCTCATCGAGCTCGGCCAGGTAGCCCACCTTGATGAAGCCGCCGTCAGCCAGCACCGGGGGCGGCTCATCGACCAGTGCCTTTTCCAGGGTCTTGCCCAGCTCGAGCAGGTGCGCCGCGGACAGGGGTCCCACCAGCGCCCGGAGCAGGTCGCTCTTCATGGCGGACAGCGCCAGCGCCAGCTTCGGCATCGCAGCAAGCGATCGACCCAGCGCGCTCAAGTCTCGGGCGCCGCCCGAGGCGAGGGACAACTTTCCGCACAGCCTCTCCACGTCGGAGACTTCCTTCAAGGTGGCGATCAACGCCTCGCGCTGGGCGGCCTTCTCGAAGAGCTCTTGAACCGCGTCGAGGCGGGCCTCGATGACCTGGAGCTCTCCCAGTGGAGCGGTCAGCCAGCGGGACAACTTCCGAGCGCCCAGAGAAGTGTTGGTGCGATCGAGGATGCCTAAGAGCGAGCCGCTGCGCGCCCCGTCTTTCAAGGTGCGCACCAGCTCGAGGTTGGCCCGGGTGGCCTCGTCGATCACCAGCGCCCCGCCCCGCGCCTGGAGGTTGATCCTGTCGATGTGCCCGGCCGCGCTCTTCTGCGTCTCCTTCACGTAGCGAAGCGCAGCCCCTGCAGCGCCGAGCGAGGGTCCGGCGTTCTCCACCCCGAAGCCCTCGAGGGACTGCACGCCGAGGTGGCCCAGCAGCAGCGCTCGCCCGCGCTTCACGTCGAAGGCGTCGGCCGAAAGGAAACCCAAGGCTGGGCGTTTGGCGAAGAAACGCAGCAGGGGCTCGAGGCGCTCTTCTGAGCCTTCCGGCACCAGAAGCTCCCGGGGGCTGGCCCGGGAGATCTCGTCGGCCACCAGCAAGAACGAGCCCGGCTGG
>JBKJSE010000301.1:0-2709 GCA_046595925.1 Archangium sp. | reverse complement strand
GGCTCCGGGCAAAGGCGCGCGTGACGACTACGCGGTGACCGAGCCGTGGACGGAGAAGGAGAAGCTCTCAGCGGAAAAGGCCGCCATCGGCTTCTACGTCTCGGGCCACCCGCTCGATGCGTACCAGAAGGAGCTCAAGCGCTACGCGCGCGCCATCACTTCGGTTCAACGCGCGCGGCGCGACGAGAAGATCACCATCGCCGGCATCGTGTCGGTCATGCGTGAGCGGCCCACCAAGACCGGCAAGCGCATGGCCTGGGTGACGCTGGAAGACTTGTCGGGCTCGGTGGAACTCGTCGTCTTCCCCGGAAAAGAAGGCGGCCGCTCGTTCATGGATCCGAAGACCGGCAAGTGGGGGAAGGGTGGCCCCAAGCCTGGCTACGAGCAGTGGGAGCACCTGCTCAAGAGCGACGACGCGCTGCTGGTGAGCGGCACCGTGCAGATGAGCCGCGATGAAGAGA
Organism: Archangium sp.; assembly: GCA_046595925.1. Taxonomy (GTDB): domain Bacteria; phylum Myxococcota; class Myxococcia; order Myxococcales; family Myxococcaceae; genus Archangium_A. The sequence goes on along the minus strand of JBKJSE010000301.1, from coordinate 2,248 downwards.
ACCCGCAGGCCGAGCTCATCGTCGACGACATCCAGTCGCTCAAGGAGGTGCGTGAGAAGCGCGTCAAACGCCTCGAGCTGCGCCTGCACGTCGACATGGCGACCGACGAGAAGCTCGCCCAGCTGGCGGTGATCGCGAAGAAGCACGCGGGCGCTACCCCGATCGCGGTCGCGCTCCACATGCCCGGGGAAGCAGAGGCCCTGGTGGGCAATACGAACCTCAAGGTGCAGGTGACCGACGAGCTGCTCGAGTCGGTCAATCGGCTCTTCGGTGCGCGGGTGGCCGAGCCGGGCTGAAGCCGGTCAGTAGGACTGGCCGACGGTGCCCCGGGAGCTGAGCTGCCAGTTGTTCGCCGAACGGCACGTCACGCTGCCCGAGACCTTGTCGGTGCGGCAGCAGGTCGGGAAGTTCTCCCCGCTGACGCCAGCGAAACAGCTGAGCGACCAGGCCCCGATGCTGCCCGTGGCGAAGGGGTCGACCGTCAAGCTCGCGACATAGGCGCTCGACTGAAAGTTCGTGGCGAGTCGGCAGGTGGTCGTCCCGTCGCGGACGTTGATGCGGCAGCACCCCGGGAAGACGTTCCCCAACGAGCCGTGAAAGCACGAGGCCTGGTAACCGGTTTCGCGCAGGGTTCCATTCACGGTGAGCCCGCCATTGGCGGTGAGCTGGCCTGCGACCGTGGCGGTGTTGCCGACGGTGAGCGTGCTGCCGACCGTGAGGTTGGTGCCGACGGCCGCACGCGCAAACAGGCCGAGGCACGTCTCACCGAGCTCGGCGTCGCGCTTCCCTCTCGACTGCTGCCTCCTGCCACCGCACCGCCGCAGTTGCTCCTCGCCATGTGACGGTCAGCGAAGCGCTTCACGCCGACGAGGGGCCGTCACGCCCGCCCTCCGTCGCCAAGGCCTGTCGGCGCCCGAAACCGGCTTGTTCTTTCACTCGCGTGCGCGTCACCGAGGTGGGCTCGCCGTTTCCCGGTTTGAAGTTCTTGTTCTTGCATGAGCAGATCGTTCTCGGTTAGCGGAGTTCTACTTCAAGGCGGCCACCTGAGGGCTCGCTCCACACGACGGTTGCCCATCGAGCTCCGTCCTCGAAGGAAAACACATAGTCGTCGCCGTCTGCGAGTCTGAGGCAAAACCGCCCCTTCGCATCAGCGGTTACGCTGAGGTCTACGAGGTCAGACACCATCCGGTGGTTCTCGAGCTCGGAACGATGCTGGGCCAGAGAGCGCTGGCCCAACGAGGATCCGCGGAATCCCCGTATTCTGCTGTTGGATCCACTCGCCACCGTTCCACACACAATTCGCTCAGCCTGAGACGAATCGATAGTGATTCGATACCGCGTCGTTGCGCAACCAGCAAACAGACACACCAGAAGCACAAGCCTATGGAAAGACATATATGCCTTCCAATCCGCCTTTGGGTGTGTCTTGCCAGTGAATTCGCCGCAGGCGACTCGGACCAGGCCAAGGCGTATCATCGGGAATGCCCTTGGACATTCGACCACGGTTCTCCCAGAGGACCCCCTCGCGTTTGATTTCCCAATCGCTGGCACCGTGCGCAATTGCCCACTGATGCCCCATTTCGTGCCACAGCGTTGAGCGGTTGTAGCTTGGGAAGTCCTCCGGCGTCCGATGAGGATTTCTTGTATACCTAAAATCGATTTCGTTTGTGCTCGAGTCCGTCGATGACTCCCCCGACGCACTTCGCTGCACATGAATCTTGAACTCCTTCGGACTCGCCCACATTTCGAGAACCTTGGGGCCGATGATGGGATCCATTGCTGCGCGTCCGATCTCTTTCCAAGCGTAGTCGCTGGCGGCTTTGTCCTCAGGGTCCCATGAGTCGACAGTGTAATACAGACCCTTGCGATCGACGTACTTGAGCGGGTTGTTCGCGGCATACGCATAGGTCGGGACACCCATCCCGCTTTGAGCCATGCGCGACACGTCTGCCGGCGAATCGAGGCCGGCGTGCAGGTGTTGCCGCCCGACATCAACGAGTCGGATCTCGCGTTCGGTGCCGTGGAAGGAAAGATTCGTTTCGGCCTGGGCGCCATCAAGGGCGTCGGCGAGTCGGCCATCGAGGCGATCCTCGAAGCGCGCAAGACCAAGAACTTCACCTCGCTCTTCGACTTCTGCGAGCGCGTCGACGGCCGCCGCGTCAACCGCAAGACGATGGAAGCGCTGGTGATGGCCGGTGCCTTCGACTTCGAGAACCGGCACCGCAAGCAGCTGTTCGACTCGGTGCCC
>JBKJSE010000201.1:0-11927 GCA_046595925.1 Archangium sp. | reverse complement strand
CCTGCAGACCGGCAACATGTCGGAGAAGGCGGTCGGCTACACCACCATCGGCGGCGACCTGATGGGCGCGCTGGCGGTGATCTCCAACCTGCCCAAGACGGTGGTGATGTACCTGCTCGCGTACCTGCTCGAGAAACACGACTTCGCAGGCATCAAGGCGGTGATCGCCCGGCCCGCGGGCCCTGAGCTGATGCACAACCAGGTGGGCGAAGACGAGCTGATGCCCTTCCCCATTCTCGATGCGTGTTTTCACCTGTTCGCCGGCGAGAAGATGTCGCCCGTCGACGTGGTGACCGCGGTGCGCGCGATCTTCCCCGAGCTGAGCGCCGAGGTGGCCGAGGCTCACGTGAAGAAGTTCGTCAGGCTCTTCACGCAGAGCATCTACAAGTGGGTGCAGTCGCCCATCTCGTTGCACGTCGGCAATCTGGATCTCGATCGCGAACGGGCGCTCCAGTTGCCGGTGGTGACGCAGACCGAGTGGTGAACGTGAATCGGCAGCGGTTCAGCGTGGCGCGCCTGGTGACGGCGCTGGCCGCTTGTTCGCTCGTCACCCTGGTGGCCTTCGTGCTCGCCGCTGCGTTCGGTGAGCAGCCGCTCGACTTCGCGCAGGTGCAGACGCCGGGCACCTCGGAGGCGCTGATCTTCTATTCATTGCGCCTTCCGCGCGTGGTGTTGGCCGCGCTGGTGGGCTGCGCGCTGGCCGCTTCGGGGGCGATGCTGCAGTCGCTCTTGCGCAACCCGCTGGCCGACCCGTTCGTGCTGGGCGTCTCGGGGGGCGCGGCGCTCGGGGCGACGGTGGCGCTGGCGTTCGGGGTCTCTGCCTTCGCGTGGGTGCCGGGGCTCTCGGCGGTCTCGGCCTTCGCGCTGCTGGGCGCGCTGGGCGCAACGGTGCTGGTGTTGGTGATAGGGCGCCTGGCCGGTGGCAATTCGCCGAACACCACGCTGCTCGCCGGGGTGATCTTCAACGCCTTCGCGCTGGCGGCGATCACCTTCATCAAGGCGCTGGTCGCGCCCGACAAGCTGGGCGAGATCCTCTACTGGCTGGCGGGGAGCCTGGGCCACGAGCAGTGGTCGACGCTCGCTTCGACGTCGGTGGTGGTGCTGCTGGCCGTGGCCGCGCTGGTCGCGCTCTCACCGCGGCTCAACCTGCTGACGCTGGGTGAAGAAGACGCGCAGAGCCTCGGCGTCGACGTGCGGCTCACGCGGCGGGTCTTGCTGGTGATCGCCTCGGTCGCCGTGGCCGCGGTCGTCTCGTTGTCGGGGCTGGTGGGCTTCGTGGGCCTGCTGGTGCCGCAGCTCGCGCGGCTGCTCTTCGGCGTCGATCAGCGCATCTCGGTGCCGGCCAGCGCGTTGCTGGGCGCGGCCTTTCTCATGCTCGCTGACCTGCTCGCGCGGCTGCTGTTCCGGGTGTTCCAGACCGAGCCGCCGGTGGGGGTGATCACCGCGCTGCTCGGAGGGCCGCTTTTTCTCGCCTTGATGGCCCGGCAGCGCCGCAGCTGATTTCCCCCCCGCCTGCGAAGAAGCGGGGACCGGTTGGGGTGCAGCTGGCGCGTCACTGCACCGGGTTGCAGATGGCAATCGCCCTGGGGTCTTCGGGCGAGAAGGGGGCTGTTCCCGTCACGCAGGTGCAGGTGCCGAGGTCGCACTCGCGAATACCGCAGCCGCCGGCGCAGCTCCCCCCGATGTTGCAGGTGCCGCAGGCGCCGCCGCCCGTGCCACGGCAGTACGTATCGTTGTCGATGCAGACGTTGTTGCTGCAGCACCCTCCAGGACACGACGTGGGGCTGCACGCCTGGCAGACCCCCCCGGCGCAACCGTTGGGGCAGGGCGAGGTGGTCGAGCCGTACGAACAACTCCCGGCCGAGCAGGTGCCCGACGACGAGTAGATGAGCAGGTTGCTGGCGTCGGCGCAGGTGGTCGCCGGGGGCGAGTTGCAGGTCACGCCCGCGCAGGGGTCGCCGACGCACACGCCGGCGGTGCAGCCGAACTGGCAGGTGGCGTCAGCCGGCGCGTAGGTGCAGGTGCCTTGACCGGCGTTGCACGTGCCTGGGTTCACGTAGCTGCGCGCCACGTTGCCGATGCAGATGGGCGCAGGGGGCGCGTTGCAGGCCGTATCGACCGGCGCGTAGCTGCAGGTACCGCCGCTGCACGTTCCGCTCGAGGAATACGTGCGCACCGTGTTCACGCCGTTGCAGGTGGGGGCCGGCGGCGCGTTGCAGACCATGCTGGTCGAGGGGTAGCTGCACGAACCGCCGCTGCAGGTGCCGGGCGCCGTGTAGCTGCGCCGCGTCGTGGAGTTTGCGCAGTCAGCGGAGGGCGCGGCGGTGCAGCTGACGCCGCTGCAGGGGTCAGGGTTGCAGCGGCCGTTGGCGCAGCCAAAGCCGCAGGTGCTGTCGGTGGTGGAGTAGCCACACGCTCCGTTCGTGCACGTACCCGCCGCCGTGTAGCTGCGCAGCGTCGTCGAGGTCGCACAGAAGTTCGCGGGCGGCGTGTTGCAGGTGACGTCGTTGGGCGCGTAGGTGCAATTGCCCGCGCTGCAGGTGCCTGAGGCGGCGAAGGTGCGGCGGACGCTCGTGCTCGCGCAGGTGGGGCCGGGCGGCGCGGTGCAGCTGACGCCCGCGCAGGGGTCACCCATGCACGCTCCGTTCGAACAGCCGTTGGCGCAGGTCGAGTCGGTCTGCGCGTAGTTGCACGCGCCGCCGCTGCAGGTGCCCGCCGCGTTGAAGGAGCGCAGCGTGGTGGTGCTCACGCAGGTGGCGGCGGGGGGCGCGTTGCACACGGTGTCCTGCGTCGGGTAGCTGCAGGTGCCTGCGCCGCAGGTGCCCGGGCTGCCCGAGGTGCGCCGCGTGGTGGAGTTCAAACACGTCGCCGCGGGAGGGGTGGTGCACGTGACGCCGGTGCACGGGTCGGTGTTGCACACGCCGCCGGTACAACCGCTCGCGCAGACCGTGTCGGTGGGCGAGTAGGTGCAGGCGCCGCCCGAGCAGGTCCCGGCAGACGCGTAGGTGCGTCGGGTGCTGCCCACGCACGTCGCGGCGGGCGGCGTGCTGCAGGCGGTGTCGGTCGGCGCGTACGAGCAGGTGCCTGCGGAGCAGGTGCCAGTGGCCGCGTACGTGCGGCGCTGCGTGCCCTGACACGTGGGGCCCGGAGGCATGTTGCAGGTGGTGCCCGTGCAAGGGTCGTTCACGCAGCTCCCGTTCGCGCAGCCGAAGGGACAGCTGGTGTCGGCCGTCGTGTAGTTGCAGCTGCCCAGCGCGCAGGTGCCGGTGCTCGAGTAGGTGCGCCGGGTGCTGCCGTTGGTGCAGATGGCGCTCGGAGGCATGCTGCACGTGACGCCCATGCAGGGATCGCCCAGGCACTGACCCGCGTTGCAGCCGCTGGCGCAGGTGGTGTCTTGCTGCGCGTAGGTGCAGCTGCCCTGGCTGCAGGCGCCCGGTGAGACGTAGCTGCGGCGAACGCTGCCCACGCAGGTGGCGACGGGTGGCGTGGTGCAGGTGACCGTCGCGCAGGGGTCGCCCTTGCACTGGCCCGTCTGCGCGTCACAGCTGAACTGACAGCTGGTCTGCGTCTCTGCATAGGTGCAGCTGCCGAGGCTGCAGGAGCCCACGGCGGCGTAGCTGATCTGCATGTTTCCGTTGCAGCGCGTCGGGGGCGGCTGTTCGCAGAACACGCCGGCGCAGGGGTCGGGGGTGCACGCGCCTGCGTTGCAGCCGAACGAACACGTGCTGTCGACCTGCGAGTACGAGCAGCCGCTGGTGCCGCAGGTACCCGGTGACTCGAAGCTGCGGCGCACGTTGCCCACGCACACGGCCTGCGGCGGCACGAGGCAGCCCTGGCAGAGATCGTTGACGCACGAACCGTCGGCGCAGCCGAAGGCGCAGGTGAACGCCTGGGTGGTGTACTGGCAGACGCCGGCGCCGCACGTGCCGGGGGCGCGATAGGCGGTGCGCTCCGAGGTGGACGTGCAGGTGGCCGCCGGCGGAGCATCGCAACCGCCGCACGCCACGCCGCTCAGACCGCACTGGGCGCCGCTCTGCTGGCTGGGACGAAGGCACGCACCCGAGGCCGTGCAGCAGCCTTCGGCGCAGCTGGTCGCGTCACACACGCAGGTGCCGCCGGTGCAGCGCTGGCCCATCGCGCACGGGGGGCCGCCGCTGCCGCATTCACACTGGCCACCGGCCGTGCAGTTGTCAGCGCCGATGCCGCAGGTGGAGCACGCCGTGCCGCTGGCGCCGCAGGTATCAATCGCGGGCGCCGAGCATGTCGAGCCGCTGCAACAACCCGTGGTGCAGGTCTGCAAGCAACCACCACACGCGCCGTCGACGCACGCTTCGGAGCCCGGGCACACTTCGCACACGCCGCCGGCGCGGCCACACTTGTCACCGGCCTGGCCGGGCACGCAGGTGTTGCCGTCGCAGCAACCGTTGGGGCAGGTCAGCGGGCCGCACGCGGGGCCCGCATCGATCGTCCCGCCACCACCGCCGCCGGTGTTGGTGCCACCGCCGCTCCCACCACCGCCGCCCGTGGCCGTGCCCCCACCCGAGCCGCAGCTCGGTTTGCACATCGAGTCGCCACAACAGACGAGCTCACCGGGACAGCGGCCTCCTTCGCCACAGCCGAAGAACTGAAGGGCTTGGGTGTCGATGACCTTGCAGCCGCCGAAAGACGACACGACCATCAGGAGCAGCGCCGCTCGAAAGGAGTGCGAAGAAGACATTGTCCCAGACCCTAGCACTCCTGCGTTCCGCTCCGCGTTCACACGCGTGTATGGCGAGGTGGGGTCAGCGGCGACGCCGCAGCAGGGCGAGCGCCGCCAGCAGCACGGGGAAGAAGTCGAGCTGGGTGCAGGAGCAGCCCGGCTTCGCCCTGGTGCCCGCGAGCACCTTGAACGCCTGGGGCAGGGTGGCTTGCTCGCCCGAGAGGTTGATCACCGAGACGTCGTAGGTCCCGGGCGTGAGCGCGTCGGCGGGCAACGATGCGCTGATCACCCCGGCCGACTCGACCTCGGCGACGTCGACGCGCGTTCCGCCGAGCAACACCTTCGCGCCCGCGGCGAACCCGGAGCCGGTGATGAACAGGCTGGTGGCATCGCCTGCATAGCTCTGCGCTGGCGTGATGGCGGTCAGCGAGAGCGCTTCAGTGCCCGTGCTTCCGCCGCCTCCGCCTCCGGTACCCGAGCCGCCACCAGCGCCGCCGCCCAGACCCGCTCCGCCACCTCCACCCGTGCCCGCGCCGCCATCGGCCTGGAGAACCTGGTACCCGTTGGGCAGCACGCCTTCGACCCCGCTCAGGTTGCGAACGCGCACGTCGTAGGTGCCCGCCGGAAGGCCGAGGGGCACGGTGGCCGAGAGGGTCTGCGAGGTGAGGTTGCTCAAGGCGAGCTCGTTGCTGCCGAGGAACGCGCGCGCGCCGAGCTCGAAGTTGGTGCCGGTGATCACCACGTTGGTGGCGGTGTTGGTGAGGCTGCTGGAAGGCGTGATGGACGTCACCGTGACCGAGACGTCAGGCACCTCGAGCACCAGCCGGATGATCCAGTTGCGGTTGAGACCGTTGAAGTAGCCTCCGTCAGCCTGATCGAAGCGATCGAAGTAGCCCAACCCATCGAAGTACCAGTTCGCGTTGGGCTTGGGCGTGGTGGCGTTGTCGAGCGCGATGGTGGTTCCGTCAGAGTTGGTGTCGAGCACCTGCGAGACCTTCACGAAGATCTTCCCGCTCGGAACGATCACCGGGGTGGTGAACGTGAACCGGTTGAACATCGTGCTGCTCGGGGTGAGCGCGCGCGTCTCGCGGTAGATGCGGCCGTAGTAGTAGGGCCCGCCGTCATTGGGCATCGGCGGCGGAACCGTGCCGGCCGATTCGTCCCAGAGATCGAACTCGTATTGCCCGAGCACGGCGTTGGTCGCGTACGGCGCGAGCAGCACGTCGATGGCGATGATCTTGAGCGGGTAGTCTGAGAGCGCCGGCTCGAACAACACGCCCGCGCCTTCGTACTCGCCGAAGCTGACGCCGGTGAAGACAGAGCCCACGCCGGTGAACGTGTCGTTCTTGATCACCTTGGTACCTGCGGTCGCGGTGCTACCGAGGATCGCTGCGAACAGCATCAAGAGCCGTGACGTCATGGGCCGATGTTAGGCGGCCCGCTCTCTGGCTGGAAACCATGACCCCCGCTCACAACCGCGCACACCCAGGTCAGGCGGCGGTGAGCAGCGCGCGCAGCGTGTCGTAGGCGTGCTGCAGCGCCACCACGCTCGCGCTCTCGGTGCGTTGGTGCGCCTGGGCCGTCTCGCCGGGCCCGAAGTTCACCGCGTCGACCCCCAGCTCAGAGAAGCGGGCCACGTCGGTCCACGCCTGCTTCGCTTCGGCTGGCCTTCCACTGAGCGTCTCGAGGCGCTGGAAGAAGGGGTTGGCGCCGCACAACCGGCCGCTGGGGGCGAGATCGGTGAACGACACCGCGCACCGCCCCGCGACGAACGCGTGCAGCTCGCGCTGGGCCTCGTCCAACGACTTGCCGGGAGCGAAGCGAAAGTTCACGTTGAGCTCGAAAGAATCGGCCACCACGTTGCGCGCGCGGCCACCCCTGGCCAGCGTGGCGCTCATCACCTCGTAGAAGGTGTGGTTCTCGACGATGACCGCCTTGCGCTCTTTCGCGCCGAGCTCGCTGAGCAACGCGCCCGCGGCGTGAATGGCGTTCTTCCCTTGCCACGGCCGCGCAGAGTGAGCCGCCTGACCTTCAAAGCGCAGCGAGGCGTGCAGCGTGCCCACGCAGCCGACCTGCACAGCGCCGTCGGTCGGTTCCATGGCGATCGCGAACCGCAGCGCCTTCAATTCGGGCACGCGTTCGAAGAGCGGGCCGAGCCCTGATTCCTGGAAGGGGCCTTCTTCGCGCTCGTAGAGCACCAGCAGCAGGTTCACCGGCAGCGTGTCGCGCGGGAGCGCTTCGGCCAGCGCCATCATCACCGCGAGCGCGCCCTTCATGTCAGAGCTGCCCAGGCCGAAGAGCCGGTCGCCTTCGATGCGCGCGGGGTTGCCATCGGGGTGCGTGGGCACCGTGTCGAGGTGGCCCACCAGGGCGACGGTGGGGCGGGGATCGACCCGCTTGCCCAGCACCAGCGAGTGCGAGACGCGCACGATCTGATCTGCTGGGAAGTGAGCCTTCGCCCACTGCTCCATGTGATCCGCGATCGCTCCCTCGTCACCGATGACCGAGGGGATCTTCACCAATTGCAGCGCGCGTTCACCCAGCGTCATGCCGCTCACACTGGCACGGCGAAGTCGCGCAACACGGCGTTGAGCGAGGTCTTCTGATCCGTCGAGGCGCTGCGCTTGCCGATGATCAACGCGCACGGCAGCTGGTACTCGCCTGCGGGGAACTTCTTGGCGCGCGTCCCGGGGATCACCACGCTGCGGGCGGGAACGCGGCCCTTGAACACCACTTCCTGCTCGCCGGTGACGTCGATGATGGGCGTCGAGGCGGTGAGCACGGTGTTCGCGCCGATGACGGCTTCTTCTTCGACGATCACGCCTTCGACGATCACGCTGCGGCTGCCGATGAAGGCGCCGTCTTCGATGATCACCGGGCGCGCCGACGAGGGCTCGAGCACACCGCCCAGGCCCACGCCGCCCGAGAGGTGCACGTTGCGGCCGACCTGCGCGCAGCTGCCGACGGTGGCCCAGGTGTCGACCATCGTGCCGGCGCCGACCCACGCGCCGATGTTCACGTAGCCGGGCATCACCACCACGCCGCGCTCGCAGAACGCGCCGTAGCGCACCACGCCCGGGGGCACGACGCGTACGCCGGCTTCCGCCAGGCCCTTCTTGAGGGGGATCTTGTCGTGGAACTCGAAGGGCGGCAGCTCCATCGTCTTCATCTCGGAGATCGAGAAGAAGAGGAGGATCGCTTCCTTCACCCAGGCGTTGACCTCCCAGCCGTTCTCGCCCTTCTGCGCGACGCGCAGCACGCCGCGGTCGACCAGGGTGAGGGTCTCGCGAATGGCCATCGCGTAGAACGGCTCTTTCGCCTTTTCGCGGTCGGCGTAGGCCGCCATCACGCGCTCTTTGAGATCGTCGACGTTCATGACCCTGCTTCTAGCAGGGCTTGCGCTTGCGGGAACGCAGCAGAGGCAACAACGCGGCGAAGAACAACAGCCCGGGCACGACCGCCGCACCGCAGCCGAACTTCGGGGGAGGAATGACGATCACGCCGCCGCCGCCACCGCCGGTGCCGCCACCCGTGCCACCGTCGGTCGGCATCGCGTTGGCGACGTTGGGGCTGGTGCCGGCCATCAGCTCGGCCACGTCGGTGACGCCGTCGTTGTCGCTGTCGACCGCGTCGGCGGCCAGCGCGTCGAGCGCCGCGTTCAAGCTGGCGGCGTCGTTGGGCAACAAGCCACGCATGCGCACCGCGCGGCCGAACGGCGTGTTGACGGTGCCAGTGCCGGTGATGCCGTTGGTGTGGCACAGCGCGCACAGCTCGGGCGGCAGGTCGGCGAGGCCGTATTTGGTCTGGATGGTGGCGGGAAAGGTGTCGGTCGCGAACGCCGGAGCGGCGATGACGAGGAGCAGCAGAGAGACTCGGTACATGGTCAAAGGGCCTCTCAGAGGAACAGGTGCAGCTGCACCAGCAGGGTGTACTCGAACGCCGACGAGCCGGGGCTCGAGCGCCGGCGGAAGATGTTGTCGAGGCGAAGCTCCATGTGCGGCAGGAAGTACCAGGCACCGGACAGCCAGCCACCCAGCGAAGGTCCTGCTTCGCCTGAGCCCGTGTGGCCGGCTTCGGCGGTGGCCATCACGTGCAGGCCCTGCATCACGTCGAGGTCGGCCTGCAGCAACGCGGCGAAGCCGATGCGATCGAGCACCTGAGGTGACTGCCACGCCAGGAAGTCGGCCTCGGCCAGCAGCGCCAGCTTTTCGCTCGGCGCGACGCGCGCGAAGAAGCCGTGCGCATGACGAACGGTGGGCAACTGGGTCTGCAGATCAGCGCCCGCAGAGGTGATGAGGCTGGAGATGCCGAGGTACGCGTTGTGAGACAGCGAGTACTCGGCGAAGGCCGAGTAGCCGCGCTCGCGGTAGATGTCGGGGCCGACCTGATAGTTGCCGAGAATGGCCATCGCCTCGCCGCGCACCGACTCGGAGTTGTAGGCGACGCTGGCGCCGACCTGCTGGTGCACGTTGATGTCGGTGCGGGTGAGGTTGCGCACGTAGGCGACGTGTTCGTTGTTTCTGAGGCCGAACGGAATGTTCATGCGGCCGGCGCGAATCATCACCGCTTCATCGGCGAGCTTGGCGCCCAACCAGAACTCGCGGGCCAACCACTGCACGCTGCAGGCGCCCTGACTGGGATCGCAGACGGGCGCGATGGCGGCCGGGCCTGATTGAAGAATGGCCCTGGTGGAATACGTGCCGACGCCGGTGGTGACGTGCGCGACGATCGGACCCAGGTTCAAGGTCGCGTAGAGATCGGTGGCCATCAGCAGCGGCACGAACGGGGTGGGCCCCGGGCGGATCATCGAGGCGTAGCGGAAGTTGCCCGAGAGGTTGATGAGCTCAGGCAGCTCGAGGAACCAGAGGAAGTTCGCCGTGCGGGGCACCTCTTCGTCGTCTTTGCGCGGCTGGGTGCGCCACTTGACGATGACGTCGGCCTGCGCGCGCCCGTACGGGGTGAGCTGGCCAGAGCCTGAGGGGTCGACGTGGCAGGTCGCACAGCTTCCGTAGCTGTGTTTGACCATCCAGGGGAACGCCCAGGCCGGGGCAGAGAAGAGCGACGCCACCAAGCACCAGCGCACCATCGACCGCACGAGACCTCCGGCTTTCTTCGCAAAAAACGAGACGGGCCGCGGCTTCCGGAAGTGGAGGCCGCGGCCCGCGTACTTTCGCCGATTTCGCGCGGCAGGAAAGTTACTTCTTCACCACCTTGAACTTCGCGCCGACCATGATGTCGGGCTTCACGGTCACGCCCAGGTAGGAGCGGATCTTGATGCCGAAGTCGGTGAGGTTGATGGGCGCGCTGGCCTCGATGTCACAGGTGCTGCCGGTGCATTTGGGCGTGTAGGTGAACTTCGCGTCTTTCTTCTGGCCGTTGACCTCGAAGGTGCCGGTGGTCTCGACGGGCCCGCCGCTTTCTTTCAGCGACGCGGTGGGCACTGTCAGCGTGATGACGGGGAAGTCCTTCGCGTGCATGTCTTCCTGCATGTGGCCGTTGCGCAGGCTGTTGTCGGTGTCGATGTCAGCGATCTGCACCGTGACCTTGAAGCTCTTGCCGTCATCATTGACGGCCAGCTTGTCGGACGTGCCGTGGATCTTGAAGCCAGCGGGGCCCTTCGCATCGAAGGTGAGATTGCCGCCACCGTCCTGGACCCAGCCGGCGAAGGAGAGGCTGGAGGTGAGCAGCGAGAGCGCAAACAGGGAACGGCTGGTGATCATGAGGTCTCCGGGAAGTGGACGGCGCAGTCTACGGAAGCAGCGGCGGAAAGTGTGACGATGTGGTGGGCCTGAAATTCCAAATGAGGAGGCACCGGCGATCTGACACTATGTGAGCCGATTCATGAGTGCCTCCTGGGACGAATTTGCCCGTACCTGCGCTGACGTCCTCCGGGCGCGGGGCGAGGTGCGACCGATCATCCTCGACCAAGCGCGAGATCGGCTCGTGGTGGGCGATGCTTCGGGGCCGGTTTCCTTCATTCACCTCATTCACGCTCGCCCCGAATGGGAAGCCGCTCCGCTCGGCGCGCGGCCGCGGGTGCTGCACCGACGCTTCTGGTCCTCGATTCGAAATGACACCGCGGCGAACACCGATCAGGTGCTGCGCGGCGTGCTTCCCCGGGTGCGCGATCGCGCCTGGTTCTCGGCCGTGCGTCGGCAGGCAGAGCTCGAGCTGGGGGCTGACGAGTCGGCCATCGACGAGGTGATGCTGCCGTTCTCCGCCATCAACGACGAGCTGGCGGCCCACCTGGCCTACGAGCTGCCTTCTTCGGTGACCGAGATCGGCCCCGACCGCCTCAACGCGTGGGGTCTGACCTTCAACGATTTGTACGAGCGGGCCAAAGACAACCTGCGCGCCGCGTCTCAAGCGCCCTGGGAAGAGGCCACACCGGGGGTCTTCGTCTCGCCTTTTCACGACTCGCTCGACGCCACGCGCATCGTGCTGCCTGAGCTGTTCACGGCGATGAAGCTCAAGGGCAAGCCGGTCTTCCTGGCGCCCACGCACGACATCGTCTTCGTCACCGGCGACGACGATCCGGAAGGGCTTCAGCAGGTCGCGGTGTGGACCGAAGAGGCCCTGCTCGAGCCGCGCGCGCACACGGCGATCGCCTTCAGGTTGAACGAGGGCAAGTGGGAGCGCTGGTTGCCCCCCAGGGGACACCCGGCGTTCGCCAAGTTGAAGCTGCTGGCGTTGCAGACCACCGCGTCCGCGTACTCGCGCCAGAAGGAAGTGCTCGAGGCGCTGCTCGAATCGAACGGCCACGAGATCCTGGTGGCGACGCTGCGGGCGTTCCGCGCTCCGTCAGGCGACGTGTTCACCGCGTGCGCGTGGCAGGACGGGCTCGAGGCGCTGCTGCCTCAGACCGATCGCATCGACTTCGTGCGTCCCGGCCCCGGCAACACGCCCTCGGCGGCGAAGGTGTGGAGCACCAGCTTCGACATCGCGCGCAAGACGTTGGGTGACCTCATGCAGCCCATCGGCGATCTGCCCGAGCGCTGGCGCGTGAAGGGTTTCCCCACCGACGCGCAGCTCGAGCAGATGGCGCTCGAGGGTAAGATCTAGCCAGCGGTCACCCCGAACCTGAGCGAAGCAAAGGTAATCCCTCGACTGCTCTCCTCAGGAACAGCACCGTTCCCCCCGAGCGAAGTCGAGGGGTCACCTGCCGCGCGGCGCAGAGGTGGCATCTCGACTGCGCTCGATGCGAACGGTGGGTCTGTTCCTTCGGACG
>JBKJSE010000197.1:0-32855 GCA_046595925.1 Archangium sp. | reverse complement strand
CTGGCCCGCGCGATCGTGCTCGACCCGAAGATCGTGCTCTACGACGAGCCCACCACCGGCCTCGACCCCATCACCACCGACTACGTCGACGAGATGATCCTCGACGCGAAGAAGCAGCTGGGCGTCACCTCGGTGGTCATCAGCCACGACATCGCTTCGGCCTTCAAGGTCGCCGACAACATCGCCTTCCTGTACCAGGGCGAGATCGTCGATCAGGGGCACCCTTCGACGTTGCGCCACACGCAGCACCCCGGCGCGAAGCTGTTTCTTCAGACGTGGTTCGGAAAGAACTGAGTCGTGGCCGTGTGCGCGTTGACGGGTAGAGTGGGTTTTCCGTGAAGAAACTGGTGACGCCATTCCGGGTCGGACTGCTGGTGATCGCCGCTGGTGCGATCCTCTTCACCTTTCTGACCTTCGTGAAGAAGGGCGGCATGAAGGAAGACGAGGGCGTCACTGTCTTCGCGTACTTCCGTGATGCCTCGGGGCTCAACGCGCGCAGCCGCGTGCAGATCGCCGGTATCGGCGTGGGTGAGATCATCGACATTCGCCTCGAGGGCATCAAGGCGAGAGCCACGATGCGCATTCGCCGCGACATTCACGTGCGCACCGACGCCACCCTCACCAAGCGCTCCGAGTCGTTGCTCGGCGACTACATGCTCGATCTCACCCCGGGCACCGAGAACTTCCCCGACCTGAAAGACGGCGACGAGATCAAGCGCGTGCTCGACGCGGCCGGCATGGAGCAGTTGATGGGCACGCTGGGCGCCATCACCGCCGACGTGCAGGCGGTCACCGGCTCGCTCAAGGCCGTGCTCGGCGGCGCTCAGGGGCAGGGCAGCCTGGAGGCGATCGTGAAGAACCTGGTCGCGCTCACCGACGCGATGCAGAAGATGATCGGCGACAGCGCCGGCAAGCTCGACGCGATCCTGGCGAACGTGTCGGCTGTGTCGGGCGACATCAAGCGCCTGACCGGCAAAGAATCAGAGTCGATCGAGCGCATCGTGACCAACATCGAGGTCATCTCCAAAGACGTGCGCGAGGTGATCGGCTCCATCAAGAAGGTGGTCGGCGAGAACGAAGGGCAGCTGGGCGAGAGCGTCGACAGCCTGAAGGACACGCTGGCCAAGCTCGATCGGTCGATGACCAACATCGAGCAGGTCACCGACGACGTGAAGGCGGGCAAGGGCGCGCTGGGTGCTTTGGTGGGCAACGAGCGCCTCGGCCAGAAGCTCACCGATACGGTGGAAGACGTGGCCGACTTCGCCGGGCGCCTCACGGGCCTCGAGGTCGAAGTGGGCGTGAAGGCCGACTACTTCATCACGCAGAGCGCGGCGAAGACGTTCCTGCAGATTCGCCTCGTGCCCAAACCCGACAAGTACTACCTGATCGAAGCCATCGACGATCCGCGCGGCAAGGTCGAGACGGTCTACCTGCAGCAGAACCCGCCCAACGCCGGCGATCCCGTGGTGCAGAAGCAGACGATCACCACTGAGTCGATCAAGTTCAGCGCGCAGTTCGCCAAGCGCTACTCGTTCCTCACGCTGCGCTTCGGCATCATCGAGTCAACGGGCGGCATCGGCGTCGACCTGAACCTGGCGATCCGCTTTCCCTGGTACTCGCGGTGGATCGAAGACGCGCTCGTGCTGAAGGTCGACGCGTTCAACTTTTCCATCGAGGCGCTGCGCTTTCCCCGCCTGCGCGCCACGGTGCGGTTCACGCCCTTCGAGCACGTCTACGTGAACGCGGGCATGGACGACATTCTCAACACCCAGAACCGCGACGCGCTGACCAATCGGCTGATCAGCGGCCGTGATTTCTTCGTGGGCGCCGGCATCTACTTCACTGACGCCGACATCAAGTCGCTGCTGCCGGTGCTGCCGACTCCGTGAGGCTGGCGGTCGGGTTCCGCCTGCTGGGGTTGGTTGCGCTGCTGGGTGGTGACGCGCTCGCTCAGGGGACCTGCATCGGCACCGGCTGCGCTTGCACTGCGAGTGGTTGCACGTGCCCGGCAGGCTGCGCCTTCACCTGCTCCTCGGTCGAACGGTGTCTCTTTGAGTCCGACGCGGGGTCGACGGTGCAGTGCGTGGGCGGGTCGAGGTGCGACCTGGTGCTGGGCTCGAACGCCGACCTGACCTGCACCACCACGGATCGTTGCCGGGGTGAGTTGGGCCCCGCCGCCGTCGTCGCCTGCTCGGGCACAGGCGAGTGCTCGTTGGGGCTCGGGGAGAACACGAGGGTCGAGTGCCAGCCGTCGACCTTCACGGGCCGATGCGAAATGTTCTGCCGCGCCAGTTGCCTGTTGCGGTGCACGCCTATCGCGGGCGGAGACTGTCGGCTGTTCTGTGCTGACGGTGGCGCTCCGACTGCTTGCGGAAGTGGCGCCTTCGTTGGCTGTGAAGCAGGCTGCGGGCTCCTCGACGGAGGCGCTGCCGGCGACGCAGGCGCGACCGATGCGGGCCCTCGCGATGGAGGATCAGGAGATGCTGGACCCGCCGATGGAGGAATGCGGGACGCGGGAGGCGTGGTTGACGGGGGGAGAGGTGACGCAGGTGTCGCCGATGCCGATGGCGGCCTCGTCGATGGCGGTGCGGAAGCTGACGCAGGCCAGCTTGGCCAGCCTCCGTCTACCTATCGCGTCGGTTGCTCGTGCAACGGCCTGGGAGGAGGCGCGTTCGGCCTTCTCCTCCTCGTGCTGTTGGCGCGAGGGCTGCTCAGGCGAGGTTGAGCGCTTCGCCGAACGTCGCCTTGTAGCGGCGGGCGAAGTCGTCGACCGAGTAGAAGTGCTCCTGGCAGCCCTTGAGCTCGATCGCGTACGTCGCGGCGAGCGCGGCGATGCGGCCGGTGATCTCATGGGGCAGCTTCTTCGCGAGGCCAAAGGCCAGCGCGCCCAGGTACGCGTCGCCCGCGCCCGTGGGGTCGATCACGGCGGCCGGCTTGGCGATGGGGATCTCGATGGTGGGCTGACCCTTCACGATGAAGCGCGAGCCCTGGTCGCCGCGCGTCATCACGGTCAGCGGCGCCATGTCGAAGAGCTGCTGCTCGGTCAGGCCGGTCGACTTGGCCATCATGCCGAACTCGTAGTCGTTGCCGACGAACGCAGCGCAGCCATCGAGGCCCGCGAGGATCTGCGCCTTGTCGAGGCGGGGCACCTGCTTGCCCGGATCGAAGATGTAGCTGACGCCGGCCTTCTTGCACTCGGCCGTGTGCTTCGCCATCGACTCGGGGTCCGTGGGGCTGATGATCACCCAGTCGCCCTTCTCGAGGCCGAGCGACGCGAGGGTCACCTCACGGGCGTGCACCACGGCGCCGGGGTAGAACGCGACGATCTGGTTGTTCGACTGGTCGGTGTTGATGAAGCACGACGCGGTGAACTCGTTCTCGACGACCTTGATGCCGCGCACGTCGATGCCCTTGCCGGTCATGAAGTCGCGGTACTCGGCGAAGTCCTGGCCTGCAGCCGAGACGACCGCCGCCTTCGCGTTGAGCATCGAGAGCGTGTACGCAATGTTGCCCGCGGTGCCGCCGCGCATCTTCTTCATCGAGTCGACGAGGAAGCTCACGGTCAACATGTGGACCTTGTCCGGGAGGATGTGGTCCGCGAACTTGCCCGGGAAGTTCATGATGTAGTCGTAAGCGAGCGAGCCGGTGACGATGATGCGCACGGGGGACATCCTTTAGGTTCAGGGTTGAGGCGCGGCCTTACCGCAGGGGCGCTGCGGCTGGGAAGTTGATCCTGTTGGTGCTCCCCGTTGGGGAGCGGGAGCAACGCTTCAGCCCTTCACCTGCGCCTTGATGAGGTCGGCGTTGAACTCGGCGATCACGCGAACGCTGATCTCCTTGGGGCACACCGCTTCGCACTGCGAGAGGTTGGTGCACGTACCGAAGCCTTCAGCGTCCATCTGCATGCTCATGTTCTTCACCCGCTCGTACCGCTCGGGCTGGCCCTGGGGCAGGTGGTTCAGGTGCGACGCCTTCGCGGCGGTGAACAACATCGCCGAAGCGTTCTTGCAGGCCGCCACGCAGGCGCCGCAGCCGATGCAGGCCGCCGCGTCCATCGACAGATCTGCTTCCTTCTTCGGAATGGGCAGCGCGTTCGCGTCAGGCGCACCGCCGGTGGCCACCGACACGTAGCCGCCCGAGGCGACGATGCGATCGAACGCCTGGCGATCGACCACCAGGTCTCTGAGCACCGGGAACGCCTTCGCGCGCCACGGCTCGATGAAGATCTCGTCGCCGTCTTTGAAGTGACGCATGTGCAACTGGCAGACGGTCACGCCCTTGTGCCCGCCGTGCGGCAGCCCGTTGATCACCATCGAGCACGAGCCGCAGATGCCCTCGCGGCAGTCGTGATCGAACGCGACGGGTTCTCCGCCCTTGTTCATCAGCTGCTCGTTCAAGGTGTCCATCATCTCGAGGAACGACATGTGCTCCGAGATGCCTTCGACCACGTACTCCTTCATGGCCCCGGCCTGGTCCTTGGTCGGCTGGCGCCAGACGTGGAGCTTCAGCTTCATCAATTTCTCGCTCACTTGTAGCTCCGGACAGAGGGGTGGAAGGCTTCGAACACGAGCGGTTCCTTGTGACGCACCAGCTTCTCGCCCGTGGCGTCCCACACCGAGACGTGGCTGAACTTCTCGTCGTTGCGCTTCGCTTCGCCTTCGTCTTCGTGCTCTTCGCGGAAGTGCCCGCCGCACGACTCGTCGCGGTCGAGCGCGTCCATCGCCATGCACTCGCAGAACTCGAAGAAGTCGGCCACCCGGCCGGCCTTTTCCAGCGCGCTGTTCAGGTTGTCGCTCGAGCCGGGAACGTTCACGTTCTGCCAGAACTCCTCGCGCAGGGCGGGGATCTCCTTGAGCAGCTCGTTGAGGCCCTTCTCGTTGCGGGCCATGCCGCATTTTTCCCACATCATGCTGCCGAGCTGCCGGTGGAAGCTGTCGACCGTGCGCTTGCCCTTGATCGACAGGAACTTCGCGGTGCGCGCGTTCACGTCGGCCACGGCCTTCTTGAACTCGGCGTGATCCGTGGTGACCTTCGGCTGCTTGGCCGTCGCGAGGTAGGCACCGATGGTGTACGGCAACACGAAGTAGCCGTCGGCCAGGCCCTGCATCAGCGCCGAGGCGCCCAGGCGGTTCGCGCCGTGATCGCTGAAGTTCGCCTCGCCGATCACGTGCAGGCCGGGAAGGTTGCTCATCAGGTTGTAGTCAACCCACAGCCCACCCATCGTGTAGTGCACGGCGGGGTAGATGCGCATGGGCACGCTGTACGGGTCTTCACCCGTGATCGTCGCGTAGATGTCGAACAGGTTTCCGTAGCGCTCTGAGATCACCTTCTTGCCGAGCCGCTTGATGGCGTCGGCGAAGTCGAGGAACACGCCACGGCCGCCCGGGCCCACGCCGCGCCCTTCGTCGCAGACCTGCTTGGCCGCGCGCGAAGCGATGTCGCGGGGCGCCAGGTTGCCGAACGAGGGGTACTTGCGCTCGAGGTAGTAGTCGCGCTCGTCCTCGGGGATCTGATCGGGCGCGCGGTTGTCGCCCTTCTTCTTCGGAGCCCACACGCGCCCGTCGTTGCGCAGCGACTCGCTCATGAGCGTCAACTTGCTCTGGTAGTCGCCTGCCTGGGGAATGCAGGTGGGGTGAATCTGGGTGTAGCAGGGGTTGGCGAAGCCAGCGCCCTTCTTGGCCGCGCGCCAGGTCGCCGTGACGTTGCAGCCCTTGGCGTTGGTCGAGAGGTAGTACGCGTTGCCGTAACCACCGCTCGCGAGCACCACCGCGTCGGCAGCCCACGCCTCGACTTTGCCGCTCACCATGTCGCGCGTGATGATGCCGCGCGCGTGGCCGTCGATGACCACCAGCTCGAGCATCTCGTGGCGGGTGTGCATGCGCACGCTGCCTGCGTGAATCTGCTTCTCCAACGCCTGGTAGGCGCCGATGAGCAGCTGCTGGCCGGTCTGGCCGCGCGCGTAGAAGGTGCGCGAGACCTGCGCGCCGCCGAACGAGCGGTTCGAGAGGTGACCGCCGTACTCACGCGCGAAGGGAACGCCCTGCGCGACGCACTGGTCGATGATGTTCACCGACACTTCGGCGAGCCGGTGAATGTTCGACTCGCGGCCGCGGAAGTCGCCGCCCTTGACGGTGTCGTAGGCGAGGCGCCGAACCGAGTCGCCGTCGTTCTGGTAGTTCTTCGCCGCGTTGATGCCGCCCTGCGCCGCGATGGAGTGCGCGCGCCGCGGCGAGTCCTGGAAGCAGAACGTCTCGACCTGGTAGCCGAGCTCGGAGAGCGTGGCCGACGCTGAGCTGCCCGCCAGCCCCGTGCCCACCACGATGATCTTGAACTTGCGCTTGTTGGCCGGGTTGATGAGCGGCATCGACATCTTGTGCGAGGTCCACTTGTTCTCAATCGGCCCAGCGGGGATGCGTGATTCGAGCTTCATGGCTTGATGATCCCCAGCAGGACTGCGAGCGGAATGGAGGCGAACGCGGCGCAGATGCCGTACCCGGCGACGAGCGAGGCGTTCTTGAGGAAGGGCGTCCACTTCGAGCCCCAGAAGCCCAGGTGCTGAAAGATGCTGTAGACGCCGTGCGAGAGGTGCGCGGCCAGCAGCACCTGCGCGCCGATGTAGAGCAGCGCTATCAGCGGCTGTTGAAAGCCCATCACCAGCATCGAGTACGCGTCGAAGTTGCCGTCGGCCAGGGTGCTGGCGGGCTGCGGGCCGGTGAGGTGCAGGGTGAAGTGCGCCAGGTGGTAGAGGAAGTACACCAGCACCACCAGGCCGCTGAGCATCATGGTCTTGGCGGCCGTGCGCGCGGGCGACTTGTTGTCGAACGCGTAGGGCACCGGGCGGGCGGCCCGGTTCAGCTGCACCGTGCGGATCGCCGTGAGCACGTGGAGCGGAACGCCGATCAACAACGCGCTGCGCGCACCCCAGAGCAGGATCGCGTTGCTCTTGAGGGTGATCGCGTAGTTGTTGAACGCGTCGCGGCCCACGTAGGCGAGCAGGTTGCCCGCCAGGTGCCCCACCACGAAAAGGAACAGACCCAGCCCGGTGGCGGCCATCACCACTTTCGAGCCGACTGCGCTCAAGAAAAACCTCGTCAGCGAACCCAGCAGGGAATCACCTGCCGTGTCGCGCTTCAACTCCATCGCATCTGCCATCGCTCTTCCTTCCAGGAGGTGGGGGCGCCTTCGCGGATCTCGTAACGCGGCCTGCGCGGAACAGTGTGGGCGTTTGCCCATCGCTCCCGGAATCGACAAGCGAAATCGTGAGCGCGAGCAGTAGCAAACGTGATGGGTCGCGCGGGGCAGGGTGCCTCTGGTAGGGAATGGCTCGTGCCCAACCCCCACGTGCCCGCTCGAAGCACCCTGCGCTTGTGGCTCGGGGCCCTGCTCGTGCTCGGCGCGATGTTGCCGGGCACCATCGTCATCCCCGTGGTGCGCAGCTTCGTGACGGCGAGCTGGCCGGGGGCCGAGTGGCTGATGCACGCGTTCATCGCGGTCAACCTGTTGGGCGCGGTGGTCGGTGGGCCGCTGCTCGCGGTGCGCGCAGAGCGCATGGGGCGGCGTCGCCTGGTCGCGGGCGTGTCGGCGGTGCTCGATGGCGCGCTGCTGCTCCTGGTAACGCTGTCGCCGCCGGTGTGGCTGCTGCTGGCGCTGCGCTTTTTTCAGGGCGCGGTCTACATCGCGGCGGTCTCCATCTTGATGGGCACCATCCGTCGGCAGTCGAAGTCGCCGGCGGCGATGGGCGTGGTGGGGTGCGCGGTGGTGTTGTCGATTCTGATCGGCATTCCGCTCGGCGCGATCCTCGCGAAGACGAGCCCGATGCTGCCGTTGATGGTGGGCGGGGTGATCGGCGTCTTGACCGGGCTCATCGCGCTGCTGGTGCTGCCGAAGTCGACCGACGCAGAGCAGTCTCAGGTCACGTTCAAGTCGCTCATCTTCGACGCGCCATTGCTGCGGGGGCCGACCATCGTGGTGGGGCTCGAGCGGTTCGCGGTCGGCGCGTTCATCGTGCCGCTGCAGCTCTATGGGCATCACGTGTTGGGCGTCTCGGACTCCACGGTGAACGGTTGGTTCTCGGCGTTCCTGATGATCTTCGCGTTGGGGACGTGGCCGATGGCGCGGCTGGGTGATCGCGTCGATCGATGGAAGCTGATCGCGTTCGGGGCGTTGGTCTACGCGGGCTCGTACGTGGCGCTGCCGTTCGTGCCGGTGCAGTTGATCGTGGTGGTGTTGTCGGTGGCGGGCCTCGCTTCGGCGGCGATCTACGGCCCGAGTCTCGGGCTGGCGGCGCAGGCGGTGCCTGACACGGCGCGCGCGTCGGCGATGGCGGTGCTCAACGCGGCGGGTACGCTCGGCATGTTCCTCGGCTCGACGCTGGCGGGCGGGCTCTCGAGCGCGATGCTCAGCGCGGGCGTCGAGCGCGGCACGGCGTATACCGTCGTCTTCGTCGCGGCGGGCGTGGTGCAACTCGGCAGCGTCGGGGTCGCGTTGTTTTCGGGCCGGCGAGCGGAGGGGCTCGCGGTCGACCCAAGCCGGTGATTGAAGACGAGTGTTTGGAGCCCTCTCCCGCAATGGTAAGAGAGGCTCAATGCTCTCTGCGAAGCGCTTCTGGTGGTGCCTGGTGTTGGGTTTGTCGTCGCTCTCGTTGGCGCAGGCACCCCAGCCGGTGGTGATGCCTTTCCCACTCGACGTGAAGCGGGTGCCACAAGGCTTCACGAAAGGCGACGCAGAGGCTGTTCAGCGTGACTTCACGCGCCTGCTCCGGAAGGCAGGTGTCGCCCTGCCGGCCTTCGCCGCGTTCGACCTGGCGCTCAAAGAACTCAAGCGTCAGGACTGCGAGCGCGATGACGAGTGCCTCGTGCAGCTTTCGAGGAACGCCCATTCTCTTTACGCGCTTTATGCGAGCGTCGACTTCACCCTGGATGAGACGGTGGTCGCATCAGGGCGGGTCGTCCGGGAGGATGGGAAGGCGGTTCGGTTGACCCAGACCGTGAAGGTCAAGAAGGGGAGGGATTCGTTCTCGGAGGTCGCGCGAGCCGCACTCACCCAGTTGTTTGAGGCGCTGAAGGTGGCGGAACTCGAGCCGGTGAAGCCAGTTGAAGCGAAAGTCGATTTCTCGCGAATCCAGCCGCCGCCGCCGCCACCACCTTTGGTGGTTGAGGATCTGGGCGCAGGGCAGAGATCGACAGGAAAGGGTTTCGTTTTCGCTGGCGCTGGCCTGGCTGTGGTTGGTGCCGCGCTCGCCGGGGTGGGGGGAGGCCTCGGCTACAGCGCCGACCTCAACGGAGACATCGCGTCGAATCCATCGATGGCGAGGCAAGCCGCGACGGCTCAGACCCTCGCAACAGTCGGCTTCGTCGGAATGGGGGTCGGCGCATTGGCGGCGGGAGTGGGCGCAATTCTCTGGGGGACAGCATCCCCGGCTCCTGCTCATGTTGCAGTCACGCCCATCGTCGGCGGTGGGGTTCTTCAGGTGGGAGGGTCGTTCTGATGCGTTCGCTCTTGATTGTCGCTCTGTGCGTTGGTCTTTCGGGTTGCACTTTTGGAATTCGGCCCTGCGGCGAGGATGCTGACTGTGGGGCTGGCAACGTGTGCGTAGAGCGCTTCTGCGCCAGGGCTGATGCAGGCACCATCGGTGGCGGCGGCGGCGTCACGGGTGGCGGCGCAGGCGGCATGGGAGGAGGCGTCGGCGGCGGAGGTGGGGCGGTTCCATTTTGCCAGCAAGGGTTCATGTGCGCTCAGCCCTACGAAGAGTGCGCCCCGACGCTCGACGGGGGGCGGTGCGTCAGCAGCGAGTTGCGAATCACCTGGCTCACCCCGTCGGAGGGGACGCCCTTTGCGACCTCGCCAGTGCCCGCAACTCTGCGGGTGACGAAAGCAGACGGCGGCGCGGTGGCGCTGACGTCGGTGCCGGTGATGGGCGCCGAGCAGGATTTCGTCGGAGCTGCGGGCGCCTACTCAGGTCGATTGGTGTTGACCGGTACCGACGGCATGCGGACTTATGTCGCGGGCTGGCAGGGCACAGGGCTTCCGAGTGACACGTTGACGTTGCTGAAGGACACCATCGCCCCCGACGTGGTGGTGGTGGTCGAACCGCGGCCTGCCTCGCTGCCAGACGGTGAGCCCGGCTTCATCGGGTTCTGGAAGAAGGACGAAGTAGCGACCGTTCGGGTCACGGTTGATGGAGGCCCAGTTGCCCAGGCCTCAGATCTCTCGGCCTCTTGGGCGGGAGCTGCGGTGAGGCCTTCTGCGGCTTGCAGCGGAGCATGTGCAGGGAACTGCCGTTGCTTCGAGGTCGAGCTTTCTGCGTCCCCCGTCCCCGGAATGCGAGCTAACCCGACGCTGCGGATGGGCCCCATCGCTGACGTCGCGGGCAACACCGCGCCGGCTCAGGATGCGGGGATTCCAGTGACGCGCTTCAAGTGGGAGAGGGTGCTGGATGGGGCTGCTGCCCGATTGCCACCAGTCGTGGTGACGCGCGCCGGGTTGGTCGTTGGCGGCGTCGAGACTCTCGCGTCGACGACAGAGCCGATCAGGCTCGCGGCGTACACTCAGGATGGTGGTGCGAGTTGGAGCGGCGCGGGTCTGGCGAGGGGCGCCGTGACAGCGGGACCCGTCGTGGGGGCGAATGACTTGTGGGTGGCTACCAACAGCGGAGTCAGCTCGCAGCTCCTGCGGGTGGGCTTGGCGGGGGGCGCCCCGGCGGCGCTTGGTGACTGCATCGGAGCTAACGTCTTCGGGGGAGACCTGACTCTTGCTACCTCGAATGGCAATACGGAAATCCCGTTGGGCATCCGGAACGCTCGTGTGCAGGGGCCCGTGTCCGGAAACTGTGAGGGCCTGACCCTGGCGACCGTCGTCGACCCTGCTTCACGCCCCTCTCTCGTGGTCCGCACCCCGGACGGTGGCACAACGGAGGCTTTCATTGCCTACGAAGGCGACACCAAACTGTGGAAGGCGGATCTCTCAGGCACGAGTTGGAATGCCCAGGGAGTCGCTGCGCCACTGCCGGCAGGAACTCAGCCTCGCGGTCTGTTCATTGATGGCTTGGGATATGCAGGAGGAGGAGGAGTGGTGGGCAACGGTGCTCTATTCGCGACGAACGCGAGCGGAGTGTTCAGCGGAACCAGCATGTTCACGAGTTCAGCGGCCGCCAATGCCGGGCCCCCTGCAGTGGGCCCTGGCTTTCTGCTGTACGGCAATTCGGGTGGTGACCTCGTCAAGGTGTCCTACGCCACGGGCATGTTTGGAGGCCCGACGACCGTGGCTGCCGGCGTCGGGAATTTGCAAGCGACCACACCCGTGCTGGGTTCGGGTTCTCTTGTGTACCTGATCGGTTCCACTGGATCTCTGACGGTCCGCCGAACGAGCGATCTGTCAGAGGTGTGGCAGGCCCCGCTCACCTCGCTCACCGGCGCGGGCAATGTCTCACAGCCCGCGTTGGACGTGTACAGGACTGTCGGCGGAGCGAAGGACTGCACGAAGCCATTGGGCGTGCTGTACGTCACGACGCGCACGGGTGCGACCGCAACGCTCAGGGCCATTTTGGTGGACTCCAAGGGGCTAGATGGGAACGCGCCGTGGCCTAAGTACCAGCGCGACAACGCCAACACCGGCAACAGCAGTCTTTCTACTGGCGACTGGACATGCCCGTGATGGGCTCCTTCACGCGACGGCCGATGCCACTGCTCCCCTTCGTGGTCCTGGTCGCCGCTTCTTCGTGCGCTGCGCCCGCGCCAAGGACTTCGATGGGCCCACGGCACCGCGTGCTCCTCAAGGTGGCCAAAGGCACCTTCGCGCCGGAACTCGAGACCCGCCTCGAGGCCGAGTTGCTGCTTGCGCTCAGAAAGCAGCCGGACCTCGAGGTGATCAGCCTTGCTGTCGCCGACAGTGCTGCCCGAAGACGGCATGTTTGCGCAGACGAGAACTTTGCGCCCTGCCGCGACAAGCTGCTCGGGGTCGAGGGCGAACTATCGGTCGAACTGCAGGCGGGCGCAGTGCCGGGTACCTGGCTGCTCGACCCGGCCTTCACGCCAACGGGTGGGGAGCGGGTCTGGCAGTTGACGCTCCCTTTTGCTCCACAGAATGGCGAACCCCTCGAAGAGGCGACCGCTCGCGCAGCCACGCAACTCGGCGGCGCGCTTGGCCCCACGGGCTTGCGGGCTGGCACCAGCTTCGAGCCCGCGACGAAGTCGGTCAGCCGGCTTGCCGCCGTCTGTGACGGCCTCAACGACCCGGCAGGCATCGATCTGTGGAGCGCCCGCGACGTCGTTCGAGCGCATCTTCATCGGGCCGGTCAGGATCACCAGGTCGGTGAGGCGCTCGCGCACCTGAAGAATGCGGGCGACGCCCAGCTCGATCCCTGCGCCCGCCTCGCCGCGCTGGACACGTGGCGTTCGAACGCGCTGAGCCGCGGTTGGTTGCCGGAGAAACTCCAAAGCGAGCACTGGCACGCAAACGTCAGGGTCGTGGTGCGAGGTGGCGGTAAGCGCTCCACACAGGTGCCGGCGCTGCTCAATGCGGTGGGCGGCGCGTTGGCGACTCGAGGCTTCACTTTCGAGACCGGGGGGCCTGAGGTTGAAGGCGAGCCTTGCGAGGGGGCCGACTGTCTGGGCGGTCAAGACGTGAGCGACGTCACGACGACGCTGGGCCTGCTCGTCATCGACGTAGTCGAGACCCCAAAGGGGTTGAAGTCGAGCGCCACGTTCTTTTTGCGCAATCGACGCGGCCAGATCAGTCCACCGAGGGCGGCCGACTTCGAGTGGGCTCCGGGTGTCTCCACCGCCGCATTCGACGCGGCAATAGGGGCGATGCTTACGGACGCGCTCCAAGAGCCCCCCGAATTGGCCCGCGTGCCAGCGCCGTAATTCGCGGCAGTTCACTCCCCGCATCGTGGATCGTCCGCAGGAGGATCCGCGGTGCCGTTGCCTCGGGCCAGGAGCGGTCCCGCAGGCCGGCAGCCTGGTGGCTACCGCCGGAGCCCATCGCTACTTTGCGACCGTGGAGATCAAACCGGGTCTAGCCAAGCTGCAGCTCGTGACCCTGGCTGACGAGATCCTCAAGCTGGGAGGCCGCAGAGCTCGAGCCCAGGCTCGGTGAGGTGATCTTCGGTCAAGACCCGGATTGTGGCGATTGGGCGCTGTGCGTGCTCGCAGGGCTCCGCGAGGAGCTGGCTCGCCTCGAGCGACAGCGCAAGCAAGACAGCCGGGCGCAGACGCTCATCGCGTTGTCCGAGATCGCGATCGGCCGCGTGGCCATCTCGGCCGACCGGAGCCCGGTCGTCTAGTACGCCGAGATCCTCGCTGCGGCCGCCCAAACATTGGTCGCGCGAGGAGAGCCGCTTGGGTTGACGCTGCAGCTCGACTGCATCGCGGAAGAGCTGCAATCGTCACCCGACAACGCGCTCTCGGCGATGCGCGAGCTGGCTGTTCTTCAGCTGCGACTGGGTCAACACCAAGAAGGGCTGCGGCTTCTGTCTTCGCTGCACCGTCACCATCCTTCAGACATCTGGTGTTTCAATTACCTCGCGCTGATGTGCCCGGGCCTCGGGCTGCCCTCGCTGGCCGTACTCGCCGCCGACCGTGGTCTCGAGCTCGTCAGCTGCGCGGGAGACCCGAACAGGCTGCGCGGTCAGCTCGAGGAGCTGCGTTCAGAGGCCGTTGGCCTCGAGGATCGTTCTGACGCGCCTTCCGATGCCGTGGAGCAACTCAAAGAGGCGCTCAGGGCCGACTTCGGCCCCCCCGTGTCGACCGACCTCGCTGAGCTGGCCCATCGACTCGTGCCTGAGATCGCTCTTACCCGAGTCAAGTCGCTCCCGCCGATGCCTGGCCCAGCAGCTCTCTCTGAGTTGGCAAGGCGCGCCAGGGCGATGCCGCGGGCGATCAAAGCGGTCTCAGCGTTTCTGCCTGCGCTGTCGACCGCTCCGCCCGGACCCAAGGTCGGTCGAAATGAACCTTGTCCGTGCGGGTCAGGCAAGAGGCACAAGAGCTGCTGTTTGACGTCTTGAAGGCGAGCCAACGCGCCGGGCAGCACGCCACGAAAGGCCGAGCTGTTAAGCTCGACGCGATGACGGCGCTGAAGAAGAAGTCGAACGCAGAGCTGCTGGCCGAGGTCGAGCGCCTGCCTGAGAACTCGACCGGCGAGGTCATCGCGGGCGAGCTGTACGTCATGGGGCGGCCCTCGTTCGCCCACCAGAACGTGCAGGCAGAACTGAACCACCTCATGCGCCGAGGAGGTGGAGGCGGCCCCCCCGGCTGGCTCATTCTTCCAGAGGTCGAGATCCGCTTCCCTTCCTCAGAGCTCGTCGTTCCCGATGTCTCGGGCTGGCGCAAGGAGCGGATCGTCGGCTTCGCGCACGAGAACCCAGCGACGGTTCGCCCCGACTGGGTCTGCGAGATCTTGAGCGACTCGACGCGGCTCAAGGACCTCGGGCCGAAGCGCGAGCTCTATGCACGGCAGGGCGTTCCCCACCTCTGGGTGATCGATCCCCAGGCCCACATTCTCGAGGCCTTCTCGCTGAACACGAAGCGCTGGGTTCTTCTTGGAATGTGGTCCGAGGCGCAGACCGTCGACGGCGTCGATCCCTTTCCTGAGCTCACGCTCGAACTCGCCCGTTGGTGGTTGCGCGTGTGAGTGCCGAGCGCGCGGTGATGCCTCGCACCACCCACCCGAAGAAGAAGCCCGACCCGAGCTGAAATGTCAGCGGCCGCCACCAGCCTCGAAGGCGTCCTCGAGCGGATCACCTTCGCCAGCGAAGAGAACGGCTTCTCGGTGGTTCAGCTCGTCGTGCCGGGAAGGCGCGAGCTGGTGACCGCGGTGGGGGCGCTCCTGGGGGCTCAGCCCGGAGAGAGCCTGCGCCTGACAGGCCGCTGGCTCACCGACAAGAAGTACGGCGAGCAGTTCAAGGTCGACTCCTTTCTCACGGTCAAGCCCGCCACCCTGGTGGGCATCGAGAAGTACCTGGGCTCGGGGCTCGTCAAGGGCGTGGGCAGGGTGATGGCAGCGCGGCTGGTGGCCCACTTCGGGTTGACCACCCTCGAGGTCATCGACACGCAGCCTCAGCGGCTCACCGAGGTCGAGGGCATTGGGCGGGTGCGCAGCCAGCGCATCACCCGCGCCTGGGCCGAGCAGCGCGAGATTCGCCAGGTGATGGTGTTTCTCCAGGCCCATGGGGTGTCCACCACCTACGCGGTGCGCATCTACAAGCACTACCGCCACCAGGCGATCGCCATCGTGAAGGAGAACCCGTATCGGCTGGCGCTCGACATCTTCGGCATCGGCTTCAAGACGGCCGACGCGATCGCCGCCAAGCTGGGCATTTCCCCCACCTCGCCCCGCCGGGCAGAGGCGGGCGTGCTGCACCTGCTGGGTGAGGCCTCGAACGAAGGCCACGTGTGGCTGCCTCGCGACGTGCTGCTCGAGCAAGCCGTCGAGGCCCTGACCATCGACGCGAGCATCATCGAGCAGGCCATCGCCTCGTTGACCCAGAGCGATCACCTCGTCTTCGAGCGCGGCGCCGAGGGCAGCTCGGGCCGGGTCTATGCGCGCGCGCTCCACGCGGCAGAGGCGGGGCTCGCTGCGGCGCTGCTCGTGCTGGCGCGGGGGAAGGTGAAGCCGCTGGAGATCGACGTCGACGCGGCGCTGCGTTGGTTCGAGGGCAAGCAGCAGTTGACCCTCGCGCCTGAGCAGCAGGCCGCCATTCGCGCGGCCATCTCGTCGAAGGTGCTGGTGATCACCGGCGGGCCCGGCACCGGCAAGACGACCCTGGTCAACGGCATCATCCAGATCCTCGAGAAGAAGCGCCGGGTGATCGTCCTGGCCGCGCCAACGGGGCGCGCGGCGCGGCGCCTGAACGAGACCACCGGGCGCGAGGCCAAGACGGTGCACCGGCTGCTCGAGTTCTCGCCCAGGACGCACGCCTTCGAGCGCAACCGCGACAAGCCCCTCGAGGCCGACGTGGTGATCCTCGACGAGGCCTCGATGCTCGACGTGGTGCTCGCCTACGACGTGCTCAAGGCCGTGCCCAGAGACGCGCAGCTGGTGCTGGTGGGTGACGTCGATCAGCTGCCCTCGGTGGGGCCGGGCCGGGTGCTCGCCGATCTGATCGACTCGGGCGCCGTGCCCGTGGTGCGCCTGCAGCACATCTTCCGGCAAGCGCAAGACAGCTTGATCGTCACCAACGCGCACCGGGTCAATCGGGGCCAGCTCCCCCAGTGGCACGAGCGGCGCGACGTGCTGCCGCGGCCCGACTTCTACTTCGTGGAGCGGGCCGAGCCCGAGCAGGTGCTCGCCACGCTGGAGGAGTTGGTGGCCACCCGCATCCCCACCAAGTGGGGCTTCGATCGGGTCGAGCAGGTGCAGGTGCTCACCCCCATGCATCGCGGCTCGCTGGGGGCGGGCAACCTGAACCTGGTGCTGCAGCAGCGGCTCAACCCCACGGGCCCCTCGTTGACCCGCGGCAGTCGGCTGCTGCGCGTGGGCGACAAGGTGATGCAGATACGAAATAACTACGACCTCGATGTCTTCAATGGAGACATCGGGCGGGTGCTCGCGGTCGACCCGGTCGAGCAGCAGTTGGTGGCCCGCTTCGAGGGCCGTGAGGTGACGTATGACGCGTCAGAGCTCGATGAGCTGGTGCTCTCGTACGCCTGCTCGATCCACAAGTCGCAGGGCAGCGAGTACCCCTGCGTGGTGATGCCCCTGCACACCCAGCACTACGTGATGCTCCAGCGCAACCTGCTCTACACGGGCCTGACCCGGGGCCGGAAGCTGGTGATCATCGTGGGGAGCAGGAAGGCGCTGGCCATGGCCGTCAAGGCCACCGGCGCTGCGCGGCGCTACACCACGCTCGAGGAACGGCTGCGCGGGAGAGGGTGAGGGTTCCCTGACTGGTCACGTTGCCGGATCATCAGTTGAGGCCTATGCTTGGCCTATGTCAGTCACCTCGAGTTCACCGCGTAGAGCCCGCCTTTTCCGGAATGGCGCGAATCAGGCCGTGCGCATTCCGCGAGAGTTCGAGCTGCCCGGGGACGAGGTCTTCATCCGCGCTGAGAAGGGCACCCTGGTCCTCGAGCCGGTGTCGCCTGGTCGCGGGCTGCTGCGGCTGCTTGCGAAATGGAAGCCCATCGCCGACGCGTTCCCTGACGTCGATGAAGGCATCGGCCGCGACGACGAAGTCGAGCTGTGAAGCGCTTCTCGCTCGACACCAACATCGTGGCCGACCTGGTCCGGAACCCGGCGGGCGTGGTCGCCCAGCGAATCACTGAGGTGGGCGAGGCGAGGGTCGCGGTCAGCATCATCGTCGCCTGTGAGCTTCGCTTCGGAGCTGCGAAGAGTGGCTCTGCGAAGCTGGCGAGGCGTGTGGACGAGATCCTGGCCGCCGTCGAAACCCTCCCGCTCGCCCCGCCTGCAGACCTCGACTACGCCCGGGTACGGCGCGCGCTCGAGCTGAAGGGAACCCCCATCGGGCCCAACGACCTGTTGATCGCGGCCCAGGCCAGGGCGCTCGGCTTGACCGTCGTCACCGACAACGTGCGCGAGTTTCGCCGGGTGGCGGGGCTTGACGTCATCAACTGGCTTCGCGAGTAGCGCGGCGCTCTCAAGGCTTCGAAAGCGACGGCGTCAGCGTGCCCGGTCGTAGTAGTTCGGCCGGAGCGACTTGATGAAGCGCCCTTCGAACTCCTGCACGGTGAAGCCGGCGACCCGCGTGAACGCCGCGTCGAACGTCTGGTGCTTCGCGCGCAGCTCGAACATCTGCTTGAGCCCGGCATCACCCACGAGCTCCACCAGGTAGCTCACCGCTTCTTTCGCGATCGCGTAGGCGAGATGAATTTCAGCCTTCCCTGCGTACAGGTCTTGGAGCGGGCGCTCGCCGCCTTCGTGAATCACCCACCACGCGATGTCATCGATCGACGCCGAGCGGTTCTGCTCAGCGAGCACGCAGGCAAACCCTTCCGTGAACCACGGGGGGCTTCCTGCCCCCGCCAGTTGTTGCTCGAGCAGGTGAGCCAGCTCGTGCAACGCCGCGCCTGGGTAGTCGAGCACGAAGCCGTGAGAGGCCGTGTCCTTCGGGGCGCGCAGCCGCATCTTGTTGGTACCGATCGCCTGGCCGAACGCATCCGTGCCCGAGTAGCCGACCATCTGCGCGCCGGAGGTGATCTCCACCTCGATCGATTCGCGCAGGCCACCCCAGCTCACCAGGCGCGGCGACGCGGCGGCAGTGCGCAGTGACTCTTCGATGTACGCGCGATCGCCGTCGGACACCGCGACGTTGATCTTGGTGAGCCGCACCTCGATGGGCCCCGACTGCTTCACCTTCATCTGGGCCTTCGCGATCGGACGCTCGACCGTCTTCGGCGTCGTCGCCGATGGAGGAGGCGCAGGCACCACCATCAGCTCTTCACCTTCCGTGGTCTCGAGCTTCGCGCCCTTCGGCACGGTCGAGACCTCATCGGTGTAGTGGACCTCGCCCTTCTTGTCGGTCCACCGATAGATCGTCTGCGCGTTCGCGGTGCTGCTCAGCAGAAGCAACGCCGCGAGGGTGCGCATCAGAACGTGGTCTGCACACCCGAGGCGCCCGCCGCGCCGGGGTTGCCCGCCGAGGTACCGCCGGTGCCGACCGTTCCGAGCGTGATTGAGCCGCCCGTGGGGGTCCACTGCGAGCCCGTATTCTTCACGATGCCGTAGACGGAGCCACCCGAGCCGCCGCCGCCGTGGCCGCCCGCTCCGCCGTTGCCGCCGCGACCGCCGCCAGCGCCGCGCGTCGCTGCACCTTGTTTGGAGTCGTAATCAGAAATGCCGCCCGGAGCGCCAGTGCCGCCAGTGCCGCCAGCGCCACCGGCGCCGCCGCTACCGCCGTTGCCGGTGCGAATAAACGAGCCTTGCGCAGAGACCTGAGAGTTGACGAGAAAAAGGCCGATTGATGCGCCGCCGCTCCCACCTGCGCTACCCGCCAAGCCACCACAGCCGCCGGAGCCGCCACCGCTGCCGGGCGAACCGAACGCGTAACACTGGAGACCGTTGTATCCAGGCAATGGGAGCCCGAGGCCGCCCGCGCCGCCACCGCCACCGCCACCACCACGCCCGGCGGTACCACCTGTGCCTGCAGCCGCAGCGGGCCGGACGTATCCGTTGCTGTTAAATGTGCCTGCGGTCGCGCCGCTGCCGTTGCTGCCGCCGACACCGTTCGCACCGTTGCCGCCCCAGTAGATGCTCCCCACCGCCGGAGTCGTCATCACAGCGACGCCCTGACCTGCGGTTCCTCCCGACGGGTTACCCGGGATGCCGCTCTGGCCACCCGTCGTTGTCGGCACGTTGTAGCGGGACGGGGCGCCGCCCGCCCCGCCGGAAGCGCCGCATGAACTGGCTCCACCGGCACCGCCTGCGCGCGCGCTCGGCCAGTAGCAGTGGACCGCGCTGGTGTTGCATGCGGTCCACTCAAGCGTGCTGCTGAAGGGATCCCAGCGAGGGTCGTTGTAACAACCTTTGATACCGCTCTCGCCGATGCTGCCGCCCTCCGCCTGACCCTGCGAGTTTCCAGCTGCGCCCGCAAGGCCGTTGCCGGCTCGAATGTCGAGCGATTCGAGACGAACGTTGGACGACTCGATGATCTTTGCCCCATACGACGAGGGCTCGCTCACCGTTCCGTCCGTGCTGATGAACCGAATCGCCTGCACCAGCACGTTGTTCGAGCCGTCGATACGCAGGCCGGGGTTTCCGTTGCTGACCTCAACCTGGTTGGCGAACGCGCGCGCCCAGGTGGTCGGGTGGTACGCGCCCGCCACGTTGATGCCGTTGGAGCCGAGGAGATCCAGCGGGCCGGTGTACGTGCCCTCGGCGATGTAGACGTCGCGCTTCAGGTTAGTCACCACCGTGGTCATCGCCGCGCCGAGAGTGAGCTTTGGCGCCGCGCGCGTGCCCACGTTCGCGTCGTTGCCATTGGGCGAGACGAAGATGCCGTTGTTCACCTCGCCGTCGATGCCGTCGCAGTTCGCGTCGGCGAACATGAGGTCGGGCAGGTCGGTGGCCGAGGTGAAGGTGCAGTTGTACTCGCAGCCATCGACCGGATCGGTGTTGAGATCGACCCAGCCCGGCGCGCACACGAAGCTGCAGGTCGAGTTGCTGCAGGTCGCCGTGGAATGAGGCCGCGTGCACGCCTGGTTGCAGGCGCCACAGTTCATCGGGTCGGCCGTCACGTTCGACTCGCAGCCGTCGGGATCCAGGCCGTTGCAGTTGTCGAAGCCCGTGTTGCAGGTCAGCACTCGGCACACGCCGACATCACACCGCGGCGTCGCGTTGGGCAGCATGCACACCCGGCCGCACGCTCCGCAGCTGGTCACCATCGAGGTGGTGTCGAAGCCGTTGTCGAGCACGCCGTCGCAGTCGTCATCGACGCCGTTGCACAGCTCGGTGATCGGCATGCCCGGCGTGCAGCTCGCCACGCCGCCATCGACGCAGGTGTCGACGCTGCGCTGGCAGGCGCCCACGCCGCAGGTCGCGCTCATCTGGCCTTCGTCGGTGTCGCCGTCGCAGTCGTCGTCGACGCCGTTGCAGGTCTCGCTCACGGCCGTCCGCGCGTCACACACCACGCTGTTCGAGACGAGGTCGCACTTCTTGAGGCCCGAGCAGGTGCCCTCGGCGTTGACGTTCTGGCAGGGCTGCTCGAAGTCGCCACGCGCCAGGCACGCGCAGCTCGCGACGATCGGCACGCACTGCTGAATCTTCGGAGCTCCATCGGCGCCCGCGCCGTTCACGCAGCGGTAGCCGGTGGGGCAGGTCTGATCGAACGCACAGTCGCGGCCGCACACCTTCTCGGTGTTCACCAGCAGGCACTTGTCAGACGGGTACGGGCAATCGAGATCGGCTGCACAGGGCTGGCAGAGCTTGCGCTGATCGGGCTGGCAGGCGAACCGGTTGGGCGTCAGCTGCACGCAGACCTCGGTCGGCAGACAGCCATCGCCGCAGCGGCGCACGCAGACAGGCGAGAAACCCGGCGCGGCGTCACACAGGCCCGTCACGCAGCGTTCGTCGTTCTCACACGCCTCACCCTCGAGCAGCTGCGTGGGCGCGGCGGGCTTGGCTCCACACTTACAACCCACGGCGAAGACCGACAGCGCGAGAACGAGAAGTTGGAGTTGACGCATGAGGAACAGGCCTTCGCAGGTGGAACGGCTGATTTCAACGGGGTGTGCGCTCAATTCCGACACCGCTCGTGCGCGCCGAGCGCAACACAGCTGAGGATCTTTCAAGACTTCCCGGCTCAATCTGGGTATTTCGGCCGCGCTGTTCAGCCGTCTACCGGAGCCTCGACCTTCAATGAAAATCCACGAGTATCAGGGCAAGCAGATCTTCAAAAAGTACGGAGTCCCCGTTCCGCGCGGCATCGTCTGCAAGACGCCCGCTGAGGCCGAAAAGGCCGCCGCTGAGCTCGGCACGAAGGTGACCGTGGTCAAGGCGCAGGTGCACGCCGGTGGTCGCGGCAAGGCCGGCGGCGTGAAGATCGCGAAGTCGCCCGCCGAGGCCAAAGAGCACGCCTCGAAGATCCTCGGGATGATGCTCAAGAGCCCGCAGACGGGCCCCAACGGCCAGGAAGTGAAGACCCTCTACGTCGAGGAAGGTCTCGACATCGAGAAGGAGTACTACCTGGGCCTCACCCTCGACCGCGCCACCGCGCGCGTCACCTTCATGGCGTCGACCGAAGGCGGCGTAGAGATCGAAGAGGTCGCACACACGCACCCCGAGAAGATCCTCCGCGAGGCGGTTGATCCGGCCGTCGGCTTCCAGTCGTTCCAGGGCCGCAAGATGGCCTTTGGCCTCGGGCTCAAGGGCGACGAAGTGGGCAAGTTCGTGAAGTTCTGCGCGCAGCTGTACCAGGTGTACATGGAGACCGACGCGGCCCTGGTCGAGATCAACCCCCTGGTGAAGCTCAAGAGCGGCGAGATCGTCGCGCTCGACTCGAAGATGACCTTCGATGAGAACGCGCTGTTCCGGCAGAAGGCCGTCGTCGAGATGCGCGACATCGCCGAAGAAGACCCGCTCGAGGCGCAGGCCAAGGAGCACGACCTCGCGTACATCGCGCTCGAGGGAAACATCGGCTGCATGGTCAACGGCGCAGGCCTGGCCATGGCGACCATGGACACCATCAAGCTCGTCGGCGGCCAGCCGGCGAACTTCCTCGACGTCGGCGGCGGCGCTTCGAAGGAGAAGGTCACCGCGGCGTTCAAGCTGATCCTCGCCGACCCCGCGGTCAAAGCGGTGCTGGTGAACATCTTCGGCGGCATCATGAAGTGCGACGTCATCGCCGAGGGCGTGGTCGCGGCCGCGAAGGAAGTGAAGCTCAGCGTCCCGCTGATCGTTCGCCTCGAAGGCACCAACGTCGAGCTCGGCAAGGAGATCCTGAAGAAGTCGGGTCTCGCCATCACGCCTGCCGACAACCTGCGCCAGGCGGCTGAAAAAGCAGTCGCCTCCATCAAGGCCTGAAGGAAAGAGAAATCACCATGAGCATCCTTGTTGGCAAAGACACCAAAGTCGTCGTGCAGGGCATCACCGGCTCGGCCGGTTCGTTTCACGCCAAGCAGTGCCTCGAGTACGGCACGCAGATCGTCGCTGGCGTGACCCCGGGGAAGGGCGGGCAGCTGTTCGAAGGGAAGATCCCGATCTTCGACACCGTCGAGCAGGCGGTGAAGGCCACCGGTTGCAACACCTCGGTCATCTTCGTGCCGCCTCCTTTCGCGGCCGACTCGATCCTCGAGGCCGTCGACGCCGAGCTGCGCCTGGCGATCACGATCACCGAAGGCATTCCGGTCAACGACATGATCAAGGTCAAGCGCGTGCTGCAGAACTCGAAGACGCGCCTCATCGGGCCGAACTGCCCGGGCGTCATCACCCCCGGCGCGAAGTGCAAGATCGGCATCATGCCGGGCCACATTCACCGCCCCGGCCGCATCGGCGTGGTCTCGAAGTCGGGCACGCTCACGTACGAGGCGGTGTTCCAGATCACGAACCTCGGCCTGGGCCAGTCGACGGCCGTGGGCATCGGTGGTGACCCGGTGCACGGCACGAACTTCATCGACATTCTCGAGCTCTTCAACAACGACCCCGAGACCGACGCCGTGATCATGATCGGCGAAATCGGTGGCAGCGCTGAAGAAGAGGCGGCTGCGTGGGTGAAGGCGAACATGAAGAAGCCGATGGCCGGCTTCATCGCGGGCGTCTCGGCGCCTCCGGGCAAGCGCATGGGTCACGCCGGCGCGATCATCTCGGGCGGCAAGGGCACCGCGGCCGAGAAGATCAAGGCGATGACGGCGGCGAACATCGTGATGGCCGCCTCACCTGCCGAGCTCGGCACCACGCTCGTCGAAGCGGCCAAGCGGGCCAACGTCAAGCTGAGCTGAACCAACTCTTTCCCTCTCCCTCCGGGAGAGGTGAGGGTGAGGGTCGAACCCGGCGGCGGATTCCGAAAGGAGTCCGCCGTTCGTATTTCACCCCGTCTTCTTCTCGAGCCTGCCGATGCGTTTCTCGATGTCATCGAAACGCTCGCGGCTCCTGCCCGCGGATTCACCCAAGATGCGGGCGAGCCTGCCGACGTCTGTCTGCATGGTGCGTGAGAGCTTTGCGCTCAGCGCGAAGTTCTCCGCCAGGTCCTGAAACTCGCCTTCGAGTGACGAGACGCGCTGAGCCACGTCCTTCACCTGGGCCGACAAACCATTCACATGGCTCGACAAACCATTCAGGTGGCCCGACAAACCGTTCACCCGGCCCGAGACCGCCGTCAGTTCGGCGCTGGTGGACATCGCATGCGTCGCGATCGCTTCGAGTAAGTCGGCATGCTTCGTCGCCGTCACCTCGAGTCTCGACACAGCGTCCATCAACTCGACGACCACATCTCGCCTCTTGACCCTCGCCATCCTGCTCCTGCGCGTTCGTTGTCGTCGGAGCGAGGGACCACGCGGGTCCGACATTCGAGTGCGCATGCGCCAAGCGTAACAGCGCGATCGCATCCAGATTCTGACGTACTTCACTGAAAATCGACGCGGGTCTCCTGGCTCGAGCCCACCTGAACCGACCTGGGTGCCCAGGTGCAGCCCGAGCAGCGAATTTCGAGCGTGTAGTGACCCTCAGGCATCGGTCCGAGATCGAAGCTTCCGCTTGGCTCGAGTTGCTCGATCCTCGTGCCCAGACTCGAAGTGATGGCAACGCGCGCCTGCCCCTGTGCCGTCGATGGCAACTTAGCGGTCCCAAGGAGAGAGCCGATGCCCTTGAGGGTGACGGTAACCTCGGTGGTTTCGCCCGCCTGGGTGGTGATGGTGCTGGCCCCGAACCGTGAGTCGTCGGCGTTCGATGCGCGCACGTCGAGTGCACCTTCGGGAACCTCGGCGAGGTAGACGACGGCTTCGACCGCGACCGCCTCGACAGGCAGCGACTCGCCGTTGATTTCAACCGCCAGGACGCGCGTCATCATCTGATGCCCGACGATGTGGACCCTGAGGTGCGCCGCTGGAGACAGCGTCAGAGACACCCGAGCGCCGGTGATCGTCGCTCCGGCCAATCTTGCCGAGCGCCCGTTCTTCACCGCGCTGATGCTGGCGACCATCTCACGCTTGAGGGCCAGCAAGACTCGGCCGTCCAGGTCGGTCTCAGCTCTCAGCTGCGAGCCGTCTTTCGAAACGACGGTCACCTGCGCTCCGGGCGCGGGGTCCTGGGTGCTCTCGAACACCGTCAACTGCATCATCGGTGGCGCAGGAACGAGGCGGATCGACCTCGATCGCGAAAGCACACCAGCGCCGATGTCGACATCGGCCAGGCCGAAGCACGCTGCCGGCGCTCTCATGGCGGCACGAATGGTCCAGGCGCCCTCGCGAAGCTTCAGGACCACGTGCTGTGCACTCGACGGCACCAACGTCTCGATGGCCGCATGCGAAGCGTCGGGCTCGAAAGCGCTCACCATCACGGCTTCGATCGCCTTGCAGGCAGTCCGGTCGAGCTCGACGCGCAACTCGTACCGGGCTGGGAGCGCGAGGGAGACCTCTGTGGTTGTGCCCGCCCTGACGCTGGCTGCGGCGGTCGCACCCGAGTCTTCGACGCCAAGTGAGGCACGCACCAGAACGTCGCCGCTCGGAACGTTGCTGAAGGAAAAATGGCCGTCGGTGCCGGCGACGAGCTGCCGTTGAGGAAACGGGTCGTACTTGCCGCGGAGGACGACCTGAGCCGCGACCGGCTTGCCGTCGGCGGTGACAACCATGCCCTCCACTGAACCAAGCCGCGCGAGCGTCAACCTGGTGTCGACGATCGCCCCGTCGACGAGATTGAATCCGGTTTCGACCGCGGGGCTCAGTCCGGCGAAGGACGCTTCGACGTCGAAGGTGCCGGGCGCGAGGCCGGCCAATTCCCAACGGCCGTCTTCGTCAGTGCGGTCCTCAGCGACCAGGCCTTCCTGGAGAGTTGGGCGGACGATAATCGTAGCGCCCGCGACCGAAGCGCCGTCGTCGCGCAACACCTGACCTCGCAGCGTCGCGCCTTTGCCTTCAAGCGTGATGCGGGCCGTCGCCGTGGCGCGGGCGCGCACGAACGTCAGGGCGGTCGTGCTGCCGACGAGATCCCCAAGGTGCGCAGACAAGCGGTACGCCCCCGGGGGCCGCTCGACTGAGAAAGCGCCCGTCTCGCTGGTGTCGATTGAGGTCGTGTCATTCTCGCCCACGACAGACACGGTCGCGTGTGGCGCGGGAGTGCCACCCTTCGTCACCACGAAACCTTCGATGAAGCCAGAGGGTCGGAAGACGAGCTCCAGCAGTTCGGTGGTGGGCACGCTGATGACGCGCGCCTGGCTGCGCCCGAACCCTTCCGATTCACCTTCCACGCGCCACCAGCCGCGGCTCAAACCGATCAGTGTGAAGGTGCCGTTCATTTCCACGGCGACGTTCCGTTCACCTTCGGGCGCGGACCTTCGTTTGGTGAGTTGTTCACCCAGAGGAATGGCTTTGATCTGCGCCGGCGCGAGTGAGTGGCCGTCGGGGTCGAGCGCGACGCCCGAGAGTCCGAAACCGCGCTCGAGGGCGACGGTGACGCTGGTCACTTCGTCCTGTGCCTCGACGAGGACGTCCTGAAAGGCGTCCGCGAACCCCTCTTTCCTCACGAGCACGAACCACAGGCCGGCCCTGGCCTGGAGAAATATCTGCCCTCTGGCATCGGTGCGCTGATCGGCTCGATCGATCCAGGTCGGGCTGCGCGACGACGACGACGCCACTTTGAGTGAAGCGACGACGCGCGCGCCCGATACCGGAGCGCCGACTTCGTTCACCGAGATCCTCAAGGTGTGTTTTCGCCCGTCGGGCTGGGCAATCTGGCCTGCATCGGCAACCAGTTCGGTGCGCTCCTCTGGGAGAGGTTCCGGCGTGGCTGCCGCTTGCCTCTCTTGGAAATGCAGAGAAAGCGCGAGGACGGCAACCGCGACCAGCCCGGCAACGACGAGTCTGTGCCGCATGGGCCGTGAAGACGGGCCAGATGACCTGGCTGCGTCAGGCGCAGGCTGCGTCATGTGGCTGAGGATCGATCGGTTGAGTTCATGCTCACATCCCCCAACACCGCGCTCAGCAACACCTGATGGAACAAAACATCAACGCGCCCGAGTTCGGATCTCGTCAGGTCTTCAGCAGACCCTGGCTCACCAACGTCCACCCGATCATCTTGTAGAGCAGCCGAGAGCCGACGTTGGCGTTCCACTCGTTGCCACCGCCACCATCGGACACTTCATTCAGATCGAACCCGACGATCTTCTTCCCCGAGCGCACCACGCCTTCGAGCAACGCGACGGCCTGCGCGAAGGTGAGCCCACCGGGCACCGGAGTTCCCGTATCAGGGCACAACGTCGGCTCGAGCCCGTCGATGTCCCACGACAAATACACGTGCTGCGGCAGCTCATTGACGATCGCGTCGACCTGCTCGCGCCACGGCATTCCATCGAGCCGCGCCCGCGCCAGGCGCGCATCGAAGAACGTGTGAATGCGCCCGTCCGACTCGCGGATCATCGTGTACTCGGCCTCGCCGAAGTCACGAATGCCCACCTGCACCAGCTTCTTCACGTTGGGCACGTGCTTCATCACGTTGAACATGATCGACGCGTGAGACCAGGTGAACCCCTCGTACGCGTCACGAAGATCCGCGTGCGCGTCGAGGTGGAGCACGCCCAGGTTCGGGTACTTGTCAGCGTGCGCCTTGATGCAGCCGAACGGCGTCGAGTGATCGCCCCCCACCAGGCCTACGATCTTCCCCGCAGCGATCCACTTCGTCGCCGTCTGGTACACCCACTCGTTCATCTTCTCTGACAGCGCGTTGACCTTCGCGAGCGCGGCCTCGTCGACCTCGAGCCCACCGGACTCCACGATCGGAGTCGCCAGCGCCTTCGCCTCGTCATTCCACGCGCGAACGTTCCTGGGGTTCTCGAGCATCGAGATGCCCACCTCGTACGGCCTGCCGGTGTCGAGATCGAACAGGTCGACCTGCTTCGAGGCCTGCAGGATCTGCTCGGGGCCATTCGCCGTTCCACCGCCGTAGCTGGTGGTGGCCTCGAAGGGCACGGGCAGCAGCACCACCTTCGCCTCCTCGGGCGTGAAGGGGAGACCGAAAACACCAGAGTCAGGCTGCG
Organism: Archangium sp.; assembly: GCA_046595925.1. Taxonomy (GTDB): domain Bacteria; phylum Myxococcota; class Myxococcia; order Myxococcales; family Myxococcaceae; genus Archangium_A. The sequence continues at coordinate 5,221 of JBKJSE010000197.1, read as the reverse complement.
CGGCAGCGTTGGGATCGAACGGGGTCATGTGAGGTCACCAGGTGAGGACGAGTTTTCCGAACGTTTCATTGCGAGCGAGGCGATGGAGCGCGGGCTGCAACTCTGCCATCGGCAACACGGCATCGACGACCGGCTTGAGCTGGCCCGTCACGAAGGAAGGCGACAGCCGCTGCTCGAACGCGCGCGCGAGGGCGATCTTCTCTTCCAGCGAGCGCGATCGAAGCGTGGTGCCCTGCACGCGAAGGCGCTTGGCCAGCAGGCTGCGCAACGGAACCTCAGCCGAGGCGCCCGCCACCAGCCCGACCAGCATCACCGTGCCCTTGTGCGCCATCGCATCGAGCGTCTCGGCGAACCAATCACCACCCACGAGATCCAGCGCGACGTCACACCCTCGACCGGCGGTGAGCTGCTTCACCTGCGCCGAGAACACGCCGTCCTTCACCAGGATGGTGCGGGTCAGGCCCATGGCACGCGCGCGCTCGAGCTTCGTCTCGTTGCGGCCCGTACCGATCGCGTGCGCACCGAAGAGCTGGCAGAGCTGAAGCGCGGCAGTGCCGACACCGCTGGCGACCGCGTGAATCAACACCTCGCTGTTGAGCGTCATGCCGCCTTGCAGCACCAATGCATCGAAGGCGGTGGCGAACGCTTCAGGCAACGCAGCCGCGTCAGAGAACGACATGCCCGTGGGCATGGCCATCGCTTCGCGTTCATGGGTGACCAGCTCTTGCGCCCACGCACCACCGGGCACGATTCCCATCACGCGATCGCCGAGATTCCAGCGACGGACACGAGCCCCGACCGCGGCCACTTCGCCCGAGTACTCCATGCCCGGAATGTCTTCAGGCGCACCGGCAGGCGCCGGATACAGCCCCATCGTCTGCAGCAGATCGGCCCGGTTCAACGCCGTCGCGCGCACGCGCACCTTGATCTCGTCGGGACCAGGGTGGGGCGAGGCGACCTCGGTGAACCGAAGCCCTTCAGGACCTTCTGCGTTGAGACTGATCGCGGCCTGCATGCTGCGCGCGTACCACAGGTTTCAGAGCCGCTGGAGGTCGAGGCTCCGACGGCCCTTCTGCAGGTCCCACGGTCCACAAGGCCCGGTGAGCTCGATACCGGGAAATTGTTTCATCGGCGCTCCGGTGTTCGGAACGGTCTCCAGCGTCAGGTCGGTCAGCTGGTAGCTGCGTGAGGTCAGATCGAGGTCTTCCTTTTCCTGCGACTGGGTGTTCGCGACGTAGAGCGCCTTCTGCGATTCCGGCGTCAGCGTCAGCGTGCTCCCCTCGAGCACCCAGTTCCCGCGCTCGGTCGCAGCAGAACGATGCGTGCCTTGAAAGTTGCTCGAGTTGACCCAGTTCCAGCTGTACGTGCCGTCGTCGTCGAAGCGCAGCTCGTTGAGCTCGCCACTGCTGCTGACCTCGACCAACGCGCTCTGGGTGAAGCGGGCGACCACGGTCTCGAGGCCGCTGCCGGTCTGGTACAGCCAGCGGCCGCCGACCAGTTGCTGGGTCATGCCGGTGCCGCGGGCGATCTCCTGCGAGGGGATCCAGTCGGCCCCACCCGCCGAAGGGGCAGGCGTCGCGGCGGTCTCATCGGCGGTCAGTGCTCCCAGCGCCACCACGCCCAGACTGCCCATGCAGCACAGGCCGGTGACCCCGGCGAGCGCGAGCACGATCCAGAACACGGGGCTGCGCTTGGGGGCATTCACGAGGTCTGTGACGGTACAAGATTTGGTGTTCGTTGGTAGACCGGCGTCATGAACTACGCCGATCGCCGGAAGCGCCTCCTCGCCGGACTCGAGAGCCCTCTCCTGCTCATGGCCGGTGGCCAGCTCGCGCGGAACTACCCCGCCAACCCCTTCCCGTATCGCGCCGACAGCAACTTCCTCTACTTCTTCCAGCGACCTGAGCCGGGGAGCGCGGCCTTCTTCGATCCTGCCGACGGCAAGGTGACTTTGTTCCTCGCCGAGCGCACGGCGACCGATGCGCTGTGGCACGGCGCGCTCGAGGCGTTCGAAGGTGTGCAGGCCCGCCAGGGCGTCGACGCGGTGCTGCCCGTCGAGAACCTCGAGAAGAAGCTCGTTGAGCTCGCGCGCGGCCGGCAGGTGCGATCGATCGCCGTGGCAGATCCGAAGGCGACCATGCGCGCTCGCGGCATCACCGGCGAAGAGCTCGACTTCGACGATCCCAAACAGGTCGGGCAGGGCATGTTGCTCGAGCTGATCGCGAAGCTGCGCCTGCACAAGGACGCTGACGAGTTGCAGGAGATGCGGCGCCTGGTGCCCATCACGCGCGAAGCGCACCTGCTGGCGATGCAGCACTCGAAGCCGGGCGTGCCCGAGCAGTTCCTCAAGGGGCAGATCGACGGCGCCTTCGGGCGCTCGGGCTGCACCGCTGCGTACAACACCATTCTTTCGGTGCGCGGCGAGGTCTTGCACAACAACGAGTACCGCAACACCCTGCAGAAGGGCGACATCGTGCTGCTCGATGCGGGCGCCGAGAGCGTCGAGACCGGGTACTGCAACGACGTCACGCGCGATTGGCCGGTCGGTGGCGCGTTCACTTCGGAAGGCCGCGAGGTGTACGAGCTGGTGCTGCAAAGCGAGCTCGACGCGATCTCGGCAGTGAAGCCCGGCGTGCGCTATCGCGATCTGCACCTGCGCGCGTCACGCGTGCTCGCCGAGGGCCTGGTGCGCCTGGGTTTGCTCAACGGAAGTCCCGATGGCCTGGTCGAGTCGGGTGCGCACGCGATCTTCTTCCCCCACGGCCTGGGTCATCAGCTCGGTCTCGACGTGCACGACCTCGAGGCGTTCGGCGATCGCGTTCACTACCCGGCCGGTCGCACCCGCAGCGCGCAGTTCGGCACCCAGTACCTGCGCATGGACATGGATCTCGAGGTGGGCATGACCTTCACCATCGAGCCCGGCCTCTATTTCGTGCCCGCGATCATCCACAACCCCGAGCTGCGTGAACGCTTCAAGACCCAGGTGAAGTGGGACGCCGCCGAGAAGTACCTCGCGATGAACCAGGGCCGGGGCTTCGGTGGCATTCGCATCGAAGACGACGTGGTGTGCACGACCACCGGCGTCGAAGTGCTCACGCAGTCGATCCCCAAGTCGGTGGCTGAGCTCGAAGCCATCGCTGGCAGCGCATGAGCGACGTCGACTTGCTCGCAGCGGTCTCTCGGCTGGGCATCGACGCCGAGGGCGAGGTGGCCGTTTGGGGGAACGCGGTGCGTCTGCTCGCCGCCTTCGACGCGATCGGGCGCGATGGCGCGGTGGTGGTGCTCAAGGTCGACGGGGTGCGCGAGAACGGGCTCGTCTACACCGTGGTCGTCACGGGGGGCCGGCTTCATCGCGACGCTGGCTTTCACAAAGACGGCGCAGATCTGCAGGCGCTGCTGCGAGAGGCCGTGGGGTTCTATGTGACGAACACCTTGCCTGCGCCGCTGAAGGCGCGCGTTCGGTTGCTCGCGGGTGCCACGAAGCAACGCGCTTCGAACCCCTCGGCGGTGTTCAGCTCGGTCGAGATTCAGCCCGATGCCGAAGGCGCCTTTCGCCTGTTTTATCTCGACGACTCAGGCCACGTCATCGCCCAGAAGCAGCACGCGACCCTCGAGAGCGCCAAGCGCGAGGTGAAGTTCGAGTTCGAGATCATCGAGTCCGATTGGGTCGTGGAGGCTTGAAGCTTTGACGCATGCCGTCACAGCCGCTGAGGACACTTGAGGTGCGAGGGTTGAGCCGGTAGAGCCAACGGCATGTCAGGCCAGGCTTGGTTCCAGAAGAAGCCGAAGATCGCAGCCCCCGTCCCCGCTGAAGCTTCGGCGAACTCTTCCCGCATGGAGGGCATCTGGGAGAAGTGCGACGAGTGCGGCGACATCATGCTCGCCGAAGAGCTCACCAAGGCGCTCAACGTGTGCCCCAGCTGCGGCCACCACATGGCGCTGCCCGCGCGAATGCGCATTCACAGCCTCTGCGACCCCGACTCGTTCGAAGAGTTCGACACCGATCTCGAGTCGATGGACCCGCTGCAGTTCTCCGATTCCAAGAAGTACAAGGACCGGATCAAGTCGACCATGAAGGCGCTGGGCGAGAAGGACGCGTTCATCGCGGGCGTGGGCACCTTCGAGGGCCGCCGCGTCAGCCTCGGCTGCTTCAACTTCGAGTACATGGGCGGCTCGATGGGCAGCGTGGTGGGTGAGAAGGTCACCCGCGTCTTCGAGCGCGCGATCGAGCTCAAGTGCCCCGCGATCGTGTTCTCTGCTTCCGGCGGCGCGCGCATGCAGGAGGGCATTCTCTCCCTGATGCAGATGGCGAAGACCTGCGCGGCGCTCAACGCGTTCCGCGAGATCCGTCAGCCGTACATCTCGGTGTTGCTGCACCCCACGACCGGTGGCGTGGCCGCTTCGTTCTCGTTCCTGGGTGACGTCATCATCGCCGAGCCGCGCGCCCTCATCGGCTTCGCGGGCGCCCGCGTGATCGAGCAGACCATTCGCCAGAAGTTGCCCGAAGGGTTCCAGCGCAGCGAGTTCCTGCTCGAGCACGGCATGCTCGACGCGATCGTTCAGCGCAAGGACATGCGCGGGAAGATCATCCAGATCCTGGGGCTGCTCGCGTCGTGACGCCCCAGCAAGGGCTCGCACACTTCGCGGGCCTCTCGCCGTCGAACATCAAGATGGGGCTCGATCGGGTGCGCCTCGCGCTCGATCGCCTGGGTAATCCCGAGCGCCGTTTTCCCGCGCTCCACGTGGCCGGCACCAACGGCAAGGGCTCGACCTGCGCCATCGCGGCTTCCTGCCTGGGCACCCGGTACCACACCGGCCTCTACACCTCGCCGCACCTGATTCGCCCCAACGAGCGCATCCAGCTCGACGGCGTGGAGATCGACGACGAGACCTTCGGTCAGCGCATCGCCGAGGTGGTCGAGGTGCTCGGTGAGCAGCACGACCTCACGTACTTCGAGTTCGGCACCGTGGTGGCCTTCTGGCACTTCGCAAAGGAGCGGGTGGAGATCGCGGTGTTGGAGACCGGCCTCGGGGGGCGCCTCGACGCGACCACGGCCTGCGTGCCGGCCGTGACCTGCATCACGAGCATCGACTTCGATCACCAGGAGTACCTGGGCCACACGCTCACCGCGATCGCCGGTGAGAAGGCGGGCATCGTCAAGCCGGGCGTGCCGCTGATCTCCAGCCGCCAACACCCGGAAGCGCTCGCCGTGCTCGAGAA
>JBKJSE010000284.1:0-10158 GCA_046595925.1 Archangium sp. | reverse complement strand
GTTGAGGCCCAGGAAGTGCGCGGCGATGGAGCCCATGGACGGCTGGTGGCCGACCAGCACGATGGTCTCGCCCAGTCGCTCTGCGAGCAGCCCTTCGATGGCGCCCACCGGCCCATCCGGAAACAGGGTGCGGTTGGCCCGCATCGGGCCTTCGTAGTGGAGCGCCTGCGACAACAAGGTGGCCGTCTGCACGGCGCGCACGAGCGGGCTCATGAAGAGCACGTTGGGCACGCCGATGCGCGAGACCAACGCACCGAAGTGACCGGGAAGAGCGAGCCGGGCGCGAGACGTCAGGGCACGGGCCTCGTCTTCCAGACCTTCGGGGATGTCGGCGTCGGCGTCTCCGTGGCGAATCAGAAAGACTTTCACGCCGCCGAGCCTGTCAGAACCGACCTCGCTGCGCGACACCCTTGCGTAGCCAGCCACACCGGCCGACCATGCGTCGCGATGCGTTGGCTGGGTCTCTCCCTCTTCTTTCTGGCCTGTCCCCGGCCTGCCGCCCCCCCTGGACCCGCGGATTCAGGTGCGCTGGCGGTGGAAGGCGTCGATGCCGGGCCAATCGTGACGGAAGCGCGGTTGGCAGCCTGGCTCTCCTGGCAGCAGGCCCTGGCCGCCCTGCCTGGAATCAACCGGGCCGATGGAGGCGCTGAACTTCGAACCCGGGCTCGGCAGGAGGCAGTGCTTTTGGCGGACGCGGGGCTGACCTCTGATGAGGCCGACGCGATCGAAGAAGTGGTGGCGGCGGTGGTGGCCGAAAGAAATGTGGCGCGGCTGACCGGGGCCGACGCCTTGCAGCAATTTCGGCAGAGCATGGCGCACCTGAGCGTGGAGCAGCGCCTCAAGGCAGAGGCTGCGTTGGCGGACCTCCAGGTGAAGTCGGCGCAGGGATCGTTGGTGCAGGTCGAGGCACGGCACGGGGTCGAGGCCGTTCGTGTCGTGTTGACCCGTGAAGCCGAAGTGACCAAGACGTGGGACGCGCTGCTCGAGGCGCGAGGAGACAGACGATGACCACTCAACGCCGCGGCAGTTGGCTCGATAGCGAAGCAGCGCTGACCCGTATTCTGTCCCGCCAGCTCGGCGCGGCCTGGGAAAAGGCGCTGCCCCGGGTTCAGCGCATGGGCGAGCAGGCGGCGAACGAAGGCTCGACCTGGGCGGCGCAGGCCGACCGAAACCCTCCGAAGCTGATCACCCACGATCGCACCGGCGAGCGCATCGACGAGATCGAGTACCACCACAGCTATCGCCAGCTTCAGCAGCTCGGGTACGGCGGCGGCATCGTGGCGGTCTCCTACGATCCCGCGCTCGCGGCGGAGCGGGGTGATGCACCCAAATCGCTCACCTTCGGGCTCGGTTATCTCTTCGGCCAGGCGGAAGCGGGAATGTACTGCCCGGTCTGCATGACGGATGGAGCGGCCTACCTGCTCCAGAAGTTCGGCACGCCCGAGCTCAAGGAGCGGTTCCTCACCCGGCTGGGCACCAGCGACATGAAGCGCGTCTTCACCGGCGCGATGTTTCTGACGGAAAAGCAGGGTGGCAGCGACGTCGGTCAAATCACCACCACCGCGAAGGGCGGCAAGGGCGTGCCCGGCGAAGCGGTGAAGTTGTACGGCGACAAGTGGTTCTGCTCGAACGTCGACGCCGACGTGATCATGATCCTCGCGCGGCCCGAAGGCGCGACGGCCGGCACGCGGGGTCTGGGTCTCTACGTGTTGCCCCGTCATCTCGAGAACGGTCAGCGCAACGCGTACCGGGTCAATCGCATCAAGGACAAGCTGGGTGAACGCAGCTTCCCCTCGGGCGAAGTCACGCTCGAAGGCGCGACGGCGTACCTGCTCGGCGGGCCCGGCGAGGGCTTTCAGCAGATGACGGTGATGCTCAACCTGTCGCGGCTCTACAACGCGATCGCTTCGGTGGCCGTGATGCGCCGCGCGGTGGTCGAGTCGATCGCGTGGGCAGAAGAGCGCGTCGCGTTCGGCAAGAAGGTGATCGAGCACCCGCTGATGGCGGAGACCTTGATGGACATGGCCAGTGAGCAGCGGCTCGCGCTCAACTGGGCGTTCCGCGGCGTGTCGCTGATGGATCGGCTCGAGAGCGGCAAGGCGACCGAAGAAGAGCGCCGCACGTTGCGCATGCTCACGCCGTTGCTCAAGTACGTGCTGGGCAAGCTCGCGGTGAGCCTCGCTTCGGAAGGCGTCGAGGCGTTGGGTGGCAACGGGTACATCGAAGACTGGCCGCTGGCGCGCGTGCTCCGTGATGCGCAGGTGCTGCCCATCTGGGAAGGCACCACGAACATCCTGGTGCTCGATACCTTCCGCGCGCTGCGAAAAGAGAGCGGTCACGAGGCGCTGTTCTGTGAGCTCGAACGCGGCATCGGTGAGTCACCTTCTGATCTGCAGCCTCGGCTCGGCCAGATGTTCGAAGAGCTCAAGGCGGCGCTCAGCGAGCTGGTGAGTGACGCGACCGGTGAACACGCATGGCGCGACTGGACTGATCGCGCTTCGTTTCTGTGGAACGTCACGACCACGTTCTCGAAGTCGCTGGGCTACGGCACGGTGACGGATGAGCGCGCGGCGCGGCGGGTGTTCAGCAAGTACGCCCGCAGTACGCTCCTGCGGAAAGATCGCGCCACAGCGGCCGACGTGAGGGCGATCGCCTTCAGCTGAGCTGACAGCTGTGTCTGCGCCCACCCACGCCTCTGCAAACGAACCCCATGAAATGATTCTGCGGCTCGGCAGTTGCTTAGCCCTGAGCCATGGAACTTCAGTTCTACAACGCCCCGAACAAGTCCCTCGTCTTCGCCACGGGCACCGAGCCCTCGTTGGCGGTGTGGACGCGCGTGAAGGCCCTGCACGCACCCTGGCTGGTGGTGGTCGACCGCGACGGCAAGGCGACCGGCGTTCTCCCCGCTGAATCGTTGCGAAGCGCGATGCGCCACGGTGCTCACGGCGTGGTCTCGCAGCTTCCCTTCAAGGGCGCGGCGGTGTTGCCGAGGACCTCACGAATCTCCGACGTGCTCAAAGCCCTCGAGAGCGTGGAGATCGAAGCGGTCCTGCTGATGGAAGGTGACCAGGTTCACACGGTCGTGACCCGTCAACCGGCGCGCTGATTTCAACTTTGAATATTCGTTAGCGAATTCGAAATGCAGTTGCAGCGGATCGGGCCAGTGTGTCCGATGACTTGGGCGCGGCCCAGAAGCTGCTTTACGCCGCGTTCATGCTCGCATCGGGTTCGTCGGCTTCAGCAGCGGTGGTGGTCGAGTCAGCACCTCTCTGGGTCGTCGCTGACATGGTGCAGGCGGGTCAGTACGAGGTCGTGCTGGTGCTCAATGAGGACCAGGAGGTGCTCGGCATGTTGCGCAGTGACGCCGTGCTCCGCTTGTCGCCGCGGTTGCCCGAGGCGCCGGTGCGCATGCTCCCGTTGCAGCGCGTCATGGAAGTGAGGGCCGGTCTGACGCTCCGTGAGGCTCAGCACCTCCTTCGCGACGAGACGCTCGATGCGCTGTTGATCGAGAAGCCGATGCTGCAGGGGTGGATCGTGATGCTCCGTGACACCGTGTTGTCTGGAGCCGACCAGCTCGTCGCGTGAGTACGCTGGCGGCGCATGCTGCTTCAGTCCCTCCCTTCTCCTGAGCTGGCCCGTTGGGTCGACACCCTCTGGCTGTTCGAAGGGCAGGCGAAGCCGCACCGGGTGCTGCCCGATGGCTGCATCGATTTTCTGGTCGACCTCGATTCAGGGCGAGGCAGCGTGGCAGGACCGATGACGACCGCAGAGCTGGTGAGTCCTCAGCCCGGGGCGCGTCTCTTCGGGGTCCGGTTTCGGCCGGGCGTGGCCCCGCTGTTGCTCGAGACCTCGGCAGATGCGCTGCAGGATCAGCACGTCGCCCTCGACGAAGTCGCCCCGCGCGCGGTCACGCTCTTCGCTGAGCGCGTCGCCGAGGCCCGTGGAGCTGCAGAGCGCTGCGCGGCGGTGGAGCTGTTGCTGCGCGAACGCCGGCGCGTCTTCGATGTTCGCGTTCATCGAGCGGTAGCGCTCCTGGATGCGCGGCGCGGTGCGTTGGCGATCGACGAAGTGGCCAGCCGATGTGGCCTCGGAGCGCGCCAACTGGAGCGCCTGTTCCGGGAGCGGGTGGGCTTCGGTCCCCGGCTCTACGCACGCATCGGGCGCATGTCGCGCGCGGTGGCGCTGGGCGAAACGCACTCAGGTACCCAGGCGGCGCTGGCGGCGCGAGCGGGCTATTCCGACGAGCCGCACCTGCTCAGGGAGTTCAAGAAACTCACCGGGGTCACGCCGCTGGCGCTGCGCGCCGAACGTCATGTCGGAATCGTTCAAGGCGGAAGCGCGCCCCTGACCTAGACCGTCCGCATGCCAATCAAGAAGCTGACGACCCTGCTGGTGGTGGACGCGATCGAGCCGTGCCTGTCTGCGTGGAAAAGTGCGGGCTACGCCGTGACGATGCAGGTGCCCGACTCAGGCCCGGCCGGTTTCGCGATCCTGGCGGGGCCCGCGGGTGAGCTGATGCTGCAGACCCGGGCCAGCCTCGCTCAAGACCTGCCGATGGTGGCCTCGCACAAGCCCACGCACCTGCTCTACGCCGACGTCCTCTCGCTTGAGATCGCACTGGCCGAGCTGACGGGCGCAAGGGTTCTCGTCGCGCATCGAAAGACGTTCTACGGAGCGAACGAGGCCTGGGTCGAGCTCGAGGGCGGCATCATCGTGGGTCTCGCTGAGCACCCCTGAGCGAAGCGCTCAAATCGATTCGCTCGGCAGAAGGCGAGGTGCAAGATGCTCAAACCCATGCGCATCGCCTTCTTGTCGCTGCTGCTCTCAGCGTGTGCACCGCTGGACTCGGAGTCGCTCGAGTCTCGTTCCGACGCCATCATCGGCGGCATGCCCACGGGGCTGGCGGACCCCGAGGTCTTCGCGCTGCTGGACCGTGGCTGGCCCTTTTGTTCAGCGACGCTGATTCACCCGCGGGTGTTGCTCACCGCTGCCCATTGCGTGGCGGACGGCGTCGGCGCCGTGACCAATGATCCGCGGGGATATTCGAACCAGTCTCCTTCGGTCGCGATGACGTGGGCGCACCCCGACTACGCGACGACCAGGCTTGCCGAGTACGACCTTGGCCTCGTGCTGCTCAACGACCCCGTCACGTCGGCCAGGCCGAAGGCGATGCAGCGCACCGCACTGACGCCTCCGGGCAGCGGGCGCGCCGTGGGTTTTGGTCAGCGGTCGGTGGGAACGAACCCGGCGAGCGGAGAGCGCTACACCATCGATCTCCCGATCACCGCGGTGACGTCGGGGCAGGTTCGGTACGGCTCGCCCGGCGCGGCGATCTGCTTCGGTGATTCCGGCGGGCCGTTCTTCGCCATGGTCGACGGCGTCGAGACGCTGATCTCCGTGCACAGCTACACCAACGACCCCACCTGCAGCGGTGGCGCGGGCGTTCGTGTGGATGCCCAGAAGGCGACCATCGAAGCGTGGTTTGCGAACAACGTGTGTCCGCGCGACGGCCGCTGCGACCCCGACTGTCTGGTGGTCGACTTCGATTGCACGTGCGCCGCCGATGGCCAGTGCACCACCGCGTGCACGCGCCCGGAGTTCGACGTCGATTGTCCTGCGAACTGTGGCGTCGACGGCATCTGCGCCGCGAGCGCGTGCCCCATTGCCGACGTCGATTGCCGTCCGGTGGGCGCGTCGTGCGACCGCGCGAATCAGTGTCAGGGCCAGCGCTGCACGAGCGACCCGCAGCACCCGGACGCGTACTGTTCGATGGCGTGCACCACCGTCGGCGACTGCGCGGCCCTCGGTCAGGCCGAATGCGCCCAGGGCACGTGCCGCTTTCGACAGGTGCCGATCATCGCTGAGGGAGCGGCGTGTCAGACGGGCGACCGCTGCGTCGAGGGCACGCGTTGTCACCTGCTGGAACCGGCGCGCTCGTTCTGCTCAAAGCCGTGCACTGCGCAGAGCGATTGTTCCAGCACGACGCAGTGCCGCGCTGGTCTCAGCTCCTGGCAGGCGTGCGTGGCGAAGTTGCCGCCACCGGTCACCCTCGAGCCGCTGGCCTCGGTCCCGTTGCCCGCGGCTCCGAGTGGCTGTTCGAGCGCGGGCTCGCTGCTCTGGGTCTGCCTCGCGATGCTGCTCGCCCGGCGCTCACGCCCGGTTCAATAGAAGTATTGCCCCGTGTCGCGGTGAGGGTCGAACACGTACGCCGTTACGGCTGCTGCGGGGCGGTGCGAGCGCGGATCCACTTCGTGTGAGCAGCCAGCCACTCCTTGCTGCGCTGACCGGGGTGAACCAGCGGCAGCCACTTGAGCTGTTGGTTCTCGACGGTCACGGAGATCTCGGTGCCGTAGTCTTTGTTCGGCTTGAGCAGCTCGGGCTCGGGAATGTTGGCGAGGTGAGCGAAGACGCGCAGCGCGGCGTTGCCCAGCGTCACCACCAGCTTCGGAGCGGCGGTCTTCAGCTCGCTCAAGATGCGCTTCTGGTGCTTCTCGACCGTCAGCGTCGCGATCTCATCTTCATCGAGGTGACGAAGGTCTTCGGGCACCCCGTCCCACGGCAGGCCGAGCTTCTTCGCGAACGGCTCGAACTTCGAGGTCACGACTTCCTGCTGGCCGAACGTGAACCGGTGCAGCTCGAGGCAGTCCGTCATCCACGTCTCGGCGCGCGAGGTGCGCAGCGGCTTGAGCAAGCGCTCCTCGAGCCACTCACCCGACGAGCCGTTCATCAAGCCGACCGGGCCGACCGTGCCCCACTCCTTCTTCCAGCCGACCGCCGCGGTCCACGCTTCGATGCGGGCCGCCTCGTCCTTGCCGTTCCAGAAGTAATCGGGCTCGTTGTCGACGGCGAGCGCGGCGACGCGTTGAAAGGGGGAGGGCGGCTTCCACTCGATGTGGAGCGCTCCGGGGTGAGCCCCGAGGAGAAAGAGACGGCGAGCAGAGGTGGCTGAGGGCTTGCGCGCCTCGAGCGGTCGACCAAACGGGAAGTGGGGCATTGAAGTTCTGCCGCAGTACTACGAGATGCGACAGAGCACGAACCAGTTGTCGAGCTGGCGGGTTCCTCGCGAGGCGCGCCCGATGGAGACGTGCTTCGACACGCCTCGCACCAGGTCCCTGGTCTGGTTGAAGACGAAGCGGGACAGGCGCGCGTCGTTGGGGAGGATCGGCGGTGCGCTCGTCAGCGGCTTCTTCGGGACGAGCGTGTAGTCGACGAGGACCTCGTCGCCTTGTTGCACGGCCACGAAGTAGCCGGGACCGACGACGGTCTTCACCAGGGAGGAGCCTTCGTTGTAGCCCCAGCGCTCAGGCTGCGCGGTCGGCTCGTCGGGCATCGCGAAGACCTTTGCGAAGCGCGTGAAGAGGACCATCGAGTTCTTTCCTTCGTGACGCACGCCGGCCAGTGGAGCGGTGCTCTCGGGCGCGAGGTCTTCGAGGGTGAAGCGACGGGCGCTAGCGACGAGCTCGAAGAGGCGGGCTTGTTCGTTGCTGCCGAGCGCGAGGGTCTGGGTGAGCCGCTCGGCGTCGGAGAGCTCGTCGAGCCAGGTCGCGAGGAACGAGGCGGTCACGGTCGAGCTGTTGATTCGTTCTGCCAGCGTCATGACGCGTTCGCGTAGCACCGTTCTGTGCGACGGGGCGTCACTGGAGACCGGCATTCTCTTCGCTGATCTCCGGGAGGCCTGCCTTGAGGAAGGCGGTCGAAGCAGGGGTGGTTCGGTGCGCCTCCCGAACAGGCCTCTCTGCCTCGGGCGAGGATGCTCATGTTGCGGAACTATCAATCGATGCTCGGTCTGCTCGTTGCCCTGCGGACGCGCGGAGCACTCGTGCCTCGATTGATAGTTCCGCAACAAGGACGCTTTGCCAGCAGCCTGAACCGCGCTCACTTGCGCACGCGCTGAGAGGCCTGCCCGAGGTGACCGCGATGCAAGCCCATGCCGCACCGCCTTCCCCAGGGCCTTGGTGATCAATCGTCGACGACGACGGTCACCGCGGCTGTGGTCTCACCGGACTGTGCGAGGCGTGCGCGGATGACGTGGGTGCCGGGTGAGAGGTGCCAGCGCAGCTCGTGCGGGTAGCCGACCTTTCCGACCGGTGCACCGTCGACCAGCCAGACGATGTCTTCGTTGGCGGGCGTGACGGCTGCTGCGAAGCGCACGGTCGAGAGCTCACGCGGGGTATCGGGGTCGAAGAGGTAGCGGCTCTTCGGCCTCGGCTCACGGATGGTGATCTTCGGCGCGACGGCCTCTCCCACGGGACACAGCGGCGAGAACGCGGCCGGTGCGATGGCCAGCCGCTGCTTGCGCGCCCACGGCTCGTAGGTCTCGGGCAGATCGAGCAGTTGTTGTTTGCTCACGAACTGCGCGGGGCACGACGGGCCTGCGCGAAGGTGGTTGCGAAGGTCGATCGCGACCTCGACATGAAACGGACAGCTCTCATGCGGTTCGGTGCCGGCGATGAACCACTCCGAGCGGGTGTTGGTGCAGCCGGGCCCCGGCACGTGACCCGAGATCGCGCAGACCTCACGCTGCAGCAGCGAGTCGGGCAGCGGGCGCTCCATCATCGGTGCGATGTGCGGCGAGCGGGTGGGGGACACCTCGTCGAGAATTCGATGCGCTGCGGGGGCGGCGGCGGTCGCGCCGCTCGCGAGGTTCATGCGGCGCCAATCGTGATTGCCGACCCACGTGAGCACCAACACGCGATCGTCGAACGCGACAGCCCAGGCGTCGCGATACCCCTGACTGGTGCCCGTCTTCACGGAGACCGCGTGATCGAAATCGAGCGGCCCACCGACCGGGAAGCCGGGCCGACGTGCACCGGGGTCCGCGAGGATGTGCGCGGTCAGCATCGCGGCGTCAGTCGAAAGAATGCGCGCGCCATCGAGCTTCGGGGCGTCGATGAAACGCCGCAGCGGGATGGTCTGCCCCTGGTTGGCGAGGCCCGTGTACAGCGTCGCCAACTCGTTGGGCGTCACCGGCAGCGCGCCGATGGCGAGGCCGAGTCCGTACGCTTCGGGCGCGAACCGCACGCCCTTCACGCCACCGCGTTCGAAACGCCCGAGGGCTTCGTCGACGCCGACCTGCGCGAGCACTCGCAGCGCGGGGATGTTGCGTGAGTTGCCCAGCGCCTCGCGCAGCAGCATCGGGCCCAGGAACGTGTGGGTGATGTTTTCCGGAACGTAGAGGCCACCACCGGGCACTTCGAACTCGACCGGCGTGTCGGCGATCGCCGTGGCCGCGGTGTGCGTGCCCTTCTCGAGCGCGAGCCCGTAGATGAAGGGCTTGAGCGCTGAGCCTGGCGAGCGCCTGGTGTCGAGGAAGTCGATGGCTCCGCGCGCTTCCTGATCGAAGTAGTTCGCGCTGCCGACCGAGGCGAGCACGTCGCCGGTGGCCAGGTCGACCACCATGCCGGCGGTGTTGGTCGCTCCGAGCCCGCGGATTCTCGAGAGGTTCTCATTGAGGGCCTTGAAGGCGGTGCTCTGCACGTCGAGATCGAGCGTGGTGTGGTGCACGACCTCAGGGCTGCCTCTGACTTCGCGCGCGGCGGCCAGCAGGAAGTGCATCGCTTCGACGTGACGCTTCGGGCGTGGCACGACGTGTAGATCCGAGTTGAGCGCGATGCGGAGATCTTCGTCGTTGATGACCCCGCGGGCGTGGAGTTGGCGGAGAATTCGTCGCGCGCGGTTGATGGCGAGGCGGTGCCCGTCGGTGGTCCACGGCGACATGCGGCCGGGTTGTTGTGGGAGCGCGGCGAGGTAGGCCGCCTGCAGCCAGGAGAGATCTTCGATCGGCTTCTCGAAGTAGAGGCGCGAGGCGCGCACCACGCCGTGGCAGCGGTTCCCGTAGGGGGCGATGGTGAGGTAGTGGCGCAGGACCTCTTCGTGGCCGAAGCGGTGGATCAGCAGGAGTGCCTCGGCGGCTTCCTTTGCTTTGGCGAAGAGGGTGCGGGACTTCGGGTGTTGAAGTCTCGCGACCTGCATGGGAATCGTCGACGCGCCTGAGATCACCCGGCGGTTGCGGAAGTTCTGCCAGGCCGCTCTCGCGATCGAGGGGAAGTGGACTCCGGAGTGCTCGTTGAAGTTGCGGTCTTCGGTCTCGAGCGTCGTGATGACGACTTTGTCCGGGAGGACTTCGGGGACTGGCCAGAAGCCCCAGGCTTCGTGACT
>JBKJSE010000419.1:0-3688 GCA_046595925.1 Archangium sp. | reverse complement strand
GGGCGCCTGGGAGGTCAGGCCGAGGTCAAGGGCGTCTCGGGCACCTGGAAGGACCTGACCGACTCGGTCAATTCGATGTCAGGTTGCCGGCCATCGAATTGACCGAATCGGTCAGGTCCTTCCAGGTCCCCGAGACGCCCTTGTCCTCGGCCTGACCTCCCAGGCGCCCTTCGGTGCCGACCTCGCGCGCGACGCGGGTCACCTCGGCCGCGAACGACGAGAGCTGGTCGACCATGGTGTTGATCGTCGCCTTCAGCTCCAGGATCTCGCCCTTGACGTCGACCGTGATCTTCTCGGACAGGTTGCCCGCCGCCACCGCCTTCGTCACGTCGGCGATATTGCGAACCTGGCTGGTGAGGTTCGACGCCATGGAGTTGACCGAATCGGTCAGGTCCTTCCAGGTGCCGGCCACGCCCTGCACCTCGGCCTGGCCGCCGAGCTTGCCTTCGGTGCCAACCTCGCGCGCGACGCGAGTGACCTCAGACGCAAAAGAAGAGAGCTGGTCCACCATCGTGTTGATGGTGTTCTTGAGCGCCAGGATCTCGCCCTTGACGTCGACGGTGATCTTCTTCGACAGGTCGCCCTTGGCGACCGCGGTCGTCACCTCGGCGATGTTGCGGACCTGGTCGGTGAGGTTACCGGCCATGATGTTGACCGAGTCGGTGAGGTCCTTCCAGGTGCCGGCGACGCCCGAAACCTCGGCCTGCCCGCCCAGCTTGCCCTCGGTGCCGACCTCACGCGCCACCCGCGTCACCTCGGCGGCGAACGCGTTCAGCTGATCGGCCATCGTGTTGATGGTGATCTTGAGCTCGAGGATCTCGCCCTGCACATCGACGGTGACCTTCTTGGTGAGATCGCCGCGCGCCACGGCGGTCGCGACGTCGGCGATGTTGCGCACCT
This sequence comes from Archangium sp., assembly GCA_046595925.1. GTDB lineage: Bacteria > Myxococcota > Myxococcia > Myxococcales > Myxococcaceae > Archangium_A. Next base: position 2,788 of record JBKJSE010000419.1, on the reverse strand, counting down.
GCGCGGTGAGGTTCGAGGCCATCGAGTTGACGTTGTCGGTGAGATCCTTCCAGGTGCCGCCGACGCCCTTCACCTGCGCCTGGCCACCCAGCTTGCCCTCGGTGCCGACCTCGCGGGCGACGCGCGTCACCTCGGAAGCGAAGCCGTTGAGCTGATCGACCATCGTGTTGATGGTGTTCTTGAGCTCGAGGATCTCGCCCTTCACGTCGACGGTGATCTTCTTGGAGAGGTCTCCGTTGGCGACCGCGGTGGTCACCTCAGCGATGTTGCGCACCTGGCCCGTGAGGTTGCTGGCCATGAAGTTCACGTTGTCGGTGAGGTCCTTCCACGTGCCGGCGACGCCGCCGACCTCAGCCTGGCCGCCGAGCTTTCCTTCGGTGCCGACCTCGCGGGCGACGCGCGTCACTTCGGAAGCGAAGCCGTTGAGCTGATCGACCATCGTGTTGATGGTGTTCTTGAGCGCGAGGATCTCGCCCTTCACCTCGACGGTGATCTTTCGTGAGAGGTCGCCTCGCGCCACGGCGGTGGTCACCTCGGCGATGTTGCGCACCTGGCCCGTCAGGTTGCTGGCCATCGAGTTGACCGAGTCGGTCAGATCCTTCCACGTACCGGCGACGCCGCCGACCTGCGCCTGGCCGCCGAGCTTTCCTTCGGTGCCGACCTCGCGGGCGACGCGCGTCACTTCAGAAGAGAAGCCGTTGAGCTGATCGACCATCGTGTTGATGGTCTCCTTGAGCTCGAGGATCTCGCCCTTCACGTCGACGGTGATTTTTCGCGAGAGATCTCCGCGCGCGACGGCCGTGGTGACGGTGGCGATGTTGCGCACCTGGGCCGTCAGGTTGGTGGCCATCGCGTTGACCGAGTCGGTCAGATCCTTCCACGTGCCTGCGACCCCGGGCACGACGGCCTGGCCGCCGAGCCGGCCGTCGGTGCCGACCTCGCGGGCGACGCGCGTCACTTCAGAGGCGAAGGAGCGCAGTTGATCGACCATCGTGTTGATGGCTTCTTTGAGCTGCAGAATTTCGCCGCGCACGTCGACGGTGATCTTCTTGGACAAGTCGCCGTTGGCCACGGCGATGGTGACGTCGGCAATGTTACGGACCTGCGCGGTGAGGTTACCGGCCATCTGGTTGACCGACTCGGTGAGGTCCTTCCACACGCCCGAGACGCCCTTCACCTTCGCCTGGCCGCCGAGCTTTCCTTCAGTGCCGACTTCGCGGGCGACGCGCGTCACCTCAGAGGTGAAGACCGAGAGCTGCTCGATCATCGTGTTCACCAGCTTCGCCGAGCGCAGGAACTCGCCCTTGAGCTCGCGGCCATCGACCTCGAGCGCCATCGACTGACCGAGGTCACCCTTGGCCACGGCGCCGATGGTGCGCGCGACTTCGGTCGTGGGTCGCACGAGGTCGTCGAGCAGGGTGTTCATCGAGTCGACCTTGACCGACCAGCCGCCCAACGCGCCGGGCACCGACATGCGCTGCGCGAGGCGACCATCTTTCCCGACCGAAACGCTCAGCCGGGCGACCTCTTCCGAGATGCGCTGCTCGTGGCCCAGCGCCTGGTTGAAGGTCTCTGCGATGCGGCCTTCGATGCCGCCCCAGTTCGTCGGCAGCCGCACCTTGAAGTCGCCATCGCGGAAGGCGGTGAGGGCCTGCAGCAGGGCCCAGTGCCGGGCGTCATCTCGGGCTGCGAGCTTCACGGGAGCGGCCTTGCGCGCCTTGCCCTGGGACGAAGAAGGCGCAGACTTGCCGCGGACTCGGGGTGGCCTCGACTCGCTCATGGCCCGAAGGTTGTACCCGAACACTCGCGCAAAGATGACGCCCCGGAGTGAGGTACCTTCGTCGTCCTGCATGTTCACCCGATCGCTGGTCACCGGAGCGTTACTGTTCGTACTCACGGGCTGCCCGACCGAGGGGGGGCCTTGCAAGTCGACGACAGATTGCGCGAAGGGCCGCACCTGTTGCGACGGAAAGTGTCTCGACACCGAGAACGACAAGAACAACTGCGGTGCGTGCGGCGCGGTCTGCGAATTTCCCAACGTGGTGCCCTCCTGCAAGGTGGGCCGCTGCCAGTTCCAGTGCCAGGCGGGCTTCGGCAACTGCAACGACCTGCGGGAAGACGGGTGCGAGCTGCGCACCATCGACGCGCCCGACAACTGCGGGGTCTGCGGCCGGGTGTGCATGTCGATCAACGCGGCCTCGAGCTGCGCGCAGTCGTTGTGCGGCCTGGGCGCCTGCAGCACGGGCTTCGCTGATTGTGATCAAGAGCCCACCAACGGCTGCGAGGTCGACACCCGCATCGAGGTGGCGCACTGCAACGGGTGTGATCAGCGCTGTTCGCTGCCCCACGCGAGCTCACGCTGTGAAGCGAGCACGTGCGAGGTGTCGGGCTGCGACGCGGGCTTCGGGAACTGCGACCTGCTCTCCCCCAACGGCTGCGAGGCGCCGCTGGGCAACGACGCGCGCAACTGCGGGCGTTGTGGCCTGGTGTGCGGGCCGCAGCAGGTCTGCGCCGCGTCACGTTGCCGGGCGACCGAGCTGATCATCTTCGGGGGCGCGCTCAGCTTCAGCATGGGCAACACCACCAACGACGTCTTCAAGTTCGACCTCACGAGCAACACCTTCGTAAGGCTCACCCCGGCGACGCCGAACGGTCCGATTCCGGGGCGCGCGGGTCATGTGGCCACGTTCGATCTGCCGCGCAACCGGATGCTGGTCTGGGGCGGCGTCGATGGTGCGGGCACGTTGGTGCCGACCGATATCTGGGCGCTCGACTTCACCGTGGTGCC
>JBKJSE010000266.1:0-25298 GCA_046595925.1 Archangium sp. | reverse complement strand
GCAGAGCAAGATCTGCATCGATGACGTGCTGCGCGTCATCTATTCGAACCGCGAGTGGCTCAGGAAGTACGCGATCAAGCTGGCGCTGGTGAAGAACCCCAAGGTGCCGCAGGGCGTGTCGATGCGGTTGATCGCCACGTTGCACGAGCACGACGTGAAGAGCCTGGCAAAGGACAAGAACGTGCCGGGCAGCGTGCAGATGCTGGCCAAGAAGCAGATCGAGAAGAAGAACGCCCCCAAGAAGGGTGCGGACTGACAGCCCCTCACCCGGCCCTCTCCCCGCGTTGCAGGGAGAGGGAGAACAGAGTCAGGCTTCGGCGATCTCGTCGATGTCGAGGTCTTCGCTCTCGGACGGTGACTGAGCCAGGGTGTCCATCGCCTGCTGCAGTGTTCCGCGCACCTGATCGAGCTGTTCCTGGTTGGCCTTGAGCCGCGACTGAGCTCGGTTGGCCTTGTCTTCGGCGCGGCTGCTCTGGGCCTCTGCATCGGCCAGGCGCTGACGCAGCGTCGAGATCTCGTCGGCGAAGCTGGTGGCCTGGGCCGTGAGCTGCGTGCGCGCAGAATCGAGATCCATCTGGGCCTGCTCGCTCTGCGATCGCGCCTCGTCGGCTTCCCGCGAGCGCTCTTCAAGCTGCGACTTGAGGGCCTCTGCTTCACCACGCGCCTCGGAGAGCTCCGATTCGGCCGTCTGGCGCGCCGACTCGGACTCCTGCTGGCTGGCGCGCAGACCGTCGGCCTGGCCATCGAGCTCAGCCACGCGCTGCTGCAACGAGTCATAGTCAGCCTGGAGCGTGGACAGCTTGGCCGACGACGAACGCGCCTCTTCCTTCGAAGAGAGCAGCTGCTGATCGACCTTCTTCCGTTCGGCGGTCAGCTGGTCGGTCTTCGACTGCAGCGTCTTGAGCTGGGCGTCTCTCTTGGCCTGCTCACCGCTCGCCTCGGAGAGCTGCTGCTCGATGGTGTTGCTCTTTTCCTGCAGGTCGAGGACCTCTTGCTCCTTGGCGTTGAGCTCGTTCTTGAGCCGGAGGATTTCTTTGTCCTTCTTGTTCGCCGCGTCACGCAGCGCGAAGACCTCTTTGTTGTCGCTCTTGCCGGGCGCCGCGCGAGCGGTCTCGAGCTCGGTGTTCTTGTTCTCGACCTCGCTCTCGAGCTCGCGCACCTTCGTCTCGAGCTCTTCGGTGCGGGCGCGTGATTCATCGAGCGCGCCGGTCAGCTCGGTCACCTTCGAGCGCATCTCGCGCGCTTCGGACGAGTCCATGCTCGAAGGCGAAGACTGAAACGAAGGGGCCGAGCGCTGCGGCAGCGGCGGGGGAGGGCCGGGGGGCGGCATGAAGCCGACCACGGTCTTCTCGGCGGGGTAGTCCGACTCTTCTTCGTAGTCGGGCGTGCTGAGGCTGATCTCTTCTTCGACCGGAGGCGCCTCCATGGGCTTCTCTTCGTCGAACATCGAGTCGACCATCGCGAGGTCGGCCTCGGCGTTGCCGCTGTCTTCGATGGGCGTCTCGATCGACACCTCGGCTTCGTCGTCGCCCAGCAGCGAGCCCGGGTCGAACCCTTCATCTTCGACGACCGCCGGAGCCGACGGGAAGCCGATGAGCTTGCCCACGCCTTCGACGAGCGCGTCGGCGGTCAGCGGCTTGCCCAGGTACTCCTCGGCGCGCGTCTTGAGCTTCTGGTGCTGACCGAACCCCTTGGGGTCGCCGATGATGATGATCGGCACACCCTTCAGCTCGTCGTCGCTCTTGAGCTTCTTGCAGATGATGTAGCCGTTCTGGCCCGCATCGAGATCGACCGCGAGCACCACCACCCCGGGCTTCTTCTTGCGAATGAGCTCGGGCGCGCCTTTGCCGTCGGTGGTCTCTTCCACTTCGAAGCCCCGGCTCTGCAAGCCCTCGCTGAGCTCTTTCATCAGCGCGAGGTCCTTCTCGACGATCAAGACTGAATTCGACATGAGTGTTCGTGAGGCTAGTTGGCGCTCCCGAGGGGGTCAACGAACGTGACAGGAGTGACGACCGCCCGAGTTCCGGGAGTCGAGGCCCTACTGTCGGAGCGAGGCCGGCTGCGCCTCGACCACGGGGGGCAACAGATCTCGAATGTCCTGCTCGTCGACGTCTCGGCCGACCAGTTGGTACACCACGTCGCCTTCGCGCCAGCTGACCACGTTGTAGCCGTGGCTCGAGCCGAGCTCGGCTTGGGAACCGACGTCGAGATCGTGATCGTCACCGAAGACGAACAGGCCCATGGGCCGCGCCGCCGAGTCGTACCGAATGTACGCCGCAGGCTTGTCACGCACCTGGAGCAGCCGCGCGCCGGTGGCGGTGGCGTTGGGGAAGCGGGGCAGGTTGACCGGGTGATCGAGCTTGCCGCCGAACCAACGCTCGATGGCGTCGGGGGGCTGCTGGATCTCGAGCGGGAACTGGCGGGCGTGACGCATCGCTGCGTCTTGCTCGTACAGGTGCCGCTGGTGCGTGCGGTAGCCCTGGTGGCCCGCGACCATCGCGAAGGTGACGCCCGCGGCGACGGCGGCCACGCGGCCCACGCTCAGGCGCTGCTGCCGATTGGAGTCGCGCGCGATGTTCTCGAACAGCTTCGCCTTGAAGGCGGGGGTCGCAGCGGGGCTGGTGTCCCGCATGGCCACGCGCAGGGCCGACAGGTTGTGGCGCTCGACCTCGACGTGCCGGGGGCAGGTGGGGCAAGCCGCCAGATGCGCCTCGAACTCGACCCTCGCCTCGGCGATCAACTCGCCGTCGAGGTAGGGCGTCAGCTGGGTTTCGAGGTCGCGACAGTTCATGCGTGTGCGGGGGAACACCCGGTCAAGCGAGCTTCTTCCGCTCTCTGAACTCGTTCAAGTCGATCGGTGCGGCCGACGTCTGACCTTCACGCGCCAGCAGGATCTTCTGGAGCTGCTTGCGGCCGCGGAAGAGACGGCTCATCACGGTGCCCACGGGAATGTCGAGGATCTCGGCGATCTCCTTGTACGAGAACTCCTGGAGGTCGGCGAGGATCACCACCATGCGGAAGTCGATCGACAACGTGTCGATGGCCACCAGCACGTCCTGACTCATGACGCGGTTGAGCAGGAACTCTTCGGGGTTCTGCGTCTGCTCGGTGAGCTCGGCCGAGAAGAAGCGGGCTTCGACCGACTGGCGCTCCGACTCGTCTTGCAAGGAGCGCTCGCGCGTGTTGCGGCGGTAGCTGTTGATGAAGGTGTTGGTGAGGATCTTGAAAATCCACGCGCGGAAGTTGGTGCCCTTCTGGAACTTCTCGAAGAAGCGCCACGCGCGCATCACGGTGTCCTGAACCAGATCTTCCGCGTTGCGCTCGTTGCGGGTCAGTCGCACCGCCGAGGCGTAAAGCGGATCGAGCCAGGGCGTGAGCAACGCCTCAAACTGGGCCCGATTCTGATTGCTGCGTGAAAAGCCGAACATCGGAAGACTCCCTTTCGCAGGAAAACTGCGTGCACCCGGGCGGGACAACACTTCAACGGCTCGCTGATTCCCTCATGTCGGCGAGGCCAGCTCGCCACCACGGGACTCCACACGAGCACGCCGCGTGCCGATTGCATTGAGTCTTCAACCCCGCCAAATGACGGGAATTGTTCCCTGCCCAGATGAGCAGCCCGCGGCGCAGCTGACAGCGCTGCGCAGCAGGGCCGTGTCAAAACGTCAGCTGGCCTTGCGCTTGGCCGGGGCCGCGGGGGCCTTGCCGGCGAGCGCGTCGAGGATCGGCAGATACGCGTAGCCCAGATCCCGCGCGACGGCCTCGTAGGTGATGTGGCCGCCGTAGGTGTTCAGACCGCGGGCCAGCGCCACGTCAGACTTGATCGCCTCGGCCAGGCCCAGGTCCGCGATCTTGCGGCCGTAGGGGCGGGTGGCGTTGGTGAGCGCGAAGGTCGAGGTCATCGGCACGGCGCCGGGCATGTTCGCCACGCCGTAGTGAATGACACCCGATACTTCGTACGTCGGGTGGTCATGCGTGGTCGCCTTGATGGTCTCGATGCAACCACCCTGGTCGACGGCCACGTCCACCACGACCGAGCCCTTCGACATTTCGGCGATGAGCTGCTTCGAGACGAGGCGGGGGGCCTTCGCACCGGGGATCAGCACGGCGCCGACCACCAGGTCAGCCTCGCGCACGCAGCGCTCGATGTTCTCGGAGTCGCTCATCAGCGTCTTCAAGCGGCCGCCGAAGATGTCGTCGAGGTACGTCAGCTGCTTGAGGCTCACGTCGAGAATGGTGACGTCAGCGCCCATGCCGACGGCCACCTTCGCCGCGCAGGTGCCCACGACGCCGCCACCGATGATGGTGACCTTGCTGTTGCGAACGCCAGGCACGCCACCGAGCAGGATGCCCTTGCCCCCGTGGGCCTTCTCGAGCGAGCTGGCCCCGACCTGAATCGCCATCTTGCCGGCCACTTCGCTCATGGGGCGAAGGAGCGGCAACGAGCCGTCGTCGGGCTGAATGGTCTCGTACGCGACGGCGGCGATCTTCTTGGCGATCAACACCTTGGCGAGCTCGGGCACCGCCGCGAGGTGGAAGTAGGTGTAGATGATCTGACCCGGCTGCATGCGCTTGTACTCGGGCTCGATCGGCTCCTTCACCTTGACGATCATCTCGGCGCGCTTCCACAGCTCATCAGCGGTCTTGACGATCTTCGCGCCGACGCGCTCGTACTCGCCATCGGTGATGCCGGCGCCTTCGCCTGCGCCCTTCTCGACGAACACGGAATGGCCTGCCGTCACGTAGGCCTTCGCGATGGCCGGGGTCATTCCAACGCGGTACTCGCGGGTCTTGATTTCTTTCGGTACGCCAACGATCACGGGGAGCTCCCTGGGGGTGGAAAAAGCTTGGAAAGGGGCGCTCTCATGACGGTCGAGCACATCGCGAGTCAAATGGAATTCTGTGACGCGATGCGCCGGAAGGTGCTGGATTCGCAAAAGAAAACCGCCGCGACCCAGAAGGGGTGGCGGCGGTCTGATGCGGTCCCGGCGGGATTCGAACCCACGACCCCTGGCTTCGGAGGCCAGTACTCTATCCAGCTGAGCTACGAGACCCTGCGACTGCGCGTACTGAAGGCGCGCGCTTCTATACACAACTCGAAAGCCAAAGTCCTGACCGAAACCATGCGCAAGGTAGAGTGCCCGCGATGACGACTTCAGGAGACGGTCGGATGCTGGGCCGCTACCAGCTGCTGTTCTTGTTGGGCCAGGGGGGCATGGGCGAGGTGCATCTGGCCCGGCTCACCGGCGCGGCAGGCTTCGAGAAGTTGTGCATCGTCAAGACGGTGTTGCCCAACCTGATGGGCGATCAGAACTTCATCGACCGGTTTCACCATGAAGCGCGGGTGTTGGTGCAGCTGACGCACTCGAACATTGCCCAGGTCTACGACATGGGCGACGTCGACAACTCGCTCTACATGGCCATCGAGTACGTGCCGGGCGTCGATCTCTCGCGCGTGCAGAGCCGGGTCGAGCGGCAGCGCGCGGTGATGCCCATTCCCATGGCGGTCTTCATCGGCCAGCAGATCAACGAAGCGCTCGGCTACGCGCATCGCAAGGTCGGCGCCGACGGCCAGCCGCTGGGCATCGTGCACCGTGACGTGTCTCCGCAGAACGTGATGGTCTCGTACGAAGGCGAAGTGAAGGTGATCGACTTCGGCCTCGCCAAGAGCACGGCGCGCTCGAAGCAGACGCTGCCTTCCACGGTGATGGGCAAGCTCGGCTACATGTCTCCAGAGCAGGCGCTCGCGAAGCCCGTCGACCACCGGTCCGACATCTTCTCGTCGGGCATCGTGGTGTGGGAAATGCTCGCCGGGAAGTCGATGTACGCGGGCGGCACCATGTCGGAGATGGTCGTGCAGATGGCGATGGGCGAGGTGCCTTCGCTCTCGGCCGCGCGGCCCGACATCTCGCCGACCCTCGAGCAGATCGTGATGCGGGCGCTCGCGAAAGATCCCGCGGCCCGCTACCAGCGCGCCGACGACTTCGCGCGCGCGCTCAACGAGCTGGCGGTGCGCGAGCAGATGACGGTGGGCGCGGAAGACGTGGGCAACTACGTGCGCGCGATGTGCCCCGAGGAGTTTGCGGCCGAGCGTCAGCTGCAGTCGAAGCTGTCGGTGATGCGCAAGGGCGGCCCGCTCCCTGAGGTCGCCAGCGAGCCTGAGTTCGAAGGCACGTTCATGCGCCCGTCTCAGCCGGGCGAAGGCAAGGCGACCGGGCCGGTGATGACGCCCGCGCAGAAGATGCTCTCGGTCATTGAGCCGAGCGCTGTGGCAGCGCCGAAGACGAAGGCGAAGTCGATCGCGGCTCAGAAGCCGAAGTCGATCGCTCCCGTCGTGCAGGACGAAGTCGAGGCGCCGACTTCGGTGCCGAAGAGCAAGACGCCGATGGTGGTGGTCGGCCTGCTGCTGTTCATCGCGTTGGCGCTCGGTGCGCTGTATTCCATGGGTCCGAAAGAGCCGATCGCCGTGGTGACGATCGACGCCGGCGCTCCGGTGGTGGTGGCTGAGCCACCGGTGATGAAAGATCCTCAGCCCGTGCAGGACCCCGAGCCTTCGAAGACCCCGGTGACGCTCGAGACCATCACCGTCGAGGGCAAGGTGTGGAAGGTGCTCAAGAAGGGCGGGGAAGACCTCGTGATCCTCGACAAGAAGGACAAGCTGTCCGAGGGAGATCGGGTCAACCTGGTCGGTGAGGCCGGCCCTGACGGCAAGCGGCCGCTCTATTCCCGCGCTGCCGTGCTCAGCGTGAACGGGTCGATCGCCAAGCTGCTCTTCGATGAAGACGCGACGCTGCCCGAGACGGTGTTCGCCGCGAAGGACGCCTCGCCGAAGAAGATCGGAGTGGCCCACAAGGACCCCGTGAAGCCGCCGGACGTCGTCAAGACGGCCGACCCGGTGGTGGTGAAGACGCCAGAGCCGGAGCAGCCGCTGGTGGTGAAGACCGTCGAGCCCGAGCAGCCGAAGCTGGCGCCGAGCGCTCAGCTGTTCGGCACCATTCGCATGTCGTTGCCCAACCTCATCGGCAACCGCGCCGTGTTCGTGCGCAACGACAACGATTTCCCGCTGAGCAACTGCGAGATCCGCCTGCCGAGCAACGTGGTGTTCAAGCTGGGTCGCAAGGTCATGACGGCGAAGCAAGAGCTGAAGGTGGCCTTCCGCGACTTCCGCCCCGACTCGAGGCCCGTCGACCCGCAGTTCAAGTCGGACTGGGCGGCGGTCTACTGTCGCGAGGGCACCGGCTACTTCAAGACCAGCTACGACAAGCGCTAGTCACCTCTGCGCGATGTCCCACTTGGTCCGCTTCCAGGTCGCCCTGAACGCCGCCTCACTGGCCAGCGCCGCTTTCCCCGAGCGCTCATTCCCATCGAGAAACAGCACGAAGTCCATCTGGGGAAAGCCCCGCTCGAGATCGGCATCGAAGCGCCGAACGATCTGATTGGCCGGCAGGGTGCGGCGGCCCGCGACGTCGACGAGCTCGAGCGAGACGCCCTTTTGACCGAGGCCCGGCTGGTACGCCTTGTAGACGAGCTCCGAGCACACGATCGTCGCGTCGCTGAAGAAGTCGAAGTCGAAGTCGTACGGCCGGCCCTGGTACTTGAACGCGTGTTCGATGGCCTTCGCCTTGTCGACCTGCGCCAGCCGGGGGCGCATCACGCCCAGGTAGTCCACGCCGAAGGCATGCTCGACCGCGGTGAAGCTGACGCCTTCTGAGATCGACTCCATGACGCGAATGGGGCCGTGGCCCTGGAAGTCGAGCCCCTCGGCATACGCCTTCCACTTCGCGGGGTAGCGCTTCTGGAGCAGCTGACTGAACGTGCCCGCCTTCTCAGGCTGCGCGCGCGCCCACGCGATCACCTCGGGGTCGGCATCGAACGCTTCAGCGAGCTCGGGCGCCGTGCCCAGGAAAAGCTCGGCGTGCGGCCAGAAGCCAGGCAGGCCGATGTTCGAGAGGAACCAGTTCTGCCGGCTGACGATGACGTCGCCGGGGCGGGTGCTGGGCAACACGAGCTTCTCGACGTCGGCCAGCGTGACGAGCGGCTTGCCGATGCGCGCGACGCGGGTATCACCTGCCCACTCGGCGAAGCTCTTTTGCACGGGGAAGATCGCGTGGGCCGAAGAGTTCGCCATGATGTCCTTCGCGTTGGCGAGGAAGAGCTTGGTGCCGTTCTTCACCAGGCAGCTCTTGGCGATCGTCGAGTCGGCCTTCATCTCTCCGACCGCCCAGGTCACCGAGTCATCGTTCGCGGCCTTCTGCTGCTTCTTGAGATACGGCACGGCAGCGACGGCATAGGTGTCGCCGGTGAGCAGCTGGGTGGACGTCGCCACGTGAATCGCCTTGAGCTTGAACGCCGCGAACGCGCCCTGCGGCACGCCGTACTCGTCGTTGGCCTCGTCGAAGATCGTCTCGAGCTGCTTGTTGTCGATCACCAGCTCGGCGAACTTCAGACCGTTGGCCAGCAGCGCGGTCAGCGCGGTGTGGGTGAGCAGGAAGCCCCAGGCGTGTTTCGGGTCATTCGGCGGCACCTTCACGAAGTCCCAGTACTTCTGGCGCAGGCCCTCGGTGGCGCTGAAGTACGCGAAGAGCGAACCCCAGGTGGAGAGCAGGGTCTGCTTGTCTTCCGCGGCGTAGACTGCCTTTTGTTTCGTGCTGAAGAGCGTCTTGTTCTTCGACACGCCGGCCATGACGTTGCCCATGCCCGCGACGAACTGCTGCAGCGTCTGCAGGTCATGGCGCGCCGTCTCGATGAACGCCTCGTCGGAGAGCTCGTATACCGGGGTGGGGGCGACGGGCGCGGCTGCCAGGAGAGCGAGGGTCAAGAGGCTGGTCATCGGGCGCTGACCATACCGCGAGGCTAGGTTGCTGGGCATGGCGCGACTGATTGAAGACGAAGAGGGAATCTCGGACCTCGTCAACGGGCTCAAGAGGGTGGCGGTGTTGGGCATCAAGACCCAGGCCCATCAAGGCCAGCCGGCGTTCTCCGTGCCTCAGTACACCCAGCGCATGGGCATCGAGGTGGTGCCGGTGCCGGTCTACTACCCCGAGGTCACGCAGATTCTGGGCGCGAAGGTGTTCCGCACCCTCTCGGCGATTCCCGGTGAGCTCGATCTGGTCAACGTCTTCCGGCGGCCGCAAGACATCGATCAGCACGTCGACGACATCATCGCCAAGCACCCGAAGGCGGTCTGGTTTCAGCTGGGCATCCGCAACGACGCGGCGGCGAAGAGGCTGGTCGAGGCGGGCATCGACGTCGTGCAGGACCGCTGCCTGCTGGTCGAGCACAGCAAGTTCGCCGCGAAGTGATTTTCAGTCTTCGCCCGTCCACTTGCCGGGCGGGCGGGTCAACGCGTCGGTGATGGAAGCGCGCCCTGCGCTGACGGCCTCGGGTCCCTTGTGCATCTCGTTGGGAGAGACGCCAGGCAAGCGAGAGGTGACCACGTGCACTTCGATGCCGCGCGCCTCGAGCAAGGCGAGCTGCAGGCGGAAGTGATCCTTTCGGATCGCCGCGAAGCCGCTGGCCATGCCGCTGGCGTACGCGAGGGGGCCGGTCGGTTCCTTCGCGCCGTCGCGACTGGGAAGAAAGTGCACCAGCAGCACGTCGAGCTTCGCGCCCTGCGACTCGGCGAGGGCGAGGGCAGGGGCCTTGTCGACGATGCCTCCGTCCCAGAGCAGGTGATGCTCGCGCCGCACGGCTTGAAAGAGACCCGGATAGGCGCAGGTCGCGTGGACGGCTGACGCGAGATCGCCGGTCTGGATCACCTCGGGCGACTGCGTGCTGAGGTTCGTCGCGACCAGCAGCAGCGGCACCGCGAGCGCTTCGAACGAGCGCACCGGCAGGAACGTGCGCAGCAGCTCGGCGAAACGTTCGCCCTTGAGCAGCCCGCTGGGCCTCGAGCCCTGGCGTAACGCATCGACCGCGATCCCGAGGTAATCGGGATCCCAGAAGTGTTCGCGCCGTTGCTCGAGCACCAGCTGCGCCATGCGGACCGGCGTGATGCCCGCGGCGGCGAAGGCGGCGATCATGCCCCCAGCCGAAGTGCCGGCCCACGCGCTGGGTGTGATGCCGTGACCGAGCAGGCCGTCGACGAAGCCCGCGTGTCCGTAAAAGCCGAAGTAGCCCGCCGACAGCACGACGCCCACGCGCCGGCCTCGCAGCCGATCGATGAGACTCATTCCCGCTGCCAGGCCTCGTAGACGGCGACGGCGCTCGTGAGCACGGCCAGCAGAATGAATGGCAACGACCACAGGCTGAGCTGTCGCACGAGGCCTTCACCCAGCGCGCCCATGCAGACGGCGACCAGCGCGATCGCGTCGAGGATCAGCTCGAGCGGGCGGGGCTGAATGCCGGGCTCTGACGACGCGATGGGCCAGCTCGGAATCGGCGTGCTCTCGCCCCAGTTCGCTTTGCCCAACCAGCGCGACCACATGAAGCGGCGGGTGCCCCAGGCGCCGAGCGCGAGGCCGATGCTGCCGTTGATGGCCACCGCCCACAGGTTCCACGTGAAGATCGCGATGGTGAAGTAGGCCAGCGAGAGCACCAGCGACGACAGGCTCACCAGGTAGAGGATCCACGCGCTGAGCGCGGCGAGGCCGGTCTGATGCGCGGGCTTGGCGACGGGGACCTGCGGCTTGCCCTGCAACGGCTGCGGTAGCTGGCCCGGCATCGAGTCGACCGCATCGACGACCGAGAGCACGAGCGGAAGCAGGTCGCCGGTGAGCTCGAGACCCGCACCGCGGAAGTCGGCTTCGGCCAGCCGACGCGAACGGATCTTGACCTCGGGGGTGAGCACCAGCGCCGCGGCGTCGAGGAACTCGTTGATCCGGCGGATGCCTTCCATCGGCACCGATTGACGAGAGACGGTGTCGAGGACGCTGGCGCGCAGCATCACGGGGCGGGCGTCACGCAGCGTGAGCAACGCCGCGCGATCTGCCGCACCTTCGTCGGGACGCCAATCGAGCAGGGTGATGGCGGTCACGTCGCTGGGCGAGAAGACCTGCAGGTCGCCGATCGAGGTGCCCACGCGCCACGTCTTGTCGAAGAACTCGAAGGAGGTGGCGATGCCCCAACCGACCTCGGAAGGCGGTTGCTCGGGGCCGGCGACGGCCACCCCGATCTTCAGGCGCTGAACCTGCGAGGCGATGCGCTCGGCGTCGGACGCGTTCTCGAAGATGGCGAGCAGCCGGGGCACCTGGATCGCGATGTCCGGCTGGGGTGCTCCGGCGCGTTTGGCGAGCACATGCCGCAGCTCATCGGGCAGCTTTCCGGGGCCGATGAAGATCGTGTGACGAGGAGCGAACATGAGCACCTCGATGCTCGCCCTTTCGGGCGGTCTTTCCTAGTGATGTCGGCAACTTCGCACCCCGTTGCAGCCTGTAGCGGTTTTCTTGCCGGGTCGATCGCCGCTGGTACCTTGGCGACTCGAATGGATCGCCGGCGACAAGTGGTTTGGGCATCAGTGGCGATCGCGTTTCTGTTCGCGGTGGTTTCCCTCTCAGCCGAGGGCGGTTTTCGCCGCTACGCCCGGCTCAAGCGCGACCTGCACACGCTCGAAGATCGAAACGCGAGGCTGAGCACCGACAACGCACGCTTGAAGCGCGAAGTGCAGCGCGTGCGCAGTGAGCCCGCCGCCATCGAGCGCGCGGCCCGAGAGAGCCTCGGCCTCGTTCGCAGTGGAGAGATCGTCTTCAACCTGGAGACTCCATGACGCCAATCGTCACGCCTCGTCACAGCAGGTCGATGGCTTTCACCCCGGGAAAGTGGATGCAGGTGCTCGTGCGCCTGGTGCCCTCTGCCGGCGTGCTGTTGGTCTTCGCGTTCCTCGCGCGGGGGCGCTTCCGCACGATCGATGGGCTCGCCTGGTTCGATGGCGCCGCCGTCGGCTTGCTCGTGCTGGGCGGGGTGCTCTCGACCATTCGCCGCGTACGCCGCTCGATGTCGAAGGCGTCGTTGCTGCTGCGCGACGAGCTCGAGTTCGGCGGCACGCTGCTGTCGGCCGCGTTCATCGGCGTCTCGCTCGGCGGAGAGCAGCTCTTCCCGATCGTCTACCTGCTGATGGCGTTCCTGGTGACGTTCCTCGCGAGGCCCGCGGCCGGCACGTTGCTGGGCAGCGCGGTGCTCTTCGATGCGCTGCTCACCTTGCCCGAGCGCTGGGGCGTGTTCCTGGGCCGCGCGTTGTTCCTGGGGCTCTTCGCCGGGCTGTACCACCTCGTGCTCTCCACGCGCATGGCTGTCGCGCGCCGCGCCGAAGAAGACGCGGTGAAGAACAAGATCAAAGACATCGAGGAGCGCGCGCGCACCTTCCGCCTCGTCTCGAGCGGCGCCAACGACAGCCTTCCCGGCGTCAAGGATCAGGAGAAGTGGCTGGTCGCCGCGGTCAAGGAGATCGAAGGCGCCACGGGCAGCGCGCTCGAGGTGGCAGAGACCTCGCTGCACACGCACACCGTCGCGGTCTTCCTGCTCACCTCTGATGATCGCTCACTCAAGCTGCACGATTGCCGCTCGAGCTCAGAGCAGATTCAGCGCGAGCGCTTCGCGGCAGGGGAAGGCATCTTCGGCGCGTTGCTCAAGCGCGGGGTGCCGGTGCGCATGAACTCGAGCTCGGGTCTGAAGGGCGTGACGCACTACGAGGCGGGCGGCCCTGACATCGGGGCGGTGCTGGCGGTACCGATCGTCGAAGGCGGCGGGCTGCTGCGCGGGGTGTTGGTGGCCGATCGCCTCGAGAACAAGCCGTTCTCCGAGCAAGACGAGCACCTGCTGCAGGTGATCGGCGGCGAAGTGCTGCGCGCGATCGAAGTCGAGCGGGTGATGGGCTACATCCGCCGGTCCCGCGATGAGAAGGACCGGTTCTTCCGCGCGATCGAAGAGCTGAACCGCGCCGGTTCCCCCGAGCAGGTGTTCCTCGCGGTGCTCGAGAGCGCACGCCAGGTCGCGCCGCTGGAGTTCTGCGCGGTCACCCTGGTGTCCGAGCAGGATGGGGCGCGCGCGCACCGGATCATGCGGATGACGGGCGTGACGTCGGCCGGCCGCGCGCTCGAGGGTCAGACCTTCAGCGACAACAATGGCCTGGTGGCGAACGTGGTGCGGTACGGCGCCCCGCTGCCTGGTCGTGATGCGGGCGCGATGGATCGGCAGATCATCTTCGACGACGACACGCAGATCCGCGGGCTGCAGTCGCTCAAGATCTTCCCGCTCGTGGCGGGTGATCGCATTCTGGGCACGCTGGTGACGGGTTCGCGCAAGAAGGCGGCGTTCGACAGCGACGAGCTGCGCATGCTCGAGGTGATCGCGATTCAGGCAGCGCAGGCCGTGCTCCGGGCGCAGCTTTTCGAGGCGATGGAAAAGATGGCCACGACCGATGGTCTGACAGGCCTCGTCAATCACCGCACGTTCCAGGCCCGCTTCGACGAGCAGCTGGCCACCGCGCGAAGGTACTCGCGGAAGCTGTCGTTCATCCTCACCGACATCGATCACTTCAAGTCGGTCAACGATACGTACGGCCACCCGATGGGCGACCAGGTGCTCAAGGGCGTCGCGAAGATCCTCAAGGAGCAGGCGCGCGACACCGACATCGTGGCCCGCTACGGCGGCGAAGAGTTCGCGATCGTGATGCCTGAGACCGACTCGAAGGGCGCGCACGCGATCGCCGAACGCATCCGCGAGCGCATCTTGAAGGAGGTCTTCCAGACCGACCAGGGTCCGCTCAAGGTGACGATGTCGCTGGGCGTCGCGACCTTCCCTGACGTGGCGATGGAGAAGCCGCAGCTCATCGAGCTGGCTGACCAGTGCCTGTATTACGCCAAGCGGCACGGCCGGAATCAGTCGGTGACCGTGCAGCAGATGCAGGCCGCCAAGCCCCGCGCCGTCGAGAGCTGAACCCCCAACCCTTCACACCTCGCGGGAGGACCGGGTGAAATCGCCGGCGAAGCGGGTGAACGGTGTGTGGGCTTCTCCCGAGGGAAGTGCAAACATCCACAGCCGGATGGGGATCAGAGGGCAACTGACGTTGCTGGTGCCGGGAATCGTGGCTCTGGCGTTGGCGCTGGGTACTTTTCTCGAGGTTCGCCGAGAGCAGCGCGAGTCGGTGGAAGACTTCCGGCTGCGCAACGAGAAGGTGCTCCAGTCGATCGGCGTCACCGTCGCCGTCAACATCGCGCAGAACGACATGAGCGGGCTCGACACGTTGATCGCCCAGTTCTCCGACTCGATGCGAGAGCGCGACCTGAAGGAGCTCGCGGTGCTCGACGATCAAGGCCGTGTGCTGGCCCACAGTGAGCCGGAGCGCTTCAACACCATCGCCAGCGACGCCTTCAGCCAGACCGCCACGCAGGTCGAGGGCGTGACCTGGGAACAGCAGGGCCAGCTCTTCCGCATCTCGGTGCCCGCGGTCTCAGGCATTCGCTGGGGCACGGTGACCGCGACGTATTCGCTGGAACGTCTCGGGGCGCAGCTCGAGCGCACGCGCCTGCGCCTGGGCATCACCTCGGCGGCGCTCTTCCTGGTGCTGGGCGCGATCCTCTTCGTGGGGCTCGATCGCCTGGTGGTCAGGCCGGTGCGCACGCTGCAGACCGCGGTGCGCCGGATGGGTGAGGGGCACCTGTCGACGCGCGTTCCTCCGCTGCGCGGCTCTGAGCTGGGTGAGCTCACCAACACCATCAACCGCATGGCCTCTGCGCTCCAGCACGAGCGCGAGAACCTCGAACGTTCTGTCGCCGAGCGCACCAAAGAGCTGCAAGACGCCAACGCGCGGCTCGAGCGCCTGGCCGTCACCGATGGCTTGACCGGCGTCTTCAACCACCGCCGCTTTCAGGAGCAGCTGCAGGCCGAGATCCTGCGCTCCGATCGCCACAAGCGGCCGATGGGCGTGCTGATGGTCGACGTGGACTTCTTCAAGAAGGTCAACGACGCGATGGGCCACCCGGCCGGCGACGAGCTGCTGCGCCGCCTGGCCGAGGTGCTCAGCATCGATCTCCGTCAGACCGATCTCATCGCGCGGTATGGCGGCGAAGAGTTCGCGGTCTTGCTGCCCGAGACCACCAAGAGCGAGGCGATGCAGGTCGCTGAGCGCATGCGCCTGGCGGTGGAAGAGAAGATCAACGACGGCAAGACGCCGTGGCCCGCGAAGGTGACCGTGAGCATCGGGGTGGGGACCTTTCCAGAGGACGGGAAGAGCGGCGAGCAGGTGCTCTCCGCGGCCGATCAGGCGATGTACGTGGCCAAGCGGCAGGGCCGGAATCGGGTCATCGGCGCGCGTGGGGTGATCGCGTGACGAGAGAACTGTTCTCTCTCTCCCTTCGGGAGAGTGTTGAAGCACACCGTTCATCCCGAGCAGGGGTACCGGCTTCGCCGGCGATTTCGTCCGAAACAGCAGACCCACCGTTCGCATCGAGCGCAGTCGAGATGCCACCTCTGCATCGCGCGCCAAGTGACCCCTCGACTCCGCTCGGGGGGACCGGTGGTGGACCTATTTCACCAGTCTCTTCGGGAGAGGGTCGGGGTGAGGGGCGAACCAGCTAGCCGATCTCAGGATCGCAGCTGCACGTGGTCGTGTTGCAGATGAACCCAGTGCCGCACCCGCCGCAGTTGCTCGAGCACACGCATGAGCGCTGACCGGGGTCGCAGACCAACGGAGCCACGCACGTACCGCCGCAGGCATCGCCGTTCGGATCGGCCGAGCCGTCGTTCCAGTACTTGTAGCTGACGGCCACCTGCACGCCCGCCGCGCTGGGTATGCAGTTACCGAAGAACACGATCCGGCGGGTGGCCGAGTCGATGTCCCAGCCGTTGGTGCGATCGCGAGGAACGTCGGCGGTGTTGCAGGCGCCGCGCGTGGTGGCGATCGCGACCTTGATGGTGGCCGAGATGGGCGGGCGCTGCAGCTGCGTGCCCGTACCTCCGATGACCGCGTTCAGGATGGCGTCGATCAACGCCGCCTGCTGCGCCTGCTGCGCCGGAGTCGGTGACCCCGGCTTGAACACCTGGATGTTGCCGATCACGCCACCGGTCGCGCGGATGAGGGAGTGGTACTTGCCGACCGCGGGCTCAGGCGCGTCGTCGCACGAAGACCCTTCGGGACAGAGGATGCCGTGGGCGACCGCGCGGGTCGTGACGCGGGCGTTCAGGTACGTCTGCATGGCAGCCGCAGCAATGCCCGACGTGTCTGCGGTGTCCGTCAGGAAGATGAGGTGGGCCTGCGCGTCGGCGCGCAACGGTCCCGCCATCGGGCTTCCGGTTCGATTCATGAACGTCTGAGCGCCCGAGAACCCAGACTCGTTCGAGTCGCCGCCCGTACCAAAGCTGCCGCCACCCGAGAACCAGCTCTGCAACGTGGGAATCGAGGTCGTCCAATCACGCAGCGAGCCGTTGTACCCAGACGGGTACCAGCCGGTGCTCACACCCGCCGCACGCCAATCGAGGCCGGCGGTCATCAGCTTGGCGCCGAAGAGCGAAGCCGCGGTCGCCGTGGCGGTCTGCGAGCTCGCCATCGAGCAGCTGTCGTCGACCACCCAGAGGAAGTCGACCTTCTGGTTCACCGTCGCGGCGAAGACCTCGCACTGCGTGTTCGCGAAGTCACCCAACTGCGCGACCGCGGTGCCACCGGCAGCGTCGTCAGCACGGAAGAGCGCCTGGCCCGTGTAGAGGCTCGCGGGAACCAACGCGATCACCACGACCGCGCGGGTCGGCGTGCGCACCACGTACTCGGCGATCACCTTGAACGGCCCGTTCGCGGCCGTGCCGGTCAGCAGGCCCGTCGCGTTCATGCCCAGGTAGTTCTGGACGATCGCGTTGACCTTCGCCTTCGAGTCACCCGCCCCGCTCACGTCGTAGATCGCGCGCACCGCGGGGAAGCCGTCCCACGTGGTGAACGTCTGCGTCAGCGGGCCCGACACACCCGTAATCTTCGAGCGGCCATCAGCCTCTTCAGACGTCGTGGTGCCACCGGTCGGCGTCTTGGAAATCGCCAGGCCCGCCACCTTGGTGGACGGATCGTAGAAGACGAAACCCGCTTCTTCGGTGCCACCGGTGGTGACGCGATTGACGCGCGAGACCTCGGCGAACTCGGGCACCAGCGCCAACTGCACGTCGCTCGCGCCGCTCGAATGGAAGGTGATCGGCCGCAGGTTCTGCGTCGCGCACGCCTGCTGGGCCACGCCCATGCCGTCGGCCATGTTGGTGGGGTTCAGCTCGCCCATGTCGACGCGGCCGTTCAAGTTGGTGTCTTCGGCGCCGTCCTGAATGCCGTCGCCATCGCTGTCGGCGTTGCACGCGTTGGTGTTGGTGCCGTTGTCCGCGTCGTAGGTCGCCACCGTGTACATGCAGCCCGTGGGATCCGCTCCGACCGGCTGGAGACCACCCTCGACGCCATCGGGCAGACCATCACCGTCGGTGTCGCGCTTGGTGCCGTCGGTCACGCAACCACCCGCCATCATCCGCTCTTCGCCGTCGGAGTAACCGTCGCAGTCCGTGTCCTTCTTCACCGGGTCGGTCTCGGTCGGCTGCCTGCGCCCGTCGTGGTTCGCGTCTTCGGTGCCATCGCTCACGCCGTCGCCGTCGGTGTCAGCCACGGTGGGGTTCGACTTCGAGTTGGTGTCCGAGTCGGCCACGAAGGTCGCGCCGCACGCAGCGGCCACCGTCATCGACTTGCCCATCTCGACGCCGTCGGACACGCCGTCGCCGTCCGTGTCGGAGTTGCAGGGATTGGTGTGCGCGCCGTTGCCGTAGTCGGTGCCGTACTCTTCCGCGTCGGACAGGCCGTCGCAGTCGGTGTCGCGCGAAAGGTTCGCCGCACCCAGGCTGGGATCGCAGCCGGTGGTGACGTTGCCGCCGCCCGTGCCCGTTCCGCCGCCGTTCCCAGTGCCGCCCCCTGAACCGCCGCCGTTGCCCGGACCGCTGCCCGTGCCGATCGTCGCGCGGCATTCCCCCATCGTGCAGACCTGACCACTCTGACAATCGGTGAAAGTGGCGCACTTCGTAGCCTGCGTGCAGGAACACGCCGAGACGAACGCGCTCGCAAGCGCAACCCAGAACAATCGAACCATGAGTGAATTACCTCCGAAGAGAGCCGACCCGAGGTGACCCGGGCCCCCTTTTACGGAGCGAAGCCTACACGCAGTCCGCTAGGAAAAGCACATGCGCAGTCGTGCTGCCCTTTTTGAGCGAGATCGTTTCACGCACATTGAAGCCCGCGCGCGTGAGCAGCTCCTGCGTTCTCTCACGGGTTGAGAAGCCGAGCCCGCCGCTGCCTTTGGTGCGTCCGAGCAGTCGCACCATCACCTGCTCCTGCAGCAACGCCTTGCGGGTGCGCCAACCGCCGTCATCTTCCGCTTCCTTGAGCAGCAGCACCCCGCCCTTCTTGAGCAGTTGGTGACAGGCCGCGAGGAAGTCGGGCCAGTCGCTCTCGGGCAGCAGGTACAAGACGTCGCTCACGGTGATCGTGTCGAAGGTGGCGGCCTCGAGTGAAGCGAGCCGCTCGACGTTCATCACGTCGAAGCGGGTGTTGCCGAGCTTGCCGATGGAGCGGCGCGCCCAGTCGATCTTCTTCGGGTCGGTGTCGATGCCGACGATCGATCGATCGGGAAAGCCGACCGCCATCAACGAACAGAGCAGGCCATGGCCACAGCCCACGTCGAGGATGCGTTCGCCTTTGACGCGCGCGGTGAGTTCCTCGAGCGGCGCAGAGAACAGGCGCGCTCGCACGAAGAGACGTTCCGGAAGTGGAAGGTCTTTGAAGACCGCGAGTGATGGATGCGTGAGCATGAGTCCTGTCTCCCTCTCCCTTTGGGAGGGTGTTGACAATACGAGTGAACACCGTTCCTCCCGAGCGGAGTCGAGGGATTACCTCTGCTTCGAGAGGGCAGTGACCCCTCGACTGTGCTCGGGGGGAGCGGTGGGCGACCTATTTCACCAGTCTCTTAGGGCGAGGGAGACAGGTTCAGTGGAACTTGCGACCGGTCTTCACCGACTCGAGCAGCAACGGAGCAGGCGTGAACCGCCGGCCCAACTTTTCTTGATAGTGCTCGGTGCGCTGCAGGATCTTCCCGTGGCCCTGCGCGTCCGTGTAGCGGAACGGCCCGCCCAGGAACGGAGGGAACCCCAGGCCGAAGATCGCTCCGATGTCGCCGTCGCGAGGACTGCGCAGAATGCCCTCGCCCAGACATCGAATCGCCTCGTTCACCATCTGCAACGCGCACCGCTCGGCCATCTCGGAGCGATCGAACCGCTTGCGGTCCTTGCCCTGCGGCGTGAGCGCGTAGATCGACGTGTCGACCTCGGTCTTCTTGCCGTTCTCGTAGAGATAGAAGCCCTTCTGAGCCTTGCGACCCAGGCGGCCCTCCTTCACCAGCGCCTCCGTCGTATCCGGCGCGAGCATTCGCTCCCCGAACGCGGCGTGCATGATCTTCGAGACCTTCGCGGCCACGTCGATGCCCACTTCATCGAGCAACGTGATGGGACCGACGGGGAACCCGAAGTCGACCAGCGCGCGATCGAGCTCGGCGATGTCAGCGCCTTCCGAGAGCAGGAAGGCCGCCTCGTTCAGATACGGGGCCAGAATGCGCGAGGTGTAGAAACCCACGCCGTCGTTCACGACGATCACCGTCTTGCCCTGCTTCTTGCCGACCTCCACGCAAGTCGCAGTGACGAGATCGCTGGTGCCCTTGTGGGTGATGATCTCGAGCAGCGGCATCTTGTTGACCGGGCTGAAGTAGTGCATCCCGATGACCGTCTGCGGGTGCTTGCTCGCCTTGGCGATGTCGGTGATGGGGATCGACGAGGTGTTCGACGCGAAGATGGTCTCCGGGCCACACACGCTCTCGACCTCCTTGACCATCTGGTGCTTGAGCGCGAGGTCTTCGAACACCGCCTCGATCACCAGGTCGACGTTCTTGAAGCCCGAGTAGTCGGTGGTCGCGGTGACCATCGCCATCTGCTTCTCCGCTTCACGCCAGGTGAGCGAACGGCGCTTCACGCGCTCGTCGTAGAGCCCACGCACGTGCGCCATCGCGCGACCCGCACCGGCGTCGTCCTTGTCCTTGATGCGCACGGGCACGCCCTGCAGCGCCGAGCTCACGTACGCGATGCCCGCGCCCATCAGGCCGCCGCCGAGCATGCCGATCTTCCGCACCTCGCGCGCCTTCACCTTGGGGTCGTTGACGCCGTTGTCCTTCTTCATCGCGGTGGTGGCGAAGAAGATCTCGACCAGGCGCTTGCTGACGTCGTTCATCACCAGCTCGCCGAACGCAGCCGCTTCAGCCTCGAGGCCCGCCTTCATGCCCTTCTCGAGGCCGACCTTCACCACCTCGAGCGCACGCTCGGGCGCGGGGTACTTGCCGCGGGTCTTCTTGAGCAACTGCTTCTTCGCCTGGTCGAACAACAGCTTGCGGCCGAGCGGGTTGTCCTCGAGCGCGAACTCCGCCCAGGCTTCCTTGTTGGTCAGGCCCTTGAGGATCTCCGGGAACGACTTGCTGCTCGAGAGCACCGGCGTGATGCCGCGGCGCCGCTCGATCTTCAGCTTGCCGGAAGCGAGCTCAGCGGCACGGGTCAGGGCGATCTGCCGGAGGATCGGCGTCGGCACGACCTCGTCGATGACGCCCAGCTTGAGCGCCTTCTTCGCCTTGAGGCTCTTGCCGGTGAGGATCAGATCGAGCGCCGCCTGCGCGCCGATGAGCGCGGGCAGTCGCTGCGTGCCGCCTGCACCGGGAATGAGGCCCAACTGCACTTCGGGCAACCCGATCGAGGTCTTCGGGCTGTCGGTCGCCACGCGGTAATCACACGCGAGCGCCCACTCGAGACCGCCGCCCAGACACGCGCCGTGAATGGCAGCGACCACCGGCTTCTCCAGCGCGTCGAGGCGATCGAAACCCGCCTGGCCCTGACGAGACAGTGAGCTCGCTTCAGCGGCGGTGGTGATCGTCGACAAGAAATCGATCTTCGCGCCAGCGATGAAGGTGTCCTTCTTGCCCGAGATGAAGACGATCGCCTTCGCGGTCGAGTCAGACGCAGCGCGCGTCATCAACGACTCGAACTCCTGGCTGATCTGGGGCGCGATGGTGTTGACCGGCTCACCTTCCATGTCGAAGGTGATGACGGCGATTTCGTTCTCCACTGCGTACGAGAAGTTCTTCGAAGGGGTGCTCATTATGCACGCTCCAGAACGACCGCTGCACCCTGACCACCCTGGGCGCAGACCGTGACGAGAGCAGTCCCCAGGTTGCGTCGTTTCATCTCACGCAGGGACTGGTGAAGAATCCGCGCGCCGGTGGCAGCGAACGGGTGACCGAGAGCGATGGAGCCCCCGTTGACGTTGAGCCTGTCGCGGTTCACTTCACCCAGCGCCGACTTGCGGCCGATCTTCTGAGCGAAGGCCTTGGAACCGAAGGCCTGAATGTTGGAGGCGATCTGCGCGGCGAAGGCCTCGTGCATGTCGATGAGTTCGATGTCGGACAGCTTCATGCCAGCGCGGTCGAGCGCGATGGGCGCGGCGTAGGCCGGCCCCTGCAGCAGCTGATCACCCGGGTCGGTCGCGGCGAACGCGTACGACTTGAGGAACCCGAGCGGCTCGTAGCCCAGCGCCTTCGCTTTCTCTTCACTCATCAAGATGAGCGCGGCGGCGCCATCGGTGAGCGGAGAAGCGTTGCCGGCGGTGACCGTGCCGTAGCGGCGATCGAAGACCGGCTTGAGCGCGGTGAGCGCGTCGAGCGAGGTGTCTTCACGCACCAGGTTGTCGGTCGCGGCGACTTCCTTGTACTTCGGAGGAACGGGCACCGACATCACCTCGTCCTTGAAGTACCCGGCCTTCCACGCGCGCGCGGCGTTGTGGTGCGAAGCCAGAGAGATCTGATCCTGCTCCAACCGGGTGATGCCGTTCTCCTTGGCCATCTTCTCTGCGGAGTCGCCCATCGACATGCCGGTCGTGTACTCGGCGATCGCAGGCGGCACGGGCAGCAGGTCGCGGCCCTTGAGCCGCTGGAAGGGCTTGAGACGCGCGCCCAGGTTCTTCGCCTTGCTGGCGCTGACCAGGGCGTGAGCGAGGGGACGCGAGGTGAAGATCGGCGGGTCTGACATCGACTCGGTGCCGCCGGCGATGCCCACGTGGGCCGTGCCTTCGGTGATGGACCGGGCCACGTCGATGGTCGCCTGAATTGAAGTCGCGCAGGCGCGCATCACGGTGTGCGTCTCGATGCGGCGGGGCAGACCCGACAGCAGCACCAGCTCACGCGCGATCGAGGAGGCGGTCATTGACGGCACCACCTGGCCGAAGACGAGCTCGTCGATCTGATCAGGGTCCAGGTCGTAGCGTTGCACCAACTCCTGCACGACGATGCGACCCAGATCGAGGGCCGTGAGATCGTTGAAGACAGTGTTCGCCTTCACGAAGGGGGTCCGCAGACCTCCGATGATCGCTACCCGACGGTTGCCCATTTGGAGCCTCCAAACGAAGTCAGCTGCCCCGGCGGAATAGGGCTCGCTGATTCCCGAGTCAACGAGTAATGACGCAAGGCGTCAGTCGATCTCAGAGGGGGGGCTTGTGCCGTGTAGGCAAAGCAGGTATTACCCCTTTGCCCCGTCCACAAGACGGAGCCGAGTACCCCCTTTTCGGGTCTCGATTACGAAAGCAAATCAAGTCAATGGCACTCGGTACTGTGAAGTGGTTTAACGATGCGAAGGGTTTCGGATTTATCAGCCAGGACGGCGGGGGCGACGACGTGTTCTGCCACCACACCGCGATCTCGGCCGACGGTTTCCGCACCCTCGCTGAAGGTCAGAAGGTGGAGTTCGACGTCAACAAGGGTCCTAAGGGCCTGCAGGCTGCGAACGTCCGCGTCGTCAGCTAAGCTTTCCGCTTTCTGATGAACCTTCTGAGGCTCAGTCTCTTCACCGAGACTGGGCCTCAGTCATTTTCAGCGGTCGAGCCAGAAGCGGTTGAGGCGCGCGTCGGTGCGGAACCAGACCGAGAGCGTGGCTTCCCATGAAGCTCCGACGATGCTCCCGAATGCGACCGAAGCATGGCGGCCCCACGTGTTTCCGAAGGTCGTGGTGACTCCGAAGTGGTCTGTCAGAGCCCAGCTGGCGAACATCGAGCCGTTCAGATCAAGGGCTGTCCACGAGGGGATGAACGCCACGCCTTCCGGGCTTCCTGAAGCAATGAACAACTGACCCAGGTCCTCTTCGCGGAGCTCAGCCCCCACGCGGAGCCCCACCGAAAGCCCCTGCCACGCCCAGAACTCGGCCTGGAGCGAGAGGCCAATCCTCCAGTGTTCACGCCCGACCGGCATTCGGCAGCGGGCTGTCTCAGGAAGGCATCGGCGCGGCACGAAAGTCTCATTGTCCTGCGGGCCCCAAAGCGTCACGACGGGCACATTCAGGTACGCAGCAGCGCCGAACAACAACGAGCCGGTCTGGGCGCGAACCCTCACCTGCGGTTGCAGCGCGATGACGGGATCAGAACCGAAGCCGTTGCGGGTGGGCAACGTGACGCCGAGCATCGGCACGAGTACCAGGCCGTCGAGGGGCAGCGTCATCGCAGCCGTGAGCAGCAGCGGCGCCAGGTCGAACCAGGCTTGCCGATTGATCTCCTCAAAATACGCATCCGTCGCCACGACCGTGCCCGTCAGCGCGGCGGTGAGCGAGAGCCTGCGGTTGAAGACGCGGAAGCCCCAGCCGCCGAAGAGCTGACCCTGGCCGAGAATCGACGAGCCGCCGGCGAACATGCCTGCCAGTGGCAGCACCATCGACGGCTCTCCTTGAAAGGAGGCGGAGGCGGCAGATCCGCGGGCGTCAGCCCAGAGGAAGGGGCCATCAACCGAGCCGACCGATTCCGCATCGGGCGCGGAAGCGAGCAACACCATGAGCATGGCGATCAAAGCGAAACCTCGCCCGTCGTCTCGGTGACGAAGAGCAACCGGTTGGGGCCGGCTTCCCACTCGCCGTTGATGATGCGCTTGAACTCGAAGGCGCCGTTGAGCGGGAGATCGACCGTGAGTGGCAGTGACCGCGCCTTGCTGCGATCCCAGTCACCGAACTCAGGGCCCGAGCCGACGACGGAGCCGGTGCCGCTCAAGGTCACTCGCTTCGTTCCCTTCGGAACCTGAGAGCGCGCCACTTCTTCGACCGTCACCCTCCCCCCTTCGATCTTCACGTTCACCGTGCTGCCATCGGGAGCGATGCGCGCGATCACCACGCGTTCTTTCGTCACGTCCACCGGCACGGCCACGCCTTCACGAAGAGCGGCTGACTCGAACCGCAGCTTCATCCACTTCGCGATGTGCTGTTTGAGTGGATGCTCGACGAAGCGCATCGACCGCCGGTTGTCTGGCTCCTTCGCGCCTTCGAAGCCCGCCTCGGTGCCCCAGATGATCGAAGGCGTGCCGCGCATGGCGATGAGAAACGAGAGCGCCTGCTTCACCTTCTCCACGTCGCCGCCGCACTGACTCAAGATTCGCGGCAGGTCGTGATTGTCGACCAGCGTCACCAGCGCAGACGCATCGGGGTAGCGGCGATCGTTCGTGAGCACCGCGGCCAACTTCGCGGGTGACTCACCCCGGCAGAACACGTCGGCGATCGCGAAGCCGAGCGGGAAGTCGAACATCGACGTGAAGCGGCCCTCCTTCCACGTCTTCGCGACCACGCCGGGATCGCCGTCGAGCAACTCGCCCAGCAGCATGAAGTCGAACGAGCCGTTGAACTTCGCCCAGAACTCCAGCGGCAGGTGTTTGACGGCGTCGAGCCGGAAGCCGTCAGGTCGAGCGACCCGGAAGCCACCTCCGGGCAGCGCCGAGCAGGTACTCGAACACGGCGTCCTGCTCAGTCGCGAGATCCGGCAGGCCGTGCACGTCGTTCATCACCAGCTGCGTGGGGTCGTTCCAATCGGTCACCCCGCCCCGCTTGTGAAACCAGCCCGGCTGGCTCGTCAGCAGCGGCGCATCAGGCCCCACGTGATTGAGCACCAGGTCGAGCATCAACTTCATGCCTCGGCGATCGAGCTCGGATCGAAGCTGAGCGAGCAACAGCTCGTCACCAAACTTCGGCTCGAGCGCAGCGAGATCCCACGTCCAGTACCCGTGGAAGGCGCCGAACCCGTGCCACGTGTCGGTGCGCATCTTGAAAATCGGAGAGAGCCACACGGTGTCGAAGCCGAGCGACTTGATCCAGTCGAGGTGCTCGATGAGCCCTTGGAGATCACCCCCGTGAAACCCCTGCGGATCTTCGACCGACGCCTGGCCGTCATTGCTGCGATCGCCATTGGCGAACCGGTCGACCATCACGAAGTAGATGCCACTCGGCCGCGCAGCCGACGCTTTCGA